>CAIMXI010000270.1 GCA_903845365.1 uncultured Geobacteraceae bacterium | reverse complement strand
CTGATACAAGGAGGGATAAAACAGTGGAAGAAAGAGGTCAACGCCTGGATTCAGGGCGGAATGACGTGCGACTGACTGTCATCTGTGCAGCCGTCAACGGCATTAAATATGGGCACTCCCCAAAAAACTTCTGGAAGAACAAGGCTGCTTGATCGCATCTCTGGCAGTCACCACATCATGATCCGGGAAGGCAGTCGGTCAGTCCCAATTCCGATTCACGGCTCAACAGATCTGCCAAAAGGACTTGTTAACAGCTTATCCCAGGTTTATTCCCAATCCGTACCAAATCCGACCTCTTGGAGGCTACCGTGCCGGAACTTCCGGAAGTAGAAGTAACCCGTCGTCGGCTTGAGCGGGATTTAGTGGGGAAACGCTTCACGCAGGTGGTACTGAGAGTCGCTAAACTGAGGCTTCCGGTGCCACCTGAACTTGCGGAGATACTGCCTGGGCTGACTCTGCGAGCCATTACCCGGCGCGGCAAGTACCTGTTGTTCGACTGCGGCAGCGGCTCGCTACTGATGCATCTGGGGATGACCGGTTTTTTGCGGCTACTCCGAGTTTTCTCGCCGCCGGAAAAGCATGATCATCTCGATTTTTTCTTTGATGACACCCTGCTACTCCGCTTTCACGATCCACGCAAATTCGGCATCGTTACCTGGTTTACCGGCGATCCCCACCAACTGCCGTTATTGGCTAAAATCGGCCCGGAGCCGCTGACAGAAGTATTTAACGGCGGATACCTCTGCAATACAGTAAGAGGAAAGAACGTCGCAATCAAGCAGTTGATCATGGATTATACTAACTCACACGAAAACAGTCGCAGCTTGTAAGTAACCGATACAACTTGGTTTTTTAGACTGGCCCAAAGTATGTGTCCGCTGGTGTGTTTGATAAAGAACTGAGCTTGTGTAACGTGAAAAATACTAGCTAATTTAGCTAATTATGCGATTATGTTACAGTTGCGACGATAGCTTCCGGAATTATTTCATTTACGCCTTAACCACCTAATTATTCTCGCTTATTGAGCAGCATTTAATTTATAATCTCCGGCACATGGAGCTTAAACTCCAACGTTGTGTACCAACAGTGTACTAATATGTGTACCAATGCTTATCATTTAGTTTAAATTATTCTAATCGATACGACCTGTTTTTGACAGTAAAAAAGAATCCCTCTCGTTTAATTCTGGACACCCGAGAAGATGTCCGAGACCGCGTGTTGGGCGTTGACCAGAAATAGTCGATGTGGTATCAGTGCGGAAAACGGCACAAACTAAAAAGGAGATACAACATGACGAAAGCAGAATTTGTGGCAGCAGTAGCAGAGGAACTGGACGTACCAAAAACCGTAGCAGCAGATAACGTAGAAGCGTTTATCTCGGTTACGACAAAGTTGTTGAAAGCCGGAGACAAGATTACTTTCCCCGGTTTCGGCACTTTTGGTGTTTCAGAACGATCAGCACGTAAAGGTAGCAACCCGCAGACTGGTGCTGAGATTCAGATCGCAGCGTCAAAAAGCGGCAAGTTTACGGCTGGCAAAGATTTGAAAGGCTTGTAATAAAGACGAGATTAGGATTGCTGCTCGTCTTTGTGAAAGACGACGGCAAATGGTGGGTGATTGTCGAGCAATTTTCTCCATATGCACAACTCGGTACTAATTAGCACAGAAATAAGGAGATTATGAAAAATGGCCATTACAAGAAAAGCAATTCTTATTGGAGCACCAGGTGTCACACCAGCCCTGCCTGGAGTCGTTACGGACATAAACGACATCCGCAACTTCCTTCTCTCAGATTGCGGTGGTGCTTGGAGACCAAATGAGATTATTACAATTATTGATCAGAATTCGACAGAAATTTATCGTCAATTAGAAATGACCAGTAATATTGATTATATTCTCATTACTTGTTCGGGGCATGGAGAGCACGTTAGAGGAAAGGGAATTGACGAGACGCTTATGTATTTAAGTGAAAAAGAAAAAATTTCTATAAGCAGCATAAATCCTAAAAATAAAAGACATTTAGTGATCGCAGATATTTGCAGGAACTTAGTGCTTATCCACAAAGATGAAATGCGCGAAATGAAGAAAGCGGCAGTATGCGAAAGTGCAAAAAAAGCACACATCGACTATAGAAAAATTTTTGATGATTGCGTTATGTCAAACCCTGAGGGAAGAATTGTTGCCTACTCCTGTAGTATTGACCAATCAGCTGGTGATGATGGGACCGGAGGCGTTTTTACACAAGAGCTTTTAAAGGCCCCCAGCAACTTCTCACACTCAAATAGCTGCGGGTACGGAATAGTCAAAATAGACAAAGCTTTTGAGCGAGCTAAGGATATGACATACAAAAGAAATGCTCCGCAACTGCCTGTATTTAATGCAGGGAGGCGAATGCACTTTTATCCATTTGCTATTATTTGAAGAGGTAATCTATGAGCGTTGACTATGATCAAGAAAAATGGGGTGTTCTCAACCTTAGGCATTTAATTTTAGATAGTCAGGGTTTTATCGTATTTATAGACAACGAAAACGATTTGGATTGGATTACCACCGCAGAATATGACGAAAAGGGTCATGAAAAACCCGAAAAACATAAAGAAATACTTAATGGTGTAGCACTTCAGGAATGTAAGCCAACAACTCATCTTTCAGAAACAAGCCTGCTAAGCTTTAAGAGGTTATTGGGGGAATCCCTTGCGCGCAGTTTGGCACATGACTACAAAAAAGCTGCTGAAATCCTTAATCACGCTGAAAGCTACCTCATAGATAGAGGAAAAGAGTTGTCACGCCAGTGGTATCTGGCTAGAGCAGGTCAAACAGCAGCTTTGATATTAAGCGTGGGGATTATCCTTTGGACTTTCCGAGACATCAGCACTAATATTTTTGGTGCCGTCTTTTTCAACACCTGTCTATGCATGGTAACAGGCGCACTAGGCGCTCTCATGTCAATTATATTCCGTATGGGAAAAGAGAATCTAAACTGCTTAAGCGGTAAAGCGTTACATGAAATTGAGAGTTCATATCGAGTAATTGCGGGAGCTCTTTCCGCTCTTTTAGTTTCGATGTTAGTTCGAGCTGAATTGTTCTTACCAGTGTTTTCTAGAATAGATCAGAAAGAAATTGCATTAATTGCTTTAGGTTTTGTAGCTGGTATGAGTGAACGATTCGCACCATCTATATTAGCGAAGCTAGAAAAGAGCCACAAAAAAAAAGAGGAATAAAAAAAGTAGACCGGCCCAAAACCAGCCGATTAGACAAGTGATTGTCAGCGCGGAAAGAAAGTACAAACTAAAAAAACAGCATATTTTAAAGGTAAAGTTAATAGAATTGACTTGATTAGTAAAAACCTCTATGACTCAGTATATTGGAGCTACTGGGTCTTTGAATTGCTCAATAGCGTAGGTGTGGTTTTGGCAACTACATGGAAGAATCCCATGGCAAGAGAAGATCACACCCTGACGGCAGGCGTAATTGGCTTTTTAATCATCATTCTGACAACAGAATCAATCATCTGGCATAATGTTCAGGAAAACATAGTGACATGCTAACATATCTTCCGGAGGATAAATGCGAATAAATGCTCTGCATATTGCAGATTTACATATGAATACAAGCGACCTTAAAAGAATACAAAAAGTAAGAGAAGCTTTTTTCAAGGATGTTGACAAATTGATACTTGACAATGCCCTAACGCTAGATTTGGTCTTATTTACAGGTGATTTGATTAAAAAAGGTGAAAACTCCGTCTGCGAATATGACCTTGCTTTGTCAGAATTTATTATTCCATTGCTAGAAAAGTACGAATTGGCTGAATCGGACTTTATTTATGTTGCAGGGAATCACGAAGTTGACCGAACATATATAGATAGAACATATGAAACCGGACTTGATGCACAGTTGAACGATGTAGATGCGTTACACAGGTTTATATTAGATGTTGAAAGTAATAAAACTGGACTTAGTTATAGAATGCTAACTCAAAAACTATCTGCATTTGATAATTTTAAAAACGTTCTTCAAAATAATAACAGGATTATTTCGACATATTTTTATGATACATATATAGTTATTAAGAATAATTTAAAGGTTGGAATTGTTGCCTTAAATAGCGCTTGGAGATCAGCAGATCACCGTAACGATCAAGGCATGATAGTCATAGGTAGTGAAATCCTTGAAGAAGCATCAAAAGGAATATCGACATGTGATATTAAGATCGTACTATCTCATCATGGTTATGACATGTTCGCTGAATGGGATAAGCAGCAGTTACAAAGTGTAATGGCAAAAAAATTCAACCTATTTTGTCACGGGCATATTCACGATTCAAATTTTAATTATGTCCAATCATTGCTCGGCAGTCTATACATATCAACTTGCGCATCAATGTACTCTGGTCGGGTTAAGAACGGATACTCGTTACTCAGCATTGATCTGAAAGAATTAGACCTAACTGTGTATTTGAGAAAATGGTACGAGATAAGAGGAGAGTTTGACCAAGAAACGGAGAAATGTGAAAGTGGCATTGTTAAATGCAATAATTTTATTTGCTCAAATCCTGAGACGCATAAATTAATAGATCTTAGTAAAATTAGATCTGTATTGAGAATAGACACCGGAAAAAGCGATAAAGTAATCGTTCCTCTCACAAATATCGATTCAGTTAAACTGAGCGAGATATTTGTCGAACCAGTTATAACAAATAAATCAAGATATGATAAAAGTGAACCAAAACTCGAAACATTTAAGTTAACGGATCTATTAGCGACATTGGAAAACATATTGTTTTTTGGCGGGAAAGAATTTGGCAAGACTACACTTCTTAATTATATCAAGGAACAAGTGTTAAATAATGATGGTAATTTAGCCAGCAAATTACCGGTATTTATAAATTTTAGAGAAATTCCTAAAAATAATCCTTCATCGATATCGGTTGTAGCTAGTAAAGCAATTGATAGTCTTGTGACAAGACCTGAAATGGAAAAATATCTAAAAGAAGGAAATGTATTATTCTTGATTGATGATTATGACGACGTTGATGATACTTCACGTGAAAAAAGAAAGATCGTACTTACGGAAATTTATAAATTATATCCAACTTGCAGATATATTATAACGGTATCGGACCGTATATCACAAGCATTTAAGCAGGAATCTATATCACTTAATGAAACGTTAGGCGCTAACAACTATTATATTCAGCCTATGAATACAGGAAAAATTAGGGAGCTACTTCATAAATGGAACATATTTGGCAAATATGACGTTGATAAGATGCTCAAACAAATAGTGTATTATTTCAAGCAGTTACAAGTGCCAGTCACACCAATGACCGTGACGTTATTTATCGGTGTATTGTTTAGAGATAAAAGTCAGAAGAATATCCGAAATGAAGCATACCTTATAGAAAACTACTTCGAAGAAATACTTGAAAAACTCTCAGATGAAGAAATTGACCACGAACTGGATTTTAAAGAAAAAGAGAGCTTTCTAATTTACATCGCTAAAACCATGGTCGAAAGTGATACCTATGAGTGGACGATAGATAAATATGAGGAAGCTAAATTGCATTATTTTAAGCGGTTTGATGAAGATATGCCACGGGAATCTACATTTAATCCATTTTTCTCGAAACAGATTCTTGCAAATACCAACAGAAAAATTACATTCAAATTCAGATTTTGGTTAAATTATTTCATAGCAAGGGGTATGCAAAAAGATAAAGTATTTGATACGATGCTAATGTCAAGAGAAGACTACCTCAAATTTTCAACGGCCATAGCATATAAGGCCGGTTTGCTCCGTGACGATCATCTATTGCTTGCTGAAATTGATCGGCGCACGTCATTTGCAATGCGCGAAATTTTAGGTCAACAGCACGAGTCGATTCACGATATGAATCATTTCCAGGAATCAATAGTATTGTTAACAAAACAAGTAAAAAGTGAAATCAGAGAAAAAAATCACGTTGAGATAAAAGATGAAGTTTCCGATCAAATATATTTACAAAATGTTGACATACTTGAGAATACTTCTATGAGTAAAGATGCTGACGATGATCTAGAAAAAGCTATAAGACTTATAACGTTAGAGGCTGACATATTAAGAAACACAAGAGAATTAACCGCAGAGGATAGGAAAGTATATATTAGTAAATGCGTTGATTATTATATAGGTACAATGTGGGCTTCCATTGAAGACTTCAAGCTTTTTATTCATGATATATCTATTCGTGAAATTTATGAAATTCTGCTAGGAGAGAGAATAGAAGAAATCAAAAACGAACGAACGGAACAACTAGTCAAGAAATCGCAAGAAATTATTTACCGGGTACTCCCTGTTTCGGTAATTCTTCATATGTCGGATCATATGGGTAACGCAAAGCTAAAAAATACCGTTAAAGATTTAGCTCAAATTGAGAAAGACACGCTTAAAAAATGTTTCTTGTCAATGCTCCTAATGAAACTAGACTTTGCAGCATCCAGAGATATCGTAAAGCAACTTATTATAGATTCTCATTCCTCAATAGTTGATTATATTATTTTCACATATATACGGGTTTATTGTTACGAGAATAAACTTGGCAGTGATTCTTTGGATCAGGCAATTGCTCTTTTAGAACAAATTAGAGGTAAATATGCTGAAACCCATGCAAAAATACCCGGAATTGCACGTGATACTTTTGCAAGTGACGTGAGAAAAGAATTGACATTAAAAAGACTAAAAGAAACTGTAAAGACTCAAATAAACTGAATTCTACAGAATCAATCGAAATGTACCCCCCCCCCCGGATGCAATGACAGGCCGAAGCAGTTTCACCGCTGACGATATGGTTCAGACAACATGACTACAGCAGAATTTGTGGCAGCAGTAGCAGAGGAACTGAACGTACCAAAAACCGTAGCAGCAGATAACGTAGAAGCGTTTATTTCAGTAACGACAAAGTTGTTGAAAGCCGGTGACAAGATCACTTTCCCCGGTTTCGGCACTTTCTGTGTATCAGAACGTGCTGCTCGCAAAGGTCGCAACCCGCAGACTGGTGCTGAGATTCAGATCGCAGCATCAAAAAGCGGCAAGTTTACCGCAGGCAAGGATTTGAAGGGGCTTTAAACCGCAATCCGGCTGATTTTTGGTTCGTAAAATTGACAGGACTGCTTAACTCGATCACCGTAAACGCTCTTTAGCGTTTACCAGTTCCAGGTCGACGTTGAGCAGTCTTTTTGTCTTGTTTCGCCCAATACGTTGAGTCAGCTGCGAAACAGGTATTCTCAATATCCATTGCTTTTTCCTGCATATACGTTTGAGCATCGGAAATTGCACGGTTGTAAATCACGGGACCAATCTCCTCAAGACAAAACTGCAGAAAGAGAGAAGACTGCAATTCTCCAATTTCGATATCAAGGTTTTCGCTTACGTAGCGCTTGATGGAGGTAACAAGCTTCTTTTCAGCATCTTTTTCAAGCTTAATTTCCAAAACGGCTCACCATCCTCTTCGCTCTTTCTCTTCTGCAACGCGCACTTCGATCTCGTCAATCATTGACTTTACTTTCTCGTCGGTATCCATTCTAACCCATGCATAATTATTCGTATGCTGAGATACGTATTCAATTATAAGGTTTTGTAACGGTACTGATTCGAAACTGCCGTACCAATCTTCAGGGTCAGATCCTCTACAAATGCCTTCATGTTCTAAAGAAGCTTTGACATCAGGCTTGACACCGGCAGCTTGCCAAAGTTCAGACCACGGGGTTAAAGTTCCATCCCGTCGTGCTGATGACGGAAGCCCTAAGCGTAGTAGCCCACATCCATGAAGACACGTTTCTTCGAGTGTAAATAGTTTCGACTGGTCAGATTCGTCGCCTATAAAAACGTAAGCCGTTGTCGGTTCCCAAAATTGGTCGACCGTAAACCAAGTAATAGGACGTTCATGTAATCGCTCGACAGCACTTATAACTGAAGGTTTGATGACGCTGTCGGCTAATATACCCAGAAATTTCTCGCCTGTTGTGTAATGCCAAGCAACCGCATTTTCGTTCGTGTTCATTACAAGGCTAGTATAGAACGCTTTGAATTCATCAACAGTTGTAAATGCGTCGTTCAACAGGCTCGTATACAATTCCGCATATTCAGAAATAGGATGTAACCAACTAAATTTTGCGTTTACAGAAAGATCGAAGTTGCCAAGTGTCTTGAAAACCAATTCAGTGTCAAACTCTTTCGGGCATTTAATTGCAAAGTTGAGTAAATCAGCGACCTCGTCAGTGCTCAGATGTATCGCAGACATCGGTGTATCAAGCTGCTTACCGAGAGCATGAAGTTTATCCGTTGAAGTCGTTAGGACTGAATATTCTTGTTGATGTTCAAGATGGTCGAGTGATGTAATAATTTCTAACAGAGCTAATTGTAACGATCGGCTTAATTTTAGAAAATTATCCAGCTGCGTGCGGTTGTCTTGCATCGTACGGAGCAATAAATTTGCACGATTACATCTTAAACCGACGTAAATACTCGATCCAAGCTTCGCGTACGTTTTGAAGGCATCACTTCTCTCAGCACCGAACGGTGATGTAATGAAATAACTGTGAAAATTCCTTCGGTATTCCGGTTCCATCCACCTTCTTGCTTTATCTTGAAATTCTGCAACGGAGCTCTTTTCCGGCAAAACTTTAAAAAGATAGCGGTATAAAACCGCTTCCGATTCAGTTATGCCAGTGATGGTAGCCGATGCAGTGCGTCCGATCGTCTGGTGTTTATTCGTTTTCTTCTTTGAACGCACGTAATTTACCCTTTTACGACTCCAGTGGTCATATTCCACCTATACTACCCTGCCAATTTGACGGATTCTATATAGCATATTTGTACGATGCATTACAGTAACTTCAAACAGATATACAAATCTAAAAGCGGATCAGTTTGCAGCCATGTAGGTTTCAACTTGTTCAAGTTCGGCGATCAAAAGATCTCCCAGTGTCAAAGGTGTACCTCGACAAGCCTGGAGTTCCCTGGAGGGATGACGGTTGCGTGACGAGTGTTTGTATTGACGACGTGAATCGAGTTGATTCGGAGAGACCCTGGGAGCTTGATTTTCACATAGAGTGTTCATAGCCAGAGTACGCAGGCTTGTAACTTCACCTCTCACCAACGCAATAAAAATAGTTCGAAGAAAATAACCGAAAATAAATTGTGTTCGAAGCGACTCCTCTTGATACATTAATCAGGCCGTGGAATTACAAGCCCCCAATCGCGGCGGCATAGACCCCGGCAAATTTCTGATTAGAGGAAAAATCGATGACAACAAAAGCTGCTGAAATCTCGTCGCTGAGGTTGATATAATGCTTCAGCGTTTCTGCTTAACGCACAAGTTCCCGTACACTGGAATTCCTGTTCTAGCTGCAGAGCCCAAGCAAACTCAATCGCTTAGGCTTCTTGATTGACTTCTTATATACAAACAAGATTAAGCCGCATATGTTTGTAATTATTACCCTTTCGTTGTGTGTAGTTGTTTGCTAATAGCCTGATATTTCGACTATTATGTCCAATTATTTGTCTTGTTCTGTGTCCTATTCTTTGTCCAAATTAATATCTAACGGTAAGAAGACAATCAAGCACTTTGCTCAATTGCTCATAGTAACATACCGAATTAAAACATGTTTCTGTCTGAAAAGCAGTCTAAGTCATACTCGATTTTTTTAACAGTAAAAAATGAACTGGAAGTTGTTAAAAATGCGGTAGAAACTCGATTGTGTGAGGAGGTGGTCAATATGGTAACGGAAATTTGTAACAAATTTATCGACATTAAGGACGAAACTTGCGAGGAGCGCTTCTTTGAGATGATGCAAGAAATAGTCTTGAGAAAGGCAAGTTCGTCGGTGACATGGATTTTGAGAGTGTCAGCAAGAAGTGGTAAGAGGAGTCTGATGGTCATCTTGGCGACTTCACCGCCGACTCAATCCAAGAATTACAGTCATCCACTGCTGAAAATGGCTTCAGCTTAATTTACCCCCCCCAGCTCCAGTCGCGTAACATACTAGAAAGCTTGCTCTCTCTCTCTCTCTCTCTCTCTCAGTGGCGACAGCAAAAAAATAAAATTTAGTGACTAATGTCCACCGATATGGTATTTACTTAAGCTTAATATTGACTGTCTACTGCTAACACGCTGACATCAAAAATGTGCCAAGTGAAGAACCTGTCGCTTACAATACTGTTTTGACCCCCAAAAGGGGCTTTTAAAGTCAGAAAACAGCTGTTTTGGGGACATAAACCCATAGATATTGAATAGTTAGCTTGGTCTGACCCCAAAGTCTTCTTGCAACTCGCTGCCTAAGAGACGCTTCTGTCTGTATAATCAGCGAAGATTTATCTTTTGATTCGCTCGATGAAGTTTCTGTGAAAACCCCGATGGAAGCTTTAACCTGGTTCTATCGTGAAACGTTGGATGAAGAGAATATTGCCATACCGAGCGGGGTGGATTAAAGAGGTTGCTGGGGTGAGTGTGGAAGTGTTGCTGGGTGGGGTTTAGTTTTGACCACTTTCAACGCCAATAACAAATTAACAAACAACGTCCCCTCATGTCTACCTCAGAAGAGAAAGATCTTATAGCAGAAGAGAAAGACCGAATAACCAATAAACAATCAAATAGCAACTTTGTTGGTGAAATTATTTGTAGAGGGGTTTTGTAATGGCAGCCACAGAAACAAGCGTCATCTACGAAAAAGGGAAACTTTACGAACTTTCTCCTAACGATCTGCAGGCTGATCCAGCGCAGCCGCGCAAGGTTATTGATGCCGTGGGTCTGGAAGATATCACAGCTTCGGTTGCCAAACTTGGTGTGCTGCAGCCTATACTTTTTAGGGCTGATGCTGAAGGAAATCTGATAATTGTTGCAGGCGAACGCCGCGTTACTGCTGCCCGCGCTGCTGGTCTGGTTACAGTTCCAGCAGTATATATTGCTGATACCAACTATGCTGAAGTTGCGCTGGTGGAAAACCTGTTGCGTCAGGATCTGACTGCTGTTGAAGAGGCTGAAGCACTCCAGCGGCTGATGATGGAACAGAGTTATACACAAGAACAGTTGGGTGTTATTGTCGGCAAGGCTCGCACGACTGTTGGTGATATTTTAACGCTCAATAAGCTTCCGCAGGAGATTCGGGATGAATGTCGTGGTGATCGTCAGATATCCAGATCAACTCTGATTGACATTGCCCGTAAGAAGCAGGTACGCGGGATGATGACCGCATATAACAGCTACAAGGCGAAACAACAGAAGGTTAAGGGTACCAGGCAAAAGAAAGATATAAACGATCCAGCGGCTTTGATTGATGCCATCAATAAGATAATTGAGAAGATCAAAAGTGTTGACAAAACTGCATGGAGTCTGGATGATGCCTCTCTTTTCGAGGCTGCTCTGCTTGGCCTCAAAAGTGCGATTGAGAACTCTATGATACCCACGCTGACACCGTAAATTGTGGCTTGGTTGAAGGGTAAAACTTTTGATGATGTCCGTATTCGCAAATGATATTATGGCGTTACGAGTGCCGGTGTACCGGCACTTAAATCTTTAGACATTGGATAGTTGGCTTGAGCTGGCTCCAAAGATATGTTTAGTTCTTGCTTCATAAATGTAAAGTAGCCTGCCCCCTTAGATTCCACAAAAAGAAAATGATAATGACATAGAGTGATGAGATAACATGAAAATTTTGGTGACAGGTGCTGCTGGTTTTATAGGATTTCATCTTGCTAAACGCTTACTGGAGCGTGGCGACGAGGTTATAGGAATTGATAACCTAAACGACTATTATGACGTCACGTTGAAAGCTGCTCGTCTTAGACAACTTGAAATTTATCCCTCATTCAGATTCATCAAGATGGACTTGTGTGACCAGGACGGGATAGCTCGCCTGTTTACCGGTGAACTTTTTGATAAGGTAGTCAACTTGGCAGCTCAGGCTGGTGTACGTTACTCAATTCAGAATCCGCACGCCTACATCAACAGCAATATCGTCGGTTTTATGAACATTCTTGAGGGGTGCCGGCACAACATGGTAAAACATCTTGTGTACGCCTCTTCAAGTTCGGTTTACGGCACCAATACTACTATGCCGTTTTCAGTGCATCAAAGTGTGGATCATCCTGTTTCCCTTTACGCCGCAACTAAAAAAGCAAATGAACTTATGGCTCACACCTATTCGAGCCTCTACAGCATTCCTACAACTGGCCTCCGTTTTTTCACCGTTTATGGGCCTTGGGGGCGACCTGATATGGCTTACTTTTCATTCACCAAGTCGATTGTTGAAGGCAAACCCATTGATGTGTTCAATAACGGAATAATGAAGCGCGATTTTACCTATATCGACGATATTGTCGAAGGCTTGGTTCGTGTTGTTAATAACATTCCGCAACCCAACTCAAATTGGAATAGTGCTAACCCAGATCCTGCAACAAGCTATGCGCCGTATAGAATTTACAACATTGGTAACAACAGACCGGTGGAGTTAATGCTCTTTATTGAAACGTTAGAAAAGTGTCTGGGTAAAAATGCAATTAATAACCTTTTGCCAATGCAAGCCGGTGATGTGACAGCAACTTATGCCGATGTGGATGATTTGGTTACAGATGTCGGCTTTAGACCGAATACAACTATTGAAGATGGTATTAATAATTTTGTTGAGTGGTTCAAGGGCTATTACCTTACGCGAAATAAATAGGGAAAACTCGCTGGATGGTGTTTAGAGTGAATCGAACACTAAATACTATATTTAAAAAATTCATTCAGGCGACAAGTGACTCAAAAACGCAAACTAATTTCTAATTTCTTGTCTCTATCAAGTATCAATGTGGTTAATATCTTGCTGACTTTTGTCACGGCTCCTTATTTAGCTAGGGTTCTTGGCCCGGAAAAGTTGGGGATAATTTTTTTCGCACAAGCTGTCGTTCAGTATTTTAATCTTGTTACCGACTATGGATTTAACTTATCGGCAACAAGAGAGATATCTATTTATAGAGATGATTTTAACAAAACATCTGAAATATTTTCATCAGTAATGATAGTGAAAACAGTCCTTATGTTCGTTTGCTTTATTATACTGCTTATTGCTGTTTTTTCTTTTGAAGTGCTACACAAAGACTATATTATATATATATTTAGCTTTGGTACGATTATTGGAAATTTACTATTCCCTATATGGTTTTTTCAGGGAATGGAGAATATGAAGCATATAGCTATTTTGAACCTGATATCAAAATTGATGTCTGTTATTCTAATAATTACAGTAATTAAAAATACTAGCGACTACATTTATGTCCCTCTTATTAATTCAATAGCATGCATTGTTGTTGGTTTGATCAGCACCCTAATGGCAGCAAGATTATATAAGTTACAGATTAAAATACCATCTGTTTCCGAGATTAGATCGCAAATAATCAATGGATGGCATGTGTTTATATCATCTGTAATGATAAGTTTTTATAATTTAGCGGATGTTTTTTTATTAGGAATATTCACGGATCCAATTACGGTTGGCTATTATGCGACAGGGTCTAAACTTGTTAGAGCAATAGAAAGCGGTTTGTCCGGGACATTGGCACAGGCTGTTAATCCACACGTAAGCAGGCTTGCTTCTCTTGATAAGAAAGAAGCATTGTTATTCATTCAAAAAATATCAAAAAAGACTTTACCACCCGTATTCATATTATCGTTGCTCCTGTTAATTTTCGCAGGGCAGATCAGTAATTTGATATTTGGGAGCAAATTTGAGGGAAGTATTATAGTAATAAGAATGCTGTCTTTTTTACCTTTTTTAGCCCTGACAGCTACAATAAACTGCAACTTTTATCTCCTTGCATTTGGCTATTTCAATAAATACATGCGAGTAATATTAGCGTCTATCATTGTAAGCTTTTCTGTGATGTTCTTTTTTCTAGCTTTTACAACAATAAAAATTATTGGCGTATGCATCGGTGTATTACTTTTTGCACTAACAATAATATTTCTAACATTTCCAATAATCAAAAAAGAATATCCAAAAATCCAGTAGTTTACAAGGTAAAAGGAGTAAAAATACAATGCAACATGACGGTAGTTCACCTAACAAATTTAATGGCGAGCGCCTCTGGATAACTCAAGAAACCATTGATGAATATCTTTCTGAATTCCCTGATCATCGCCAACGTTATGAATTTGCAAAAAATTATGTCCGTGGGAAAGATATCGCTGATATTGCCTGCGGTGCGGGGTACGGATCATTCATGCTTGGTGATGACGCGAAAAGTGTTATGGGGTTTGATATTTCTGAAGAGGCATTAGCTCACGCTTCAAAATACTTTAGCCGACCAAATTTGTCTTTTCGTCATGCTTCTAAAATAAGTGAAAGCAAGTTCGACGTAATTATCTCTTTTGAGACAATTGAACATATGAGTGAAAAAGACGGTGATAAGTTTTTGCAAGACTTACATTCTTCACTGAGTAGTGACGGGACATTGATAATTTCAACCCCTCTTAATAGATTCAGCTTGAAACATCGAATTAATACGACGCCTTATCATTTGCGTGAATATAATGAAAAAGAATTTGCACGTAAGTTAGAAGTGAATGGTTTTAAAGTTGAGCGGTGGTTTGGTCAATGGAATTCAGTATCTGAAACATTAGCAAAACCAATTTTACCAGGACTGTCTTTAGGAGGAATAGTTCGTTCAGGGGCTCATCGACTTTTGCCAAATATGATAAGACGCCCAATAACAAATCTACTACTTAATAATAAGATCGAGCAAGTTAATAACTCCGTCCGTATTATTCCAGATGATTTAAGTGGCGCATCAATTCAAATAGGGGTGTGCCGAATGGTATAAGTTTGCATCGTCGATGCTTCGTGTTAAATTCAAAATACTCACGGTTCATGGAATTACATATGGAATGTAGTAAGATTAAACTAATGGCACTGATGCCAAATACAGCGTTGATTGGCGCACAGAAAATGTGTCTATCGCTACTTGACTCACTTTGCGATAATGACTTGTTTGATATTGAACTTGTACTTTTATCAAATCGATCAGAGGGTGTTTCCAGAATACGAATGCTTCCTAATTTTACTGCGCTTAAGAAAATTAATAATGGGGTGTTATCAAAACTTGATACTCTTATAAGCGTTTACAGGCTAAGAAAAATTATTTTGGAGCATCGACCAGATATCATTTTATCGATTGCGCCTATTATGAATTTGTTATTACTAGTTTCACTTTGTGGTCTTAAGAAAAATCGCCCAACAACAATTATAGAAGAACATCAGCATCTAACGACTTCAATTAATAATGATAACTCATCACATCATTGGGTGATGAAATTTTTTTATAAATATCTTTTGTTTTTATATACAGCGGCAGATGTAATTAAGTTAGTCAGCACATCATCTAAATTAGATTTTGAGAAAAACTGGGCATTGGCTGCCAATAAATTGGAAGTAATGAACCCACCGATTGTTATCAGTAAACTTCAAGAACTTAGCGAAGGGGAATTGCCGCCAAATGTCATAGACTTCGCAAGTGAGGAAGATAATGTCGTCTTTTCGCTTGGTCGCCTAGAAAATCAAAAAAACTTTTGTCTGTTGCTGGAAGCATTTGCCTTAGCGTATCGGAACAACCCAACCCTAAAGTTGATTATTGTGGGGGAAGGTTCGCAATTTGACCTATTAACAGAGTTGGCGAGACAGCTTGGTGTTTCTGATAGAGTACTTCTAACGGGCTTTATAGAAAATCCGTATCCTATTTTTAGAATTGCAAAAGTTTTTTGCTTAACTTCGATATGGGAAGGTATGCCAGTAACGATTATGGAGTCAATGGCTTTAGGATGTCCTGTTATTAGCGTAGACTGTCCATCTGGTCCATCTGAGATGATTGAAAACGGAATAAATGGTTTCTTAGTGGATAGCAATGCTCTGGATATTGCTAAAGCTATTGCTAGTTCGATCGAAGACAAGGATAATCTTCTAGTAATGGGCTCTTACTGCAAGGAAACTGCTCATAAGTGGGATATATCGGTTTACTGCACAAACTTTATTGACCTTGTGTGCCGATTGATAGAAAAAAAGAAACGAGATAATGACGGCTAAATTCTTTTGTTAATGGCTGTGTATACTGATTTCATTAAATTATGTTAGGGGGTACACCCATTTCTATTTTAATTACAGGAGTTGCCGGATTCATAGGTTGCAATCTTGCCGAAGTACTGCTCAATCGTGGAAATACGGTTTTTGGAGTTGATAATCTTTGCCGTGGAAGACTCGATAACTTGTCAGGACTGAGTGATAATCCACATTTCTCCTTCAGCACGGTAGAAATGACCAATTTGACTGAATACCAGGAGGTATTTGCAGCTTTTCACGCACGAGAGCCAATCACGGAAGTTTGGCATTTGGCCGCTAATTCGGATATTCCCGCTGGCGTGTATAATGCGAACGTTGATCTGCAAGATACCTTCATGACCACCTTTAACACCTTAGAAGTCATGAAGGAGTTAGGTGTTAAGGTTTTGGCGTTTGCCTCAAGCTCTGCAATTTATGGGGATCTTGGTGAGCAATTGCTCGTTGAAAACATAGGCCCGCTATTGCCAATCTCCAATTATGGGGCAATGAAACTTGCATCAGAAGCTGCGATCAGTGCGGCTGCCGAGAATAATCTGCACCGTGCTTTTATTTTCCGCTTCCCGAATGTAATTGGCATTCCTGCTACTCATGGAGTTATGCTCGACTTCGTCCGGAAACTGAAAAAAACGCCCGATAATCTTGATGTACTTGGAAATGGTACTCAGCAGAAGGGCTATCTGCATGCCGAAGACCTTATCGATGCAATGCTCTTTATTCGTGAACACTCTGAGGAAAAGCGTTCAGTATTTAATATTGGGGCTGGTGACGAAGGTGTCACTGTTCGTTATATTGCTGAAGAAATAGTCCAGGCAACTTCGACTGGTGCATCGATAAGCTATGGTGAAGGCGATAAAGGGTGGGTCGGTGATGTGCCACGCTTTTCCTATTCTGTGGATAAGTTGAAAGCGCTTGGCTGGGCACCCAGGCTTGGTTCGCAAGATGCTGTTCGTAAGGCCATTCGCCAGATTGTAGCGCAGGAAGCGGCTAAACAATGAAACAGCTCGTTATTCTTGCCGGCGGTAAAGGTACACGCCTTCGTGAACGTTTGGGTAATCTGCCCAAACCACTAATTGATGTGTGCGGCGTGCCGTTACTCGAAAGACAGATTTTGCTTGCCAAACGCTATGGTTTTGAGCAGGTAATTATTCTTGTAAACTATCGGGCAGATGCAATTGTTGAGTTTTGCCGCAGCAAGAATAACTGGGGACTCGATATCCAGTGCATTGACGATGGTGAGCCGTGTGGTACCGCAGGCGCAGTCTTACAGATACTTGATCACCTTGAGCCCGAGTTTCTCCTGATGTACGGTGATACAATGCTGGATGTTGACCTCCAGCGCTTCTATAACTACCATTCTGCTGTTGATGGAATAGCAGGAACACTCTTTTTACACCCTAACGACCACCCACATGACTCGGATTTGGTAGAAATTGATGATCGAGGGTACGTAACCGGCTTTTATCCTTATCCACATGATTCAGACTTGTATTACCCAAACCTTGTAAATGCGGCACTTTACTGGATTCAAAAATCAAACCTTGAGCCTTGGCGCGGTTTTTCCGGTGGAGTACTTGATTTTGCGAAACATCTTTTCCCCGAAATGATTAAAAAAGGGTTTGCACTGAGAGGATATAACAGCCCGGAATATATTAAGGACTGCGGCACTCCGACACGCATTGATAAGGTTTGTGCTGATTTTGAATCGGGTAAAATCGAGAGAGCAACACTTAATCACAAACAAATGGCTGTTTTCATAGATCGTGACGGAACTATCAACCGAGAAGTGAATCATTTGAACTCGGTTGATCAGTTGGAACTCTTTCCTGGGGTGGAACCTGCAATCCGAAGACTGAATCAATCGGAATATCGTGTGTGCATTGTTACGAATCAGCCGGTAATTGCCAGAGGCGAGTGTTCATTACAATCGATGCGGCAGATACATAATAAGCTTGAGACACTGCTTGGCCGTAACGGAGCCTTTGTTGATCGCATCTATTATTGCCCCCATCATCCGGATAAAGGTTTTCATGGGGAAGTACCGGAACTGAAAATAAAATGTAATTGTCGCAAGCCTAGTACAGGCATGATCAATACTGCTATTGAGGAACTTAATATTGCACCTGAACGATCATGGATGATTGGTGATTCAACCGTTGATATTCAAACTGCACGTAACGCAGGTCTCAAATCTATTCTCGTTGAAACTGGCTATGGAGGTTTAGATGAAAAACACTGGGTTATACCAGATTTCATTGTGCCGGATCTTGCTGCGGGAGTTTCCTTAATACTGGATACATACCCGATACTTATTCAAAGCATTAAATCAATGATTCATGACATACATCCTGGTGATATGGTTTTTATCGGTGGGCAATCTCGTAGCGGCAAGAGTTCCTGTGCCAGCGTTATGCGTGACATTTTTGAAGATCAGGGTTTGAATTGCCATATTATAGCAACTGATCGCTGGCTACTGAATGAGGTTGATCGTGGTACTTGTGTTCTGGAACGCCATGATGTGACGCACCTTAACGATGCAATAATATCCATAAACAAGCCACAATCGAAAGTTACTCAACTAAGCTTGCCAAGTTATAGAAAATCATGTCGGGAGCATATACCAAATGTCCAAGCGTTGGATATTTCTCCTGATGATATTGTGATTTTTGAGGGTGTTGTAGCACTTCACTTTGCCGAGTTATACTCTAATCGTCATAAATTTTTTGTAGAAATTGATGAAAATGTTCGCAAACAGCGTGTGATTAGTGAATACATAATGCGCGGTTTTTCTTTGGAAGCCTCGGAATCAGTGTATCTGGAACGCCTGACAGAGGAAGTGCCTTGGATTGCTGCGACGGGGAGCAACTCTGTAAGGGTGTTATTTCCTTCAAAATCTACTGCGTAAGACAAAAGCGAGAATTTATGATTATCAGCAGAACACCTCTAAGAATGAGTTTTACTGGTGGTGGTAGTGATATGCCGGCCTTTTACCAAAAATATGGTGGGGCTGTGATAAGCACTGCAATTGATAAGTACGTATTCGTAAACGTTAATAAAAAGTTTGATGATGGAATTCGTATTGCTTACTCAAAGACAGAAGAAGTAAATTGCGTGGCAGAGATTGAGCATCGTTTAGTGCGTGCTTCAATGGAA
Source organism: uncultured Geobacteraceae bacterium (assembly GCA_903845365.1). Taxonomy (GTDB): domain Bacteria; phylum Desulfobacterota; class Desulfuromonadia; order Geobacterales; family Pseudopelobacteraceae; genus JACRCG01. The sequence goes on along the minus strand of CAIMXI010000270.1, from coordinate 17,417 downwards.
CATCTGGGTCTTTCCGGTGGTATTGAGATCACTACTATTGCAGATATTCCTTCAAAGGGTACAGGTTTGGGATCATCCAGTTCCTTTACAGTCGGATTGCTTCATGCTCTTAGTGCGTTTATGGGGCGCTATGTATCAAGCGAACAGCTCGGTGCAGACAGTTGTTACATCGAAATTGAGCGGTGCGAAGCGCCAATTGGCAAGCAGGATCAGTACGCCGCAGCATTCGGTGGTTTCAACCTGATTGAGTTTAATCGTGATGATACAGTAGAAGTATCGCCAATTATTTGCAAACGAGAAACCCTTTTAGAGATTGAGCAAAATATTTTAGTGTTTTATACAGGCATATCTCGAAATGCATCTACTCTATTAGCCCGTCAGTCAGAAGAGGTATCTAATGATGAGCTAAAACAGGAAGTTTTAAAGCGTATGGTTAGCTTCACATACGATCTTAAACGCGAGATTCAGAAGGACAACACTCATGTATTTGGGGAGATTCTTCACGAAAACTGGATTCTAAAGAAGAGCCTGAGCGAAGCGATTAGCACATCAGAGATAGATGAATGGTACGAATCGGCGATTAAGGCAGGGGCAATAGGCGGAAAAATATTAGGTGCCGGTGCTGGTGGCTTTTTAATGTTTTATGCACCACTTTCAACGCACGCTGCAATTAGAGAATCACTTTCAATTTTGCGTCCTATAGAGATTAAGTTTGAACCTCTTGGAAGCCGTATAATTTTCTATCATCAATAAGGAGTCAGCATTGAATACCAAACAATTTTGCGGCGTATCTTCTAAATACTTTGATCGTTTGTCAGGCGTATTAGCCTCGCTTGATATGCAGAGCATAGATAGTGCTATAGGTTTGATACGCAACGCATGGTTTAATGGCAAGCAGATAATTACTTTAGGCAATGGCGGAAGTTCTATTACAGCCCTTCATTTTATTACCGATTGGAACAAAAGTGTTTTCATAGCAGGAAAGCGTCCGTTTCGTGGTCGCTGCCTTGTCGACAATATTGGCCTGGTAATGGCATACGGTAACGATATTTCATTTCAGGATATTTTTATTGAACAGCTTAAAAATATTCTCGAGCCATGTGATCTCGTCATTGCAATTTCGGGGAGTGGCAACTCTGAGAATGTAGTGAGAGCTGTGAATTATGCTAACGAGAATTGTGCGGTGACCTTGGGGTTATCTGGTTACAATGGTGGCAAACTTAAAAATATCGCGCAGCATAATGTGTGGGCAAATGTAGATGATATGCAAATATCAGAAGATATACACTCCATCTTTGGTCATATAGTTATGCAAAGCCTATGCGGTTGCATAGATAAGGACTAAATCACTTAATGTGCGGCATAATAGGCATCATCAATAACTCAGAACCGGTAAATCAGGATCTACTTGAAAAACAACGTGACCGGCTTACCCATCGTGGCCCCGATGACAGTGGCGTGTGGATATCTCCTTCTGGTCGTGTTGGTCTAGCCCATCGCCGTCTTTCCATTATCGACTTGACTCCTGCCGGACACCAGCCAATGGTGAGTGGCGATGGTCTCTTCACCATTGTCTATAATGGAGAAGTATACAATTTTGGTGAATTGCGCGCAGACCTTGAAAAGCTCGGTTTCCATTTTAACGGTGGAAGTGATTCAGAGGTTGTCCTTGCTGCCTACCGAGCTTGGGGTGAAGAGTGCATAAACCGTTTTAACGGTATGTTTGCGCTGGCGATATATGACGAAGGTGTAGGTAAACGTCCACCCTCCGTTTTTCTAGCCCGTGATCGAGCTGGTAAGAAACCGCTCTATTACTGTCATGAAAATGAACGTTTTCAGTTTGCGTCTGAGTTGAAAGCCATAGATTCACGCAGTGGTGTTGATCCGATTGCTTTGAACTACTATCTGGCTCTTGGGTACATTCCCGGTGACCACTGCCTTGCCGCCGGAGTAAAGAAGCTTCCACCTGCTCATGCTGCCAGACTTGACTTGAATAGCTTTACACTCAAAATTTGGCGTTATTGGCAACTCCCGGAAAACGATCCCGATCCTCATGCAAATGGTGAGGAACTTGCCGACCGAGTTGAGACGTTGCTTACCGATGCAGTGCGCCTTCGTATGAGAAGCGACGTGCCACTTGGTGTTTTATTGAGCGGCGGTCTTGATTCAAGCCTAATTGTCGCCGCTGCTGCACGGCAAACCAACCGTCCAATCAAGACATTTACTATCTCTTTGCCAGGATCAAAGCTTGACGAATCTGGCTACGCACGGTGCGTGGCAGATTATTTTGGCACCGATCATCATGTTCTGGAGGCTAACCATCCTTCCATAGCTATTGTGGATGAGTTGGCTCCCTTTGTGGACGAGCCGATTGCCGACTCTTCCATCTTACCAACATTCATGGTATCGCGACTTACACGTCAGCATGTGACGGTTGCTCTCGGTGGCGATGGTGGAGATGAGCTTTTCGGTGGATATCCGATATATGCTACATCAATAGCCGATCAAACCGATTTGCGTTGGGTACCTTCTAAGGTGCTTAATATGGTTGCTAAATTAGCGGAGTTGTTACCAGCAGGTATTTATGGACGAAACCGCTTAGCGTCATTTAGAAACAGTCCTTTACAGCAGATTATTTGGGGGTCACCGTATTTTGACACGGCTTTGCGAAATCGAATTCTAAACAGTGCGATATTGACCGAACCTGAATCGAAACTATTTGCGCCCGAACTTTTTTTACTCGATCTTTTCAAGCGTGGAAAGGATCCTGTAGATTCTATGACAAGAACACATTTTGGAAGCGTTCTTTCAGATGATTTTCTTTTTAAAGTAGATCGAGCAAGCATGTCACATAGCCTTGAGATGCGCACTCCATTTTTGGATTATAGGCTTATTGAGTTTGCTTTTAGAGCCATCCCAAGTAGATGGAAAGTCTCTGGAGGAGAAACAAGGCGAATCCAGCGAATCCTTGCACAACGAATGCTTCCACCAGATTTGGATACAAACCGTAAACAGGGGTTTTCCATCCCGATGGATGTCTGGCTGCGTGCTGACAACTGTAATAAAGTTAGGGAGTATGCACCATACCTGCCACTGTGTATTGAGCGTAAGGAAATTGAAAATCTGATAATCGGAGAGATGAGGGGAAGGGCTAATGGAGCCCGATTGTTTGCTTTGATTATGCTTGGGATAGCTATGAAAAATAATGGATGGACATGATAAGTTATGATTAACCTTATTCAAGATGTCGCAACTCCACACAACAATGTGTTGATAGCCCAGTTTAAGAATATGCCTGAAACCGGCATTAAGCTTTGGTATGCTCTCGATCAGGATTCAAGCCTTTATCAATGGAAAAACAGTATTTCCCATGAGCATTTCACTGCTGAAATTTACGGTAAGGCTATTAATTGGGACTTCATAAAATACTGTTTAACTCACAAAGATGAGAAGTATGTTATTGTTGGGTGGGCAAATAATAATACACGGTTAATTCATTTGCTTTTCTTGTTATTGCGCCGTCCTTTCAATCACTGGACTGATATGCCGAATACTAGTACGCAACATCTAACTATTAAAAAGAAACTGGTACGTTGGCTGGCGCATAAAATATTGAAGCACAGTAAATCAAAGATTTTCTGCGTTGGTATTGCCTGCATAACCTATTTTCGTAATAAGGGTTTTAAGGAAAGTCGGCTCGTAAACCTTCCTATTTTTGTTGATACCGAAGAAAATACACAGTATTACATTTCCCAGAATGAGCAAATAAGGGCAAATTTTGCAATTGACTCAGATGTTTTTTTAATATCAGCTGGCAGTCGCATTATTTACGAAAAAGGGTTTGATCTGCTAGTTAAGTCGATTACTTTAATTGATGATAAAATACGAAAGCATATAAAAGTTGTTATCGTCGGCAGTGGTTCAGACCTGCCTAAAATTGCGCGTTTAATCGATGATCTGAAATTAACCGAGCAAATCATACTCGAAAAGTGGCTTGCGATTAATGATTTTAAGGCACTGATTGCCAACAGCGATGTGTTTGTTCATCCGGCCAGACTGGATTCATATGGTGGGACCACCCTGGCTATGGCACTTGGAGTGCCGGTCATTGGCTCATATCAAGCTGGTGCAGCTCTTGATCGAATTGCACAAGGGCGTAATGGATTCCTCTATGATTCGGAGGATATTCAGACACTTGCAAACTTTATCACGTTGCTTTATCAAAACCCAGCACTGCGAAAAAGTATGGGTGAAGAGGCACGTAAAACCGCTCTGCAATGGCCACCAAGCCGAGGTGTAAAAATTTTAGTAGAAAACGCTATTTAATCTTGAGGTGATGCTCCTATGAAAATAATTTCTACGCGGTTATCCGATGTATTGTTGTTGGAACCAAACTTGATATCTACAGAGTTGGGTGAAGACACAAGTTGGTCTGACCAGGATCTTTCTATCATCGGGATAAAATCCAAATTTGTACAAAATAACCAGTCTCGGTCAGCTAAGAATGTTTTGCGTGGGTTGCATTACCAGATTCAGCATCCTCAGGGGAAACTGATAAGCGTTCTTTCTGGTGCCATCTTTGATGTAGTGGTTGATTTGAGAAGATCGTCTCCGAATTTTTTGAAATTTGTCGGCTTTTCGCTGAACTCTGAAAGTAGAGATATGCTTTGGATACCACCAGGGTACGCCCATGGATTCTATGTTACCAGCGATTATGCAGACGTTTATTACAGTGTTACCGATTACAGATATGCTGAACATGAAAGAACTCTGCTATGGTCTGATCCTGCTTTAGGGATTGATTGGCCAATTCAGGGGAGCGCACCCATACTATCAGATAAAGATGCTACTGCTGTAACTATAAACGATGCTGCGTTTTTTGATTGAAAATACATAGGAATAGGTTGGAGTCATTATGATTATACAAACTAAAACCAACAACAAATTCATCACAAAAGACCATACGAATCAACTAAATGGTTTTCTTGTTCCTCTTTACAATATTCACGATGGTTTTTTTTCGCCCGGAAAAGAACCGCAACAGGTTTACCTTACAGTCATTGCCCCGCAACAGATCAAAGGACCACATTTGCACTTTATTCGCACCGGTTGCTTCACCTGCATTAAAGGCAATGCCCGGTTTGTGTTAAAAACTGCCGACGGCTATCAAGTTTTTTACAGTGGCGAAGATTATGAATACCGGTCTGTGATAGTACCCATAGGCGTTCCTGCCTCGTTACAGAATCTGGGAGATGAGGATGCGTATGTTCTAAATATGCCGAACCCTGCCTGGACACCGACCATGAACGATGAATACACCGCTGATTTCAGTGACTTTGATTTTCAAGCCGAATGAAGCAGATGTCAGGAAGTCTTGAAATTCAAAATAACATCCAATCAGTACATCGTATTCTTCTGCTTGGTGACTTTATATGGCCTTGGTACCAGGAAGCTTGTGCTATAGCACTTGAAAAGCAAGGTTGTGAAGTTGAGCGATTTGGATGGCTTGATGATTTTAAGTACTGGAAGCCCGGGTATACTGAACCATTTTATCACTCGTTGTTTCACCGTATTCAGTTTCGACTTCTTTCTGGCCCGGTTGTCTGGAAAGTAAATCGTAGACTTGTAGCAGTTTGTGAGCATTTTAAGCCAGATATTGTTTGGTTTTATAATGTACAGATAATTTCACCGAATACAGTTAAGAAGTTGCAACAACTTTTGCCAGATACTATTTTTTGCCAATATGCAAATGATAATCCATTCAGTGAAAGTGCTATCCGGGGGTTATGGCGAAATTTTTTAGCCAGCATACCCTACTTTGATATCCATTTTTCTTATCGGCAAACTAATATTGTAGAGTATAGAAAGTACGGAGCAAAAAATGTACATCTACTGAGGTCTTATTTTATTCCTGATTCCGACTATCAAGAGCTGGCAGAAAATATACCTGATAAATTTAAGTGTGATGTGGTTTTTGCAGGTCATTATGAAGAAGATGGCCGCATAGAACTGCTGGAAGCGATCTTAAATGCCGGCTATGGTTTGAGGTTATATGGTGGTGGATGGGATCGTGCATTACCAAAGCTTTCAGCCACAAGCCCCTTGCGGGCAATGTATCCAGTGAGCCCCGCTACTGGCGATAATTACCGATATGCTGTATGTGGGGCAAAAGTTGCTCTTTGTTTTTTGTCAACACTTAACCATGATACGTATACAAGACGTAACTTCCAGATTCCGGCTATGAAAACAGCCATGCTTAGTCAGTATACCGATGATCTGGCTGCTCTCTTCAAATCAGATGAAGAAGCCATGTTCTTTAGAGACAAAAACGAATTATTGAACAAACTTAAATTGCTGATAGATAACCAGGAATTGAGAGGATCTGTGGCAAAGGCAGCTTATAGCAGAGTTTATGCAGATGGGCATGATGTTGATTCAAGAATGAAATATTGGATAACTGAAGTAAACAAGCACAATCAATTCACAAAGGGGAAAATGAATGGACAAATTAAGTGAAAACTTGAGAAATAAGAAAATAATTATAGTCGGAGGCCATGAACAGGCTTGTATGATGCTTGACTATTTAATTGAAAACGAATTTGATGTTGTAATGTGTATAGCTAGGCAAGATGACAAAGGTCAAGACACTATTTTCCCATCACTATTAGCCAGAGCAAGGAAATACGACATACCTACACTTCAAACTCTTAAGCTGAATACACCTAAGGTATTGTCCAGTGTAATACAGTTTGATGCTGATATTGTACTAAGTCTACAGAATAACATGATCTTCAAGAGTGATTGGCTGCACATTTTTGATAACAAACTTGGAATTGTAAATGTTCATTACGCCCCACTACCAAGGTATGGTGGTTATTGGCCAGAAATGTGGGCCATATGGAATGATGAAAAGGAGTTTGCAGTAACTATGCATTATGTTGAAGAAGGTATAGATTCGGGGTGTATTATCGCTCAATCATTCTTTGACATTGATCCGTTAGAATCAAGAAAAAGCCTTTATGATAAAAGTACAGCACATTGTTTCTCGATGCTTAAAGCAAACATACATAGGATCTTAGAAAATCGAGTTCTAGGGTCAGAACAAGACAAATCACGCAAGACATATTATCCGAAGAGTTTGCCAAACGATGGAATATTGGATTTGTCGTGGGATAAAGAAACCCAAAATCGATTTATCCGAGCTATTTCTTTCCCAGGATTTATAGGTCCTAAAATTAAAATTGGTGATCAAGTACTTTCCATTTGCGCTGAAGATGTACCGTTTTTTACACCATTCAAAATTTCATATTAAAATTAAAAGGAGATTTACAATGATATCAGTATTTGGTTCACTTGTCGGCGAAGAGGAAATTGCCAATGTTGCAGCTTGTATGCGTAGCCAGTGGATGGGCTTTGGCAAGAATGTCGATCTGTTTGAAAATAAATATATGGAAAAGTTCGGATTAAAGACTTTTGCCATGGTAGATAGTGGTTCAAATGCTTTGTTCATGGCAGTCAAGCTGCTTGAGCTGCCTCCCAACTCTGAGGTTATCCTGCCGAGTTTCACTTGGGTTTCGTGTGCTCAGGCTGTAATTTTAGCAGGTCATAGGCCTGTTTTCTGCGATGTTGATCTGACCACCATGAATGTCAGACGTGAGGACATAGAATCGAAAATTACAGAAAAAACCGCTGCGATTATGGTGGTGCATTACGCCGGTCTCGCCGTTGACATGGATCCAATTTTAGATATTGGTTTGCCTGTGATTGAGGATGCCGCACATGCAGTGGATAGTACATACAAAGGTCAACCATGTGGAACAATTGGTGATGTCGGTATCTTTAGTTACGATGCTGTGAAAAATCTTACCGTAGGCGAAGGAGGGGGGATTACTGCAAGACGGTCAGAACGCATTGAACGAGCCAAAGTGATGCGCTACTGCGGAATAGGCAAGTCCGGTTTTGATTCTGCCGTGAGTAATGCCGGAACAAAAGCCAATTGGTGGGAATACTGTATTCAGGAGCCTTTTATCAAGATGCTGCCCACTAACATGGCTGCCGGTATTGGTATAGCTCAACTTGATCGGATTGATGATTTACAAGCCCGGCGTAATGAAATATGGAATAATTATCAAAAAGAGCTTTCTACTGTTCCTGGGTTAATTACTCCAGCAGAAGCTGAATCAGGAAATAAGCACTCATATTTCACCTATTGTATTCGTGTCCCAAAGCGTAACGAATTAGCGCATTATCTATTGGGTGAACAGATCTATACAACCTTGCGTTATCATCCACTTCATTTGAATGCATTGTATGGGCAGATGGATATCCGCTTGCCAAACTCAGAACAACTAAATTCCGATGCTTTGAGTATCCCTATTCATCCACGTATGACAGATATGGAAGTTGAGAAGGTTGTTAACAAAATTATCACTTTCTACAATTATAAGTAAAAACTATAACTACCTTTATGGATGATACTACTATAGATTTATTGATAATTGCCAATTTAATTCTATGGCTTACGCCTCCTTTTATATTAAAAGGATTCAATCGGTATTATATTTTCATTTTATCTTTTATCTTTTCTCAAAGTTATTGGGCTTATATACCTATCCACTATTATTTTAAACTCAACTTGCCAACCAATATCATAGAGAACCAATTTATTGCAGTATTAAAATATTCCTTGATAGCAGCCATTTCCTTTTATTCATCAGCGTTATTTTTTTTAAAAAAACGAAAAAATAAGAGCATTGAATTTAGATCTCTCTTAAATCCAATAAAACAATTGCCCAAGATAAAGGGCATTGAACTTTTACTTGTTTCTATTATAGTAATAATTGATATTTATTCATTTTCCACTGCCTCGGGTCAAATCGGAATAAGTGATAAAACCGAATTTATGGATTATATTAGGCCATTTTGGTACACAACGCTGGTGCCAGTAAATGCGGTTTTGTTATGTGTACTAATCATATTTAATTTTAAGAATATTGAAAATCGTATAACTGGTTCAACATATATTGTTTTAATGCTGTTATTTTTTCATCTCCTGCTTGTAGGATTCGAAGGCAGTCGTCGGTCTGCATTACCGCCAATTATGATTTTAGCCGCTTCAACTTTTTTTGCATGGGCAAGCGGTAAAAGCCCAAAACTGCCATATTTAAGGATAGTTGCGATTATTTTAGTCTTTATGGTGACAACCAGTTTTTTAGGTTTGAACCGAAACTTTGATGTGGGTTGGAAGATGTTCTCAGTTGATGTAGCTATTTTGGAGTATTTCCCTGATTTAGTCACATTTATTCTTGCGCCAACGTCAACTTTGCATGTAAACACGCAAATGGCCGAATTTATAGATATCAATGGCCCGCAGGGATATTGGTATTATTTTTACGCAGTTGGCAATACTTTATTTCCCAGATTTCTATTTGGATGGTATTTATTTGGTGACCCTCTTGTATCAGTTTTGCATGAACGTTTTGGCTGGTATGGTCAAGACTTTGGTTTTCTTGCAGAAGCAATTTATTCTGGCGGTATGATTGCGGTTGTTTTGCTTCATCTAATTTATGGGTTTGTGGTGGCTTCTGTTTTAAACGGCATTGCGAAGAGTAAAATATTTTTTTTAGCGTTAGGGGTCGGTTTACTTTTTGGTGCGTTAAATTCGCTTCGCTCTGACTTCATGAATCTTTTGAAGGCGTCTTTGTATCCTTCAATATTTTTGTATATTGGCTTGCAAATACTTAAAATGAGGCTTTCAAGTTCGCGCAAAGTATCGTTAGGAACAAATTGTTACAGTGATGTGGATGGGTCGAAAGAATATTGTGCGGAACCATTAAAAGTACCTGCAAATCCATGATTCACATTCTACAAATAAATTCAGTCTGTGGTATTGGAAGCACCGGGCGGATTGTAACTGATTTACACTCTCTTTTAGTTTCTAAAGGGTATCAAAGTACAGTGGCATTTGGTCGCGATATTGCCAAAAGCTGCGAACAGACAATTCGCATCGGAAGCAGTTTAGACAACTATCTTCATGTTGCACGAACAAGACTTTTTGACGAACATGGATTTGGCTCAAAGAATGCTACAATAAAATTGATCACGCAAATAAGAGCATTAAATCCGGATGTTATTCATCTGCACAACCTGCATGGATATTATCTTCACATCGGTTTACTCTTTGAATATCTAAAACAAGCTAATAAACCGGTTATTTGGACACTGCACGATTGCTGGACGTTTACCGGGCATTGTTCGCATTTTGAACTTGTTGGTTGCGCTCGTTGGAAAAGTCAGTGTTATGATTGTCCTTTGAAAAGAGAATACCCGAAAAGCCTTTTGGTTGACAATTCTAAGCAGAATTACATCCGGAAAAAGAGATTATTTACTGGTATTAAGCAGTTGACAATAGTTACCCCTTCAAAATGGCTCGCAGGCCTGGTTCATCTGTCGTTTCTTCAAGAATATCTGGTTGTGGTTATCAATAATGGAATTGACTTGACCGTGTTTAAGCCAACTTCAAGCGATTTTCGCAACCGTTATCAATTGCAAGGTAATTTCCTAATACTGGGAGTTGCTACTGTTTTCGGCGAAAACAAAGGATATCAATACTTCATTGATCTCGCTAAGCAACTGCGCACGGATGAAAAAATAGTTCTGGTTGGAGTCACTGAAGAGCAAAGAAAAGAACTACCGCCTGAGATCATTGGTATTACTAAAACTCATGATACAAAAGCACTTGCGGAAATTTATAGCGCGGTTGATCTTTTTGTAAATCCGACGCTTGAAGATAATTTTCCCACAACTAACCTTGAGGCATTAGCTTGCGGAACTCCGGTCGTCACATTTAATACCGGTGGTAGTCCGGAATGTTTGGACAATACTTGCGGGTTAGTAGTTGAACGCTGCGATTTACCTGGTTTGGCATTAGCTATTGAGACGGTGAGAAAAAAAAGTAAGGAACATTACACTACAAATTGCCGTAAACGTGCGAATGATCTATTCGATAAAAACAGTCGTTTCGCTGAATATGTTGAATTGTACAAGAGCCTTACGAAAGATGTTGTCTGACTAATTGACTCATATTTTTCAATCTACATTGGCTAAGGTTATGAGTGAGCAGAATACCAAAATAGTGTTGCTAAACCAGGTCGCTGGTCCGCTCTTTCGTGAGCTTGCTGAGGACTTGTCTAAAGTCTGGTTTCCGGCATTCTTGTACACTGGGCACTCCGATACATTGCTGTCTACAGCAAGCGTAGCTCTCACCACCAAGGCTGCTCCTGGCTATGACCGACGTAGTAACCCTAAAAGGCTTTTATCTTGGGTCTGCTATTTTTTCAGTTCTTTATGGGTGACGCTTAGGCAGCCTTGTAGTGCACTACTCTTCATTGTGTCCAACCCGCCGTTTCTTGGTTTACTTGGTCTTCTATTCAAATTAGTTAGGAGGCAGCGGTATGTGCTTCTCGTTTATGACATCTACCCCGACCTTTTGGTTGAAATGGGAACTCTTCGCAAAGGTATGATTTCAAAGATATGGTCAGAAATGAACCGGATCGTGCTGGAACAGGCAAGCTTGGTCTTTACTATTGGCGAAGATATGGCTCATTTACTTGAAAATAGCTACGACTTGAGCCGTACAGCCCCTGGACATGCTGTAGTTATACATAACTGGTGTGACGTTGAAACAATCAAGCCGCTTGCTAAACGGGAAAATCCATTTGCTATTGAACATAACCAAGTAGGGAAGATAACGGTTCTTTACTCTGGAAACATGGGTAACACTCACGATATAGAAAGTATCCTTGATGTAGCTCGTGAATTGAAAGATCATGGAACTATTCGATTTTTGTTTATCGGCGAAGGAGCAAAATGGTCTCTCGTAGAGAAAACTAAAGCAAATGAAGGACTTCATAACATCACTCTTTTACCATTTCAACCTGAAGAGGTACTTTCACACTCCATGGCTACTGGTGATATTGGCATTGTTGCTTACCAACCTGGAACAGAGGCTTGCATTGTGCCAAGTAAAACTTATTATTACATGGCGGCTGGTCTTGTCCCACTAGTGGTTTCTGGGAAGGATACAGATCTGTCACGCATGTTAGTTGAAAACTGCTGTGGTATGTCTGTCCGCAGTGGAAATATTGATAAGTTAAAAAGTGCAATACTTACTCTTGCGAACGATGTGGAATTGCTGAAACAGTATAAGGTCGCTGCGCGCGAAAATGCTGAACAATATTTTTCTAGGCGCAACACGGGACAATATATTGATGCACTCAATAAGTATGAACTGATAGGGTAACGGAAGGACATTAAATGACATTTGGAAAACGTCTTTTCGATATCTTTTCAGCTTCTCTTGGATGTTTGATTGTTTCTCCCCTGATAGTTGTTGTTGCAATTTTGGTGCGCATCAAACTAGGTTCGCCGGTTTTGTTCAAACAGCGGCGCCCGGGGTTGCATACGCAACCGTTTTATGTATATAAATTCCGAACTATGACCGATCAGCGGGATGCGAATGGCAATTTTGCATTTTGGGTTATGAATTTTGAATTGAACTCTGCGGCTGGTGTTATATGAAGCGAGCTTTCGACTTTTTTGCTGTTTTTGTCGGCTTGTGTGTTTTTGCACCGTTCTTGCTGGTAATTGGTTTACTCGTGAAAGTACTGTTGGGAAGCCCGGTACTGTTTCGCCAACTACGTCCAGGTCTGCGTGGTCAGTCTTTTATGATGTACAAGTTCCGCACAATGACGGATGAACGAAATGCTGACGGCAATCTGTTGCCTGACGAGCTACGTTTGATGCGTTTCGGCAAATTTCTACGCAGCAGCAGCCTGGATGAGCTACCGGAATTGATCAATGTGCTGAAGGGAGAAATGAGCCTGGTCGGTCCACGCCCCCTGCTGATGCAATATTTGCCGCTCTACTCTCCAGTGCAAGCTCGGCGTCACGAGGTACGACCCGGCATCACCGGCTGGGCACAGGTTAATGGCCGCAATGCCATCAGCTGGGAAGAAAAATTCAAGCTGGATGTGTGGTATGTTGATCATCAATCATTTTGGCTCGATCTGAAGATTCTCTGGATGACCTTTAACAAGGTATTTAAACGAGAAGGAATCAGTCAAGAAGGGCAGGCTACGATGTCAGAATTCAAAGGTTCAGAGAAGCAATTTTGAGTTTTGGATTTTAGATTTTGAATTAGGACTGTAATGAAAGATAACCTTATTCAGCAGAAGAGTTATGATTTTGCTCTCCAGATAAAGGCAGGGTCATAGGCAGAGTCGTTGAATGGACGCATAGTCGCTGCATTACACACTAGGCGACCAAGCAAGTCTGAAATTGCTGCGGCTCTTGGAATGCGTGGAGTTACAGGCCACCTTAATCTGGGTATTCGTAAATTGCTGGCAGAAGGTAATATTAGTATGACACGGCCAGAGTCACCGAACAGTCGATTGCAGAAGTACAGACTGAAAGGCAATTTTGAATTATGAATTTTAGATTTTAGATTGAAAAGTTTGAAAACAATTCTTGATTTTAGATCAGTTGATCTTGCAGGAATAATTCAAAACTCAAAACCCAGCATTAAAAATTGAAGTACAATGGATGGACACGCGGCGATTGAAGCTTTTTTGGGGACATCACCAAAATATTTTGGAGGTAATATTGCAGAACCTTAGAATCGGAATATTGGGCGCGGGAACAATGGGTAAACAGCTTGCTCTTTTGTGCGCATCACGCGGTATTCCAGTAGTTTTGTGGAATCATCGTCTTCATGACGATTTTGTTAAGGAGTTTGGACGATTGGCAATCATTCAGTCAAAACTTGGAGTCATTTCAAAGGAAGCGATTGAAACCATTTTAGCAAATGTTACATATGTGGACGATCTGCAACAGATATCCGACTGTAATTTCATAATGGAGACCGCGAAAGAGAATATGAGCGTGAAGTCCGGCATCCTCATGAAGACAAAAGCTTATATTTGTGATGGTACCATTGTTGCTACAAACACCTCTACCCTCAGCATAACTGAGTTGGCGTCCAAAACAGCGTGTTCTGCCAATTTTGTAGGGATTCATTTTTTTAATCCACCAATGACAATGAGGCTGGTTGAAGTCGTCAGAGGAGAATTCACAAATGACGATACGGTTGAAGCTGCATTAAAATTTCTGAATTTGTTGGATAAACATCCGGTAGTATTGCCTGAGACTCCAGGATTTGTGGTGAATAGATTGCTTTTCCCCATGATTAACGAGGCTATTTTTCTGTTATCTGAAGGGATATCCGACGAAAAAACCATTGATAGCTGTATGCAGCTTGGGGCAAACCATCCGATGGGACCACTTGAACTGGCTGACTTTATTGGGTTGGATGTATGTCTTAGTATTTTGGAAACACTTGTAGAAGAGACTGGAGATGCGAAGTATCGGCCTGCTCACTTACTGAAAAAATATGTCCGTGCTGGTAAACTTGGTAGAAAGACAGGAGCGGGATTTTATAACTACCGAAAGCGAGGGTAAAGATGACAAAGACGAATAAACTGATAATAGTTGGTGGTGGCGGTTTTTCTCGAGAAGTGATCTGGTTGGCACGTGAGTGTTCAGAAAAATGGGATATTATCGGCATATTAGATGATAATCCAAGTATGTGTGGACAGATGTTTTGTGGCATCAAGGTACTAGGTAGCATTGCGGATTGTGCAAATTATCCTGATGATAGCTTTGTGGTAGCCGTAGGTACGCCTCGCACACGTAGGGCAATTGTAAACAGAATGATCTCTTCTGGTAGTGTGCGCTTTGCAACGTTGATTCATAATTCCGTGCTCAAATCAGATTATGTTGAAATTGGCGAGGGAAGTATAATTACGGCAGGTTGCATTTTGACCACACAAATTACACTAGGCCAACACTCTATCATAAATCTAGCTTGTACTATTGGTCATGATGTTGTGGCTGGAGATTTTTGTAATTTAGCGCCACAAGTTGCTGTTTCTGGCAATGTAACATTTGGTCATGGGGTTGAAGTTGGAACCGGATCAACCATTATCCAAGGAATTTCATTGGGTCAAGGCAGTTTTGTAGGTGCAGGGGCAGTCGTGTCAAAAGATGTCCCTCCCAATGTCCTTGTTGTTGGCTGTCCAGCTCGACAAATAAAAACATTGGAGGCGTTTTGATTAGTTTATCTGGAATGTTCTGGATGGGGGTGACGGTGGAGGGAAGCCCTTCGTAAATTCTGAGGCAATTGTAAAGGCAATGTTGAATGTTGAATTTTGGATTTTGAATTGTATCGGCAAAGGCGGTCTCTCGCAGTTAGAAGTAGGTGTCTCTAGGCAAGGTCGCAGAGTTTTGCAGAAGAAGGCAACGGGCTGAAAAAAGTTATAAGTTTTGAGTTTTGAATTAAAGGGGAAATCATGACTTCTAATAATCTCGCAATAAATGGCGGCGAGCCTGTTCGCACCATCCCTTTCGCCCCCTGGCCGTTTTTTGCACAAGACGAAATAGCTGCCGCCACGGCATGCCTTTCATCCGGCAAGGTTAACTATTGGCCCGGCGTAGAAGGGCGAGAGTTCGAGAAGGAATTTGCCGCATTCGCCTGCTGCAATCACGCCATAGCCCTTGCCAACGGCACCGTCGCGCTGGAACTTGCCCTTTATGCCCTAGGGATCGGACCGGGTGACGAAGTTATAACTACCTGTCGCACCTTTATCGCCTCGGCCAGTTGTATTGTCATGCGAGGAGCGATCCCGATTGTGGTTGATGTTGATCCGACCAGCCAAAATATTACGGCTGACACAATTCGGCCTCATATAACCCCCCGCACCAAAGCGATCATCTGTGTTCATCTGGCCGGCTGGCCGTGCGCCATGGATCCTATTTTGGAACTTGCTCGGGAGCATGGATTGAAGGTTATTGAGGATTGTGCTCAAGCGCATGGTGCTACTTACAAAGGAAAGCCAGTTGGGTCGCTGGCGGATGTTGCCGCCTTTTCGTTCTGTCAGGACAAGATCATGACCACCGGGGGTGAGGGTGGCATGCTGACTACCAATGACGAAGTGCTTTGGCGGAAAGCTTGGGAGTTTAAAGACCATGGGAAAAGTTATGACGCAGTATATAATCGCCACCATGAACCTGGATTTCGCTGGCTGCATGATTCGTTTGGCACCAACATGCGGTTGACGGAGATGCAGTCTGCTATTGGAAGAGTGCAGTTACGCAAGCTGCCGGAGTGGACGGCAGCGCGACAACGACATGCGGCTATTCTCACGGAATCATTCTCCCGGATTCCAGCCCTTCGGCTAACTCCGGTCCCCTCTGAAAAAAGTCACGCCATGTACAAGTATTATGTCTTTGTCAGACCAGAGATGCTTGCGTCTGGTTGGGATAGAGACATGGTCATGAATGCTATAAACGCGGAAGGCATACCATGCTTCAGCGGCAGTTGTAGTGAAATATATCTTGAGAAAGCCTTTGTTGACGCAGGATATGGCCCGACTGAACGCCTGCCTGTTGCTAAAGCACTGGGGGAAACCAGCCTTATGTTTCTGGTGCATCCAACCTTGACGGATGAGGATATGTACGATACTTGTCGGGCGGTGGAGAAAGTTTTTAGAGCAGTTTTGGATTTTGAGTTTTGAATTTTGGGTTACTAGAAGGATATCCATAAAATGAAAATAATCGAAGCGAGAGACTCTAACGAACGCCCAGGTGCCAGTAGTGGCTTGATAGGACTTATGGTAGGTGCAATTTTTGGCGGTTTCAGCGGAATTTTGATTGGGTGGGTTATCTGGGGTTGAAGATCAATTTTGGATTTTGAGTTTTGAGTTTTGAATTAAGGTCAAAGGCAGTCGAAAGAGGGGAATTATGGTTGGACATCCTGAGGATAAACCAAATGGTTTCGGGCTAATTGTACTGACAATCGGTGCATTTTTTGGTTTTCTAATTGGAATTATTATCGGATGGGTGATATGGGGATAGTTCTGGAGGCAATTTTGGATTTTGAGTTTTGAATTGGAATCAAACTGTTCGATGATTCGGCTGCGCTCAAACACGTGAATCACCAGATGACCCCCAAAGGCCGATTATTGATACCGATAAGAGTTACTATGAGCAGATGGTTCAGCGTTGCCTTGAGGTGCCTCAGAACCCCCAACCGACTTAGACGGGTTTTTTCATGATTTCCATAGAGCATAGCATGTTGAAGTGTCTGCTGTGAAGCCAGATTGCATTTTTCTGGTTATACGCTCCGCTGCCATTTTAGACAATAACGGAGCGCACAATCAATAATGGTTCGCTTGTATTCTTCTGGAGATGTTTCTCGTAGTCGAAGAAGCGCTTCCAGTCTTCCTGACGCCTCGATCATAAGCCGTTTTATTTCCTCATCGGTAATGCGACTGAGAGAAGGATCGTCCAATAGTGGTGAG
>CAIMXI010000269.1 GCA_903845365.1 uncultured Geobacteraceae bacterium | reverse complement strand
TGCGCGGAATCCCGGAACCGGCGAAAGCCGGAAACCCTTGTGTTAGGATAATTGCCATACGCTATAAAAATCTGAATATGACCCAAATGAATGGGTCAGTTCTGCTGAGTAAACATGGGTCAATTCAGCTGAGCGTCAAGGTTCCTTGCGACTCGAGACTCTTTAAAGCGGTTGTTATGAATGACAGGGAAGCAAAAAAGCGGGAAATTCAATTTGAGGCGATGTTGCAAGGCGAAGCACCCATAGTGTCCGGATCAATATTGTTCTACCAGACAGTCAGGACATCAGGTAATATTTCAGATATGATATTAGAACCAATATGGTAAATTGATCCATTAACTTCAAAACCTACTCGCTGATCTGCTGGGGGAAAAGGGCGCCGGGATTCCAAAGTACATGTACTGGGTGGCATCAGTAGTTGCCGGAGCATTGGTTCTGGCCATTGCCTTCATCCTCATACTCCGCCGTCAGGTCCGCTTAAAGACCCGCAGTGTCGTTGAGGCTTCGGATCAGTATCTCTGCATGCTGCAGTCAACAACGGACGGCTTCTGCCGGATAGGCAGAGACGGCAGACTGCTGGATGCCAATCTATGCTATGAGAATTTGAGTGGCTATTCCCGAGAGGAATTGATCGGGATGCCGGTGGATCAACTTGACCAGATTGAATCGGCCGATGATGTCCAGAAACACATGATGGAACTCATCGAATCAGGCTTCACCCGCTTTGAGACCAAGCATCGCCGCAAAAACGGCATCATCTGGGATGTCGAGGTGAGTTCGTCCTATCTGCCTTCAAAGAATGAAATGATAACTTTTCTGCGGGACATCACCGAAAGCAAGCTGGCGGCCGTTGAAAAAATAGCGTCCTATACACGCTTCAAGAGTATCATGGACAGCCTCGATGCCCTTGTTTACGTCGCCGACATGCAGACGTATGAACTCCTGTTCATCAACGAATACGGTAAAAAACTGTTCGGAAATATTGAAGGGCAGATCTGCTGGCAGACTCTGCAGAGTGACCAGTCAGGGCCGTGCACCTTTTGCACCAATGACAGGTTGATACTTGAAAACGGGGAACCGGCCGGGGTATGTGTATGGGAATTCCAGAATACCGTTAACGGCTGCTGGTACCAATGCCGTGACAAGGCAATCCACTGGCATGACAACCGCCTGGTAAGGATGGAGATTGCAACTGACATCACCGAGCGCAAGCTGTATGAGTCTGCCTTGATAGAAAGCAATGACAGGTTCATGAGTCTTGCGGACAATACCCCCGGATACGTTACGTATGTCAATGCTGGCACATTGCAGTATGAATTCGTCAATGCCGCGTTTGAAAAATCATTCGGAAGACCTCGTGAAAAAATCATCGGCAGCCATATCAAGGAGCTTCTGGGGGATGCCAATTATCAATATGCGTTGCCGTACATTGCCGAAGCGAGATCGGGAAAAGCTGTTTCATACGAAAATTCTTTTGACCTCGCCACGGGCAAACGATGGGTCCGGGTAAATTACAATCCTGTTTTCAATGCTGCCGGGGAGGTTACGTCAATTGTTGTGCTCAGTTATGACATCACGGAGCGCAGGAGTGCTGAAGAACAGGTCAAATCCCTTTCCCAGCGCCTCCAACTGGCAACAACTTCGGCTCGTCTTGGTGTGTGGGACTGGAACGTACGCGAAAATACGATTGTCTGGGACGACCGGATGTTAGAATTGTACGGGATCACGCGGGACACTTTCCCCAGCAATATTGATGCCTGGCTGGACGGACTGCACCCGGAGGATAAGGTAACCGCCATTGCCGAGTGTCAGGAGGCGCTGAAAGGAGATAAGGAGTTCGATACCGTATTCCGGGTTATTCATCCTGACGGTACGGTAAAACATCTTAAAGCGAACGGCCTGGTAGTGCGGGATGCTGACGGCACTGCGGAGCGCATGATCGGCATCAACGCTGACATCACCGAGCAAAAGCTGTCGGAAGAAAGACTGAAGGACAATGAGGAGCAGCTCAAGGCGATCTTCGAAACATCTTCTGACGCTATCGGCGTTTCCTGCAAAAGAACTCATATTATTGCCAATCCTTCGTACCTGAATGCCTTTGGAATCAGTAGCTTGTCAGAACTGAGAGAAACATCTGTCCTAGACCTGATCGGGCCCTCCGAGCATGAAAGAATTAAAAGTTATATTAAAATGCGTGCCGAATCAAAGCCTGTTCCATTACACTATGAAACATTGGGGCTGCGCAAAAAAGGGTCAGAATTTCCAATGGATGTAAATCTTTCGAGCTATACCAAGGCAGAGGAACTTTACACCGTGGTTATCATCAGGGATATTTCAGAACAAAAGCGGGCAGAAGAAGAAAAGAAGGCCCTCGAACAGCAACTCCAGCATACCCAGAAACTGGAAAGCCTTGGAGTACTCTCTGGCGGCATCGCCCATGACTTCAACAACATCCTGGCCATCATTATGGGTTACTGCTCCCTGACAAAGATGGATTACAGTTCGGCAGAGAAAAATATCCCAATCATCGAAAATGCCGCTGAACGAGCGGCTGGTCTCTGCCGACAGATGCTGGCCTATGCTGGGAAAGCACAACTAACCAAGACTAATATCAATATAGTTGAAAAGGTGGATGACATTGTTGGCATGCTGAAAGCGACTCTACCACAGAATGTAGTGATTAAAACCGATCTTTCAGCGGAAATCCCCATAATAGAAGGTGATGCCAGCCAACTCGGGCAGGTGGTCATGAACCTGATTATCAATGCGTCAGAAGCTATCGGCACAGAGCAGGGCGTAGTTGATGTATCTCTCTCCAGTATCAAGGTTATAGCTGGCAAGGTATATGAAGATTACCACGGTAAGCCAATCTTTCCTGGCGAATATGTTTGCCTTGAAGTCACCGACAACGGCTGCGGCATGAGTGAAGAAATAAAATGGCGTATTTTCGAGCCGTTCTACACCACTAAATTCACAGGACGAGGTCTTGGAATGTCCGCGGTTCTTGGTATTATCAACTCTCACAACGGAGCATTACAGCTATTCAGCCAACTTGGTCATGGCACGACTTTCAAGGTATTTCTACCAGCTCCAGCAGATGAGACCCGCAAAGATGAAAAGAATATTGAGCCCACTAAGCCTGATCAATGGCGAGGAACCGGCACAATACTGCTGGTAGAGGATGAAGATCCGATTCGGGACATTGCGAAGAATTTTCTTGAAATGTTTGGATTCAGCGTGTTGGAAGCCGTGAATGGTAGTGAAGCGCTGGATATCTACCAGAAGAATGCCGCAGAGATCACCCTCGTAGTGACAGATATGGGGATGCCGGTAATGGACGGCTATGAATTGTTTTCTGAGCTGAAAAGGATAAACTCTGAACTGCCTATCATCGTCTCCAGTGGATATGGTGATGCCGAAGTCAGTGCGCGGATAGGGAGTGACAATATCGCTGGGATTATCAGCAAACCTTACAACCCCAGTCAGCTGAGAGAGGTGCTGAAGAGTGTTGTGGAGAGTATATAGACGAATATTGAAATAGGAATGACAAAATTACTTACTTGTGATTTTCTAAAAAAGGATTAGGACATGTTTGACGAGTCACTTCAGTTAGGAAATTCCGCTATTGATGAGCAGCATCGGGAACTATTTAGTCAGTTTGAAAAGATATCCTGTGAGTGTTTAGATGGTTGTGACGAAGTACAAATTACGAAAATGCTTCAATTCCTTGACGATTACACCCAAAAGCACTTCTCCTACGAAGAAACTATTATGAAGCAAATGGACTATCCAAATATTAAGACTCAGCAACAATGCGGTAAGAGTAATTCGGTAACAGTATAAAAAGAAGGTAGAAAAAAATGGCTTTCAAAAATTGGGCTCGCTCAGACTTCCAAAGAATGTGGCTCACGCTGGCTATGTTCTTTGTTTTGCTTGCTGCTTTTGGAGTCTACGTATACTCCGAAAAGCAGATCGATCATGCCAACAGTCAGCGACATCTTTCCCATATTCTTGCGGATCAATTGCGACAGTCATCAGATGATCTGACCCGAATGGCCAGAACCTATGTGGTAACAGGTGATCCACGCTACAAAAAATACTATCAGGATATTCTGGATATCCGTGACGGCAAAAAGCCGGAACCAGAAGGTTACAGTTATATCTACTGGGACTTGGTGCTTGGAGATTTAGTAACCCCGAATGTAGGAAATGGGGAGTCGGTTGCCCTTCTGGAACAGATGCGTAGTGCTGGATTTTCTGAGGATGAATTAAAAAAACTAGCTGAAGCAAAAAAAAATTCTGACGGTTTGACGGTTATAGAATTTGAGGCAATGAGGCTGGTCGATAGTGTTGACCTGGATGCCTCGATGTTCAAGTTTTTTGATCTTCATAAAATGAGCCTAAGTCGTATAATAGCGCTTGGCAAGAATTGTTTGTAGGTGATCATCCTGTTCTGTTCCGTATTATTCTGTTCCGTATGAGGTGACCGATTTCAGTGTGGCGT
>CAIMXI010000268.1 GCA_903845365.1 uncultured Geobacteraceae bacterium | reverse complement strand
TTTAGCAGCTGCACAAAGGTCAACGGTTCGACTACCAGCCTCTTACAAAATAATGAAAGCCTCTCTCTACCTGATTGTTTTCAATTGACCAATGCTTGCGCGTGAACTCGGCAAATTCAGATACGTCAGATAGAGTTGTCAGGAAATAGCGTGTTTCCACTGAGGTTGTGGAACCAATGGTTCGCTTTGACTGAGCGGCTCCGGGAGCATTCCCTGTTTTTAAAGAAATGTAGGCAGCTTGGCGCAGTCGCCATGAAATAACGCTAGACATTTGCCCTGTCTTTCCCTATGGTAGGTAGGGAAACTTCGGGGGTGCCAAATGACACAAGACAAAGACCAACTGATTGAAGCATTCCGAACTGCCGCCCATCGTCAGCTTGATCAGTGGGTAGATCTGCAGACCGAGATGCTGACTTCGCAGAAGATGCCAACCCTGCGGCAGATAAGCGATCAATTTACTCAGACTCGCTCGATCCTGTTAGGCGGTTGCCTGCAGGAGATGACCTTTCAACTAAGCGCTTGCTACCGGGCACAGGAAACCGCCCCGTGTCCCTGCTGTGGTAACTTGCTGAAGCGGCACAGTATAAACGCCAAAACTCTGCAGACCATGCAGGGAAGTATCACCTTGGAACGCCCGTATTTCTACTGTCACCGGTGCAAATCGGGCTACTATCCCTTGGATCACGCGCTGGAATTGGCAGATGAAGCGTACCAGTACGATCTGCAGGAGAAGATGCTGTGCCTGGGCATTGAGTCGCCCTACAGCACTTCTGCTGATCTGTTCAAAAAACTAACCGGCATTGCCCCTTCGGGCCACTGTTTGCACGAAACGCTCAACCGGATCGGCACGTTGGCACCCATCGAAGAGGTAATCCCCAGTGAGATAGAAATCGTCCGCCGGATCGAATCGGTTAGCACTGCGGGTGATGACCTTCCTGTGCTCGTCATCGCCAGCGATGGGGCCCACGCTCCGACCCGGCCCACTGGAGGGCGCAGCGGTCGGCGCGGTCCGGGTAAGTGGCGAGAAGTCAAGGGGTTTCGCATCTATCTGCTTGATGGCGATGAGCGCATCGTGCATATTGCCAGTTGGCACCAGATTCAGGATGCCGCACAGTTCACCAAAGACCTGGAGTTGGTGGCGGCCCGAATACCCCAGGATCGGGTCAACATTGCCCTGTTGGGCGATGGCGCGGAATGGTTATGGAATGCCATGGTCAGATGTTTTCCAAAAGCCAGACAAGTCCTTGATTATTATCACTGTTCAGAACATGTTCACAAAGTGGCCAAGCTACAATACGGTGACAGCTTGACTGGACAGCAGTGGGCGGAAGCCACGATAACTCGCTTGTTCATGGATCAGACTGGCTCTGCCATTGGCGGTCTCAAGCGGATGCAACCCAGTGGCGGAGAAGCCGATAAAGAGATCCGAAAGCTGATCAACTACCTGACCACTCACAAGCACCGCCTGGCCTATCAAGAGTGTCGGGATACCGGGCTTCCCATTGGTAGTGGTGGCATCGAATCCGCCAACAAGCACATCTGTCATGTGCGACTAAAACGCTCAGGGGCGTGGTGGCTGGAAGAAAATGGCAACACCATGCTCAGATTACGTTGCGCTATGTACAATGATACTTTCGACACTGTTTTGAATAGCTATATCAGTAAAAAATGTCTCAAAACTGTAGTTTAAAAACAGGGAATGCTCCCATTGGGGTATATATTTTTTTGGGATTGGAGAAATAGTTACAGGAAATTCTATAAATAACAATAACTCAACAAATACAG
>CAIMXI010000267.1 GCA_903845365.1 uncultured Geobacteraceae bacterium | reverse complement strand
CATTGACATAGCTGTCATCCTGAGCGATAGCGAAGGATCTGCTGTTCGTTTTTGATCGTACAACAGTCAAAAGCAGATCCTTCGTACCTCAGGATGACACAAATTGGCTGCCCATACTGTTGTGTCAACGGAATGGTGACATCACCCAAAATCGGGCCTAAAGGATAAAAAGGATAACTGCGGATAACGGCAAAAAAATCTTTTGGTTAAATTCATAACCTTTGACAACATATTGGTTCCGAATTGTCCAGGTTGGGAAAATGGCAGAAAGCCTAACCTGAAGGTCCCTTTATAACTATTGCAAAAACAGTGCATTACATTATATTATGACCCCTATTTTAGGTTGTATGACATATTATGGAGGTCGTAATGTTAGAGTCTCTATTTGGTTCGGTAAATTGTGAGCGGGTACTGATATATCTCTACTCGCGCAAGGAGGGGTATGCCAGGGAAATATCACTGTTCTTTGATACCTCTTTGTCTCCAATACAAAAACAGTTGGAAAAACTTGAAGCTGGTGGAATTGTTTGCAGCAAACTTGTAGGGCGAACCAGGCTCTATACTTTTAATCCGCGCTATACTTTTCTGAAGGAAGTGACCGGTCTTCTGGAAAAGGCACTTTCCTTTTATCCAGAGGATATGCGTAGCGAACTACTCGTGAACAGGCGCCGACCAAGGAGAGCAGGCAAACCGTTATGAAGCCGATAAATGAAATGTCAATTGGCGAATTTGGTGCGTTTGTAGCGAGTCATCTTAAGGAATACGGTATTGAGGTGGTATTAACCGGTGGCAGTTGTGTGACAATATACAGTAAAAATCGTTACATGTCGTTTGACCTTGATTTTATTGGCGGTCACGGCGCTGACGGTAAGAAGATACGTGCAGCTTTACAACTGATTGGCTTTTCAGAGAAAGGCCGATACTACATTCATCCAGATTCTGAATACTTTGTCGAATTTCCATCCGGCCCTCTTGCTGTTGGCGATGAGCCGGTTAAAGAAATTGTGGAGCTTGAGTTTGCAACTGGCCGACTGCGAATTCTTTCACCAACCGACTGCGTTAAGGATCGCCTCTCTGGTTACTATCACTGGCAGGATATGCAGTGTCTCGAACAGGCTGTTATGGTAGCAAGCGAACATCCTGTTGATCTGGTTGAGGTAGAGCGTTGGTCCACCCATGAAGGAATGCATGATGAATTTGTCAAAATACGAGCTATGTTTGAAAAATATCAGTTTGAGTAAGTAGAAAGTGAAGAGGTATTTTTTAAGTTATAAATAGTCTTTGCTATTAAAGGTTTTATCCGCCTTTATCTCTCTTTCTTCCTGTAAAAAGCCTTTGAAGTTAAAAGCAACCCCTTTATTTAACAGGGATAAAAAGGATAACTGCGGATAACGGCAAAAAAATCTTTTGGTTAAATTCATAACATTTGACAACATCTTGGTTCCGACTTGTCCGGGTTGGGAGAAAGGCAGAAAGACTAACCTGACCCAAAGGTTCTACACGGCTAAATGCTTTTTCAAGGATTAAGGGTTTTATCCGCCTTTATCTTTCTTTCTCCCTGTAAAAAGCCTTTGAAGTTAAAAGCAAGCCCTTTATTTAACAGGACCCAAAATCGGGCCTAAAGGATAAAAAGGGTAACTGTGGATAGCAGAATGCAAAACTTTTGGCGATGCCAGTATTCGCTAATGATATCAGAGTGTTACTAGTGCCGGTGCACCGGCACTAGTTTTTCAGATGTGGCGGTCAGGGTTGGGTAGGGCTTGTTTTGGTAAAGTCGCTTGTCCCCTTTAGTTTCTTAACTGCTAACGAAGAATAAAATTATCAAGAGGTTTGTACCAATATGAAAAAAGCACTTATCACAGGTATCACTGGCCAGGACGGTTCTTATCTTGCAGAACTGTTACTTGAAAAAGGCTATGAAGTGCACGGTGTCAAGCGTCGTGCCTCGCTGTTCAACACCCAGCGGGTTGATCATATCTACCAGGACCCTCATATCAAGGATGCACATTTCAAACTTCACTATGGTGATCTTACTGATTCGTCAAATCTGACACGTATTATTCAGGAAGTTCAGCCTGATGAAATCTACAATCTGGGCGCACAGTCTCATGTTGCCGTCAGCTTTGAGTCGCCGGAATATACCTGTGACGTGGATGCCACCGGAACACTCCGAATTCTTGAAGCGATACGCTTGCTGGGACTGGATAAGAAGACCCGTTTCTATCAGGCGTCAACTTCCGAACTGTATGGACTGGTTCAGGAAACACCGCAAAAAGAAACCACTCCCTTCTATCCACGATCACCATACGCAGTAGCGAAACTCTACTTACCGTCAACTACCGCGAAGCCTATGGCATGTATGCCTGCAACGGCATTCTGTTTAACCACGAGTCACCGCGTCGTGGCGAAACCTTTGTTACCCGAAAGATAACACGCGGTCTTGCCAATATTTCTCAAGGGTTGGAGCAGTGTCTATACATGGGTAACATCGATTCACTGCGCGACTGGGGGCATGCCAGGGATTACGTGAAGATGCAGTGGCTGATGTTGCAGCAGGATCACCCGGATGACTTTGTAATCGCCACCGGTGTCCAATACACCGTTCGCCAGTTTATTGCCTGGTCTGCTGCAGAAGTTGGAGTCACGCTCAAATTTGAGGGTCATGGGGTGGATGAAACAGGCACAGTTGTTTCAGTTGAAGGGAATAACGCCCCGGCGCTGAAAGTCGGCGATGTGATTGTGCGGATAGATCCGCGCTACTTCCGTCCGGCAGAAGTGGAAACACTGCTGGGTGATCCAGGCAAAGCTAAGGAAAAGCTCGGATGGGTTCCCGAAATAACCGTCCAGGAGATGTGTGCTGAAATGGTTGCACACGATCTGGAAGAGGCAAAACGTCATGCTTTACTCAAATCTCATGGTTTCAGTGTTGCAGTAAGTACCGAGCATTAAAAATAAAATCCGTTAACCGCCGATGACCGCCGATACACGCCGAGAAAACCAAACAAGTCTTTTCTGGTTTTAAAGCATTAGGTGTTTCTCAAAGCATGCAACTTTTGATTTTCTCCGCCTTAATCGGCGTGTGTCGGCGTGTTCGGCGGTTAAAAATTCTTTGAATCATGGAAACGACTATGCAAGATGATGCTCGTCGAGAGACCTTAGACAAAATAACGGAGTCAATTATAGGCTGTGCTTATACAGTAATGTCAGCACTCGGCAGTGGTTTTCTCGAAAAAGTGTACGAAAATGCGCTTATCTACGAACTGAGAAAATGCGGTTTAACAGTCTTTCAGCAGCACTCAATCAAGGTATATTATGATGGTTTTGTGGTTGGTGACTATGTCGCCGACTTGCTGGTAGAAAATCAAATTCTGATAGAGCTGAAAGCAGTTAAAGCAATTGATGAAAATCATCGTGCCCAGTGTATGAACTATCTCAAAGCAACTGGTCACACGGTATGTTTATTGATAAATTTTGGTGCACCGAAACTTGAAGTGAAACGTATCGTAAATAACTTCTGAACAGAAGCGCTGTTAACATTGCAACTCAAAATATATTTGTTTGAGGTTATGACCTTCTCCGCCTTTATCGGCGTGTGTCGGCGTGTTCGGCGGTTCAACTGCCTTTTTTAGGTTTACAAGTCTGGAGAAACAATGGAAAAACACTCCAAAATATTCGTCGCCGGTTCAAACGGACTGGTTGGTTCAGCTCTTGTTCGTTGTCTGACAGCAGCCGGGTTTGATAATCTGCTCATTCCTGAAATAGACGAACTTGACCTGACTGACCCTCAGGCAGTCGCGCAGTTTTTTGAACAGCAAAAACCTGAATATGTCATTCTTGCTGCAGCCAAGGTTGGGGGCATCCATGCCAACAATACCTATCCGGCGGATTTCATTTATATCAACCTGATGATTCAGAACAATGTCATCCACCAGTCGTATCTGCATGGTGTCAAGCGTCTGCTGTTCCTCGGTTCATCCTGTATTTACCCGAAGCTGGCACCTCAACCGATGAAGGAAGAACATCTGCTGACCGGCCTGCTGGAACCAACCAATGAACCGTATGCCATTGCCAAAATTGCCGGCATAAAAATGTGTGAATCATATAATCGCCAGTACGGAACCAAGTTTATCGCCGTGATGCCGACCAATCTTTATGGACCGGGTGATAATTTTCATCCTGAAAACAGCCACGTTCTGCCAGCCCTGATCCGGCGTTTTCACGAAGCGAAAACTAATAATGCGTCTGAAGTAGTGGTATGGGGTAGCGGCACTCCAAAACGGGAACTCCTCTATGTTGACGATATGGCTGCAGGCTGTCTGCATTTGATGGAGTTGACTGACGAACAGATTGCACCGGAACTGCTCAGTTATCCGAAACCATGCTTTGTAAACCTCGGTACAGGTGAGGATGTCACAATTCGGGAGTTAGCGGAGACGGTTAAGGATGTGGTCGGTTTTGAAGGGGCGCTAGTGTTTGATGCTTCAAAGCCGGATGGAACGCTAAAAAAGTTGGAGGATGTGAGCAGGGCGCATGCGTTGGGGTGGCGGCACAGGGTTGGTTTGCGGGAGGGGATTGAGAGGACGTATGAGTGGTATCGGAAAAATATTGTAATGACTTGATACTGAAATGAGAGGTTCAAGTTGAAAGGAAAAGAATAGTTTACTTAAAGGTGCCTGTTGCCCTATGAAATCTAAGCCACTAGCAAAAGCTTTTTCAATTAGCTTACTTAATCAAGCCGTGAGCAGTGGTACAAATTTTGCCCTAGGGTTATTTTTAGTGCGAGCTCTCACGCCGACTGAATTTGGAGTTTACGGCATTGGATTTGCGATATGTCTGTTCTATTCTGGAATTGGCAATGCACTTTTTCTCACGCAGATGGTCGTGCATACACATGAAAAAGCAGAAGCTGATCGAGAACCATATGCGGCGCGTATTTTGTCAGCACTTACAATTTTTTGTTTAATTACGGCATTACTTGTTATTTTATTTATTGAATCTGTTACTTTTATAACCCCAATATTTAACCAATATTCAAATATTTCAATATCAATAGCGGCTGCAGCAATTGGTTATTTGACAAAGGATTTTTTTGTACGCTACGCATATACGGCTAAAAAGGAAATTTGGGCGCTCTTTGTCAATATTATGGTTGCCGTAACTCTCGTTTCACTTATGGCATTTCAATATTACTTTGGAGCGTTGTTTTCGTCACAAAAAGCCCTGTGGTATTTTGCAACCAGTAATTTTGCAGGTGCAATTATTGGCTTCATTATTACTCAGTTACCTATGAGATCAGTAAAACTTGGTAAAATAGTTGAAGATACAAAAGAAGTTTGGCATGGGGGACGTTGGGCTATTGGTGGGGTCTCTGTAATTTGGGCGCAAACACAATCATACAACTACGTTACTGCATTGTTTTTAGGGCCCGCCGGTGTTGGGTATGCGAACGCTGCTCGCATGATGATTACTCCTTTTTTGATGCTAACCCCTGCAATAAATCAGGTTACCATGCCTCGGCTTGCAGAATATCGAGCTAAAGATAAATCCAAGATGTTTAAAATGGGCTTTACAGTTACGATGCTTCAGCTAATTGGCTCCTCCTGTTACATTGCGTTTATTCTGTTTGCCTCAGCCACAATCATTCCAATCATGGTTGGAAATAAATATCAGAATCTTAAGCCGCTGATTCTAGGTTGGTCGATGGTGCTAATTCTTCAATTGTTGCGTGATGGTGCCGCCACCCTGTTACAAGCAATGAAACTATTCAGGATTATTACCCTTGTAAATACAGTTAGTGCGGTTGCAGCTATTTTGTCTTCAGTAGTCCTTATGAAATACTATGGCGTCGTAGGGGCAATAATTGCGACAGGAATCGGCGAATTACTATTAGCCATCATGTTATGGTTGATTGTTGTGAAAGAGCGTAGAGAATTTTTGAAGGAGGCATTAACCAAATGATCAAGCACCTATTTTCACCTTTGCGCTATCCACAATATATCAAAAAAATTTGGTGGAAGGTGGTTGTGCCACTTAATTTAAAAAGACAGGGAGTTACGCTTTCTCCAACTGCTCGGTTTCAGGGGGCACCAATTGTGTCAATGGAACCTGACTCGAAAATCATTATTAACGATCGGTGTGCTCTTTGCTCTGATTCTAAATCTACCGCATTAGGGGTAAATCATCCGGTTGTATTGCGTACTATGCGTTCAGGTGCAATCATTCAGATTGGAGCTGATACCGGCATTTCAGGTGGCACAATCTGCTCTGCCGTAAGTATTAAAATTGGTGTTGGTTGCTTGTTTGGCGCAAACGTGACAGTAGTTGACACGGACTTTCATTCGATCAAACCTGAAAATCGTCGGTATAACAATAATCCTGATGATATTAAATGCTTACCCGTTGTAATTTGTGACAATGTTTTTTTGGGAACCGGATCAATTGTGATGAAAGGTGTAACTATCGGAGATAACACCATAATTGCTGCCGGAGCTGTAGTCAGTCGTAGCATACCGGCAAACAGTATAGCTGCTGGAAATCCTGCCGTAGTTATTAAAACTATACACTAGTGGTGAATATGAATTCTAAAATCCGTGATATTTTGTATTCACACATATTCCCTTTGACTGCATATTATGTACTGATAGTAAGTGCCTTAAATTACTACGATAAATCTGTTGGTGCTCCAGATAAATATGACCTGTATCTCTACGCTTCATTCATTCTGATCATTATCAACTATGAAATAATAAAGCGGGTTAGTAACCAAAGCACTTTGCTTGTTTTATGGTTATGGTTTGTTTGGCCCGTTTTGGGAATATCATATGCCGGGTCATTTAATAATCTAAAAAATACCTGGGAACTGGCTTATAGCAATACAATTAATTTTTATCAGCCACTATTCATTCACTATATTTTTTCAACTGCATTTTGTCTTGGCGCTTTACTTGCCGAAAAGTTTAACAATAGCGATAAGGTTTTATTTGTTGGATTGCCCAAAGATAGCCCAAAAAGAGCCTGGCAAAATATTTTGTTAGCTTTTCCGCTTGTATTCTTTGCATCTATGTATTTTGCATGGGGAACAATACCTCTTCTTTCAGGTGCTAGAATTGTTGACGACATGTACGAAGTAAAGATCGGCATTACTCAAGCTTTCGTTCTCATTATTTTCTTCTCAGTTCAATACACTGCTCAAAATGTTATCAACGCTAGAACCCCTTTTTTAAAGGGATTTTGGATATTTGTTACAATCACATTTTTGTTTATTTCTGCTTGTGATGGAAAACGTGTCATTTTATTAATGTCACTTATAGGAGTCTACCAACTTGTTATTAAAATACGAGGGTCTGTGTCTAAAATTGGTCTGTATACTTTGCTGTGTATAGTGGCTATTACATATATTACTGTTGAATTGATAAGATCAGCCAATTCAGGTGTTTTTACAACAGACGGTTTGTTGGGCGGTATCGGTGTAGAATTTATGGAATTTGCTTGGACTACAACATATTACGACCCTGGGCAAATTCCGGGATATTCATGGACTAAAAGTACATTTGCATCAGTTGTTAATTCCACGGTTTTGAATTTATTCGGGTTAAGTAAGCAGTCAATGATTCAAATGGATAGCGCCAGAGCTTGGTCAGATTTACATAATACCCCTTTTGGCATTAGGTCTGGAATAATTAGCGAGTTGTATTTTGAATTTGGATATTTTGCCGTAGCACTAATAGGGGTTTTGGGAGCTGCATTTACAAAGCTTTGTATTCAAATGAATTCTACAGAGTCATATCCGAATTATTTATTTCTTTTATCCATATACTGTTTGTCTGCGCTTGCGTTAATGGGACAATCAACCGTTACTTTTGGGGGTATTACTACATCGTTTTACATCTGGATAGCTTATAAAATTGTTGCGGTTTTTTCCAGTCGTACTCTATCAAGACAAACCCTATGATGAACACGAATATTTCGTCAGTTGCCGTCCTTCTCACTTGCCATAATCGAAGGGAAAATTCACTTGAATGCTTGAGGTCCTTTGGTGGTAATTCGGAATTTGATGAAAGGATTAAGTTTGATGTATTTCTAGTCGATGACGGCAGCACAGACGGTACCTCAGCAGCAGTTTTAAAAGATTTCCAGCAAGTTCAGATTATTAATGGTGACGGTTCACTCTACTGGTGTGGTGGCATGAGATTAGCTTGGGAAACAGCAATTCAAAAGGCAGAGTATGATTATTTCCTCTGGCTCAATGACGACACTCTTTTAAAGCCAGGTGCTATCTCTGAAATGATTACTGCCGCTGAAACGAATCCAGGCATTATCGTTGGTTCATGTCATGACCCAAAATCTGGTGTATGGACGTATGGAGGTAGAGCAACACCAACCGGTCATAAATCATTAAGCGGGACTCCCGTAGTTCCAAGTGGTCAAGCGCAACCATGCCAACAAATTAACGGCAATATTGTCCTCATACCTTCTTTTGTTGTTGAGAAGATCGGTATACTCTCCGATTGTTTCACTCATGCAATTGGAGATTTCGATTATGGCTTCAGGGCGTTAAATGCTGGTATTCCCATCCACGTTGCCCCTCACTATCAGGGAGCCTGTTCCGCAAACCCACTTCCTGCTTGGTGTAACCCTGCCACATCATTTATGAAACGAGTTGCGCTTCTAAATAGCCCCAAAGGGATTCATTTCTCTGAATTTATGGTCTTTTGTCGCAGGCACTTTGGTTTTGGGGCTATTACTGTTGGTGTAAAAGTTTTGCTCCGAATCCTTTTGCCATCACTTTGGGTTCGCAGAAATGGTGGCAAACAATGAAATCACCTATAGCTGTCATTGTTTTCAACCGCCCCGACCACGCAACCAAACTGCGTGACTGCCTGAGACCGGAAGAATCGCGTGAACTTTTCGTCGTCTCAGACGGTGCCAGACCAAACAAGCCTGGTGAGGTTGAACAGGTCGATGCTTGCCGGAAGATTTTCAGTGATTGGCCAGGCATTCTTAATTTCAGTTTTGCTGATAAAAACATGGGGTGCAAAGCTCGTGTTTCGTCGGGAATTACGTGGATGTTCGAGCATACTGATCGTGCAATTATCCTTGAAGACGATTGTCTTCCACATCCAGACTTTTTCAGGTTTGCAGATGAATTACTTGAAAAATATGAAACTGATAATAGGGTTATGTCAATTTGTGGGACCAATGTATTCTCTGATAGAAACTATATCAACTGGAGTTACTGCTTTTCTAAATATCAAAACTGCTGGGGGTGGGCTACCTGGAAACGGAGTTGGGATTTATTTGATGGCGATTTAGGAAAATTGCAGATGGCCAAAGATACTGATTTACTTCGTGAACATCTTGGCTCACGTCGAGCGGCCATGTATTGGCATTATATGCTGGGTAAAGTTCGTTCTGGACGCATAAACAGTTGGGCATATATCTGGACTTTTACGGCATTTCTCAATCACGGGCTACATATTATTCCAAAGTATAACCTCATCAAAAATGCCGGTTTTGGTAACGAATCTACTCATACAACCGAAACCCCGGCATACCTGAGTACCGAAGTTCAGCCTGTGGAATTCCCGTTGTCGCACCCACCAGCAGTGTTTCCGCTTTTTAAATACGATCAATCTATTGAGGACACAGTTTTCAGCAAGTCCATTTATCAGCGCTTTCTTTGGTGCTTGCGTAAACTGAAATTCGCCTGAAGATTTTTATGAAAATCCTCCTCGTCCATAATTTCTACGGTTCCGCGACACCATCCGGTGAAAATCAGGTTTTTGAAACTGAAAAAAGTTTGCTGCTCCAGCATGGTCACGAAGTGTGTGAGTTTACCCGACATAGCGATGAAATCCGAGCCCAAGGCGCTTGGGGCAAACTGAAAGGGGCGCTTTCTACTCCATGGAATTTCTGGTCAGCCGCTGCAATCAAGCAAGTTGTCGATGAATATAAGCCTAATGTTGTTCACGTCCACAACACTTTTCCGCTGCTATCCCCTGCAATTTTTTACGCCATAGGCAACCGAACCGCACGGGCATTAACACTCCACAATTATCGCCTGTTTTGTCCCGCGGCCATCCCTATGCGAGAAGGCAAAGTCTGCACCGATTGCCTTGATCAACAATCCGCCTGGCCGGCAATTCAGCACGGGTGCTATCGCGACAGCCGGATTGCAACTTTACCGTTAGCCTTAAACGTTGCCCTCCACCGAACACTGGGAACCTGGCGAGAACAGGTAGATGCCTTTATCGTTTTAACGGAATTTCAACGCACAACTATGACTACCGCAGGTCTGCCGGCTGAGAAAGTTTACATAAAGCCCAACTACTACCCCGGAGATCCCATGGTAGTTCCGTGGCATGAACGAGGAAATTATGCGGTTTTTGCCGGCAGACTGTCTGCTGAAAAAGGTGTGACAACTCTAGTGAAAGCCTGGCTTGCCTGGGGTGCCAATGCACCGGAGTTACGTATAATCGGTGATGGTCCGCTGCGGTCTGAACTTGAGAAAGCCTCAAGTGGTATGCCCATTCATTTTTTTGGGCAACTTCCACCAGACGAAACAATCCGACACATTGCCAATGCACGGCTTCAATTATTACCATCTGAATGGTTTGAAGGGTTTCCTATGGTGGTACGAGAAGCCTTTGCTGTTGGTACTCCATCGGCAGTAACAAATCTTGGGCCTCTACCATCGATCGTCAACGATGGCATAAATGGTGTGGTTTTCGAGGCTGCTAATCCGCAGTCTCTTTTGAAAATCGTCCGCGATGCCTGGCAAAAACTTGGCCTGCTTGAGCAATTGGGGGCGGGAGCGCGGAAGTCTTTTGAAACTTTGTACAACGAGGACGTCAATTATGCCTGCCTGATGGGGATTTATGAGGCGGCTATGAAGAGAAAAATGGTTTAACTGAAGAAAAGAAGAGGTGATAGTATGGCCAGAAAACTTGAACAGGTATTAGACGCATTACCAAGTGAGCGGCGTGCTGCTGTTGAGCAGCGTGCTGCGGAGTTGGCAACTTTGAAGGATTTACGGCAGGCCATGCAAAAAACACAAGTGGACTTGGCAACTTCACTTCACGTCGGGCAGGACAGTATTTCCCGTCTTGAAAAGCGGAGTGATATGCTGCTTTCCACACTGCGTGGCTATATTGAAACGATGGGAGGCAAGCTTGAGCTGGTGGCCCGTTTTCCTGGTCGTCCGCCGGTAACTATTGAACATCTGGCTGATACGTGCAGATGAAGTGTTATTGCTGATGGTTACAAATTATTCCACCTTATTGCGGCTGTTTTTTGTCGGTTTAATATTTGCTATATGCCTCACACCGATGCATCTGTTCGCTGCTGGGCAACAAGTAGAATTTGTTGTGTCACTGTCCGGTTCTGACCGTAACCCCGGCACCATTGATAAACCTTTTGCCACTCTGGAGCGTGCCCGCGATGCCATTCGTGAGCTGAAACAAAAAAACACACTGCCTTTTGGGGGTGCTGTAGTCTTTATCCGTGGCGGCACCTACCATCTCTCCAAAACCTTTGAGCTTACCGAAAAAGATTCTGGCACTGAAAAATCCCACACCACCTATCGTTCATACAAAAACGCAGAAGTTCACATTACTGGAGGAAAAGAACTATCCGGTTTTTCCCCAGTTACTGATCCTTCCATCCTGAAACGCATTGATCCCGCCGCCCGCAGCAAGGTACTGCAGGTGAATCTGAAGACTTTGGGAATAACTGATTATGGCGAGTTAAAGCCTCGTGGCATGGGTAAATCCGGAATTCCGGCTGCGCTGGAGCTGTTTTTTAATGATGCGCCAATGAACCTGGCCCGCTGGCCGAACAGCGGATGGGTAAATATCAGCGCAACAGCTGCCGGACAAAGCGGTGGACGCTTCCTGTACAAAGGTAACCGACCGAATCTATGGGCACAGGCTGATGATATCTGGCTGCATGGCTATTGGACTCATGATTGGGCTGATTCGTATGTTAAGGTGGCGGCGCTTAATACGATAACGAATGAGATCGTCACCCAGGCGCCACATGGTGTGTATGGCTATAAAGCCGGAGCTCGTTATTATGCCTTGAATATTCTGGAAGAGCTGGATCAACCCGGTGAGTGGTATCTGGATCGGAGTAGCGGCATCCTTTATTTCTGGCCTCCTACCTCAATAAAGCAGAGCAAAACGGCGGTCTCAATCCTTCCCACGATTATCTCTCTGCGCAACACCTCCCACGTCACCATTCAGGGGATGACTATCGAACAGTGTCGTGGCACTGCCATTACCATTTCTGGCGGCACTGACAACCGTATCGCTGGCTGCACTGTCCGCAATGTGGGCAACTGTGCCGTCAAAATTGATGGAGGCAGCAACAACGGTGTTCAGTCGTGCGATATATCCAACTGCGGAGAAGGGGGCATTACCCTTTCCGGCGGTGATCGTAAAGCGCTAGTTGCCGCAGGCAACTATGCCGTCAACAACCGCATCCACGATTTCA
Organism: uncultured Geobacteraceae bacterium; assembly: GCA_903845365.1. Lineage (GTDB taxonomy): Bacteria > Desulfobacterota > Desulfuromonadia > Geobacterales > Pseudopelobacteraceae > JACRCG01. The sequence goes on along the minus strand of CAIMXI010000267.1, from coordinate 5,186 downwards.
GTCAGTGGGGCCGAACCTATAATCCCGGCATTGCTATCAACGGTGTCGGTAATCATATAGCCCATAACCAGATCTACAATGCCCCGCACACTGCTATTCTGCTGCATGGCAATGATCATATCATCGAATATAACGATATTCACCACGTCTGTATGGAAACCAGCGATGCCGGTGCTTTTTACATGGGACGTGATTATACGGAACGTGGCAACATTCTCCGTTACAACTATTTCCATGATCTGAATATGGGCGATGTCAATGCAATTTATCTGGATGATATGGCCAGTGGGACTACTGTCTTTGCTAATATTGTATATAAGTCCGGCAGGGGGACATTGATCGGCGGTGGGCGTGACAATATCTTCAATAACAACATCTTTATTGACTGCAAGAAGTCAGTTTCCATTGATGCACGCGCTGCTGGTTGGGGAGGCAAACACCTTTCTTCCATGACGGAAAAGATGGTTGCGCTTAACTACCGGCAACCACCTTACAGCATTCGCTACCCGGAACTATTTAACATTCTGGAGAGGAATCAGGCCATGCCGGAAGGGAACTCTTTGATCAACAACATTTCGGTTGGCGGAAAATGGCTGGAGATGAAAAACGGACTTACTGACAAAACCGTCAGGATTGAAGGTAATTTTGTCGATAAAGATCCCGGTTTTGTTGACAGGGCAAATTCTAATTTTCAACTGATGGCTGATTCGCCAGCTTTTAAGCTCGGTTTCCAGCAGATACCGATGGAGAAAATCGGTTTGTATAAGGATGAATTTCGGAAGTGACACCCCCGTCTATCAGAGATAATCTTCTTTCAGTTTATTTCTTGACGATGCATACTATTGTGCATACAATTAAACTATGAAAGTTACATGGGATTCAATCAAAGCTGCTGGTAACCCAAGGCTTCATGAAGGCGTGACCTTTGATGAAGCCCGGCATGTTTTGTTTGAACCATTTGCCTTGACGCGGGAAGATTGTGATGCTGATGGTGAACAACGGTTTATCTCGTTAGGAATGTGTGGTAAGGAGCGGATTTTGGTTGTTGTCTACACGTTTAGAGCTGAAACGATACGGATTATTTCGGCATGGAAAGCTAATGAGCCGCAACGGAGGCGATATGAAAGTCAGTTCAGATAAGATGTATGATACCTATAGAGATTATGATTTCTCTACCGCTAAACCGGTCGCAGATACGCCGCACCTTGCAAAGCTTCAGGCTGAAGCTGGCGGAAAATCCCGCATTACCATGAGAGTTGATAATGATGTGTTGTCTACTTTTAAACTCAGGGCTGAAATGATTGGCGGTAACTATCAAACTCTGATGAACGATGCTTTGAAACAGTTTGTACAAGGATTGAAGTTGTCGGATGTGGTACGCGAAGCCGTTCATGAATCGCTGGAAACTTACCTGGCAACTGGTACAAATGGTCGTCTAAAAAAGGGGTAACTTGAAAGAGACGACTAAACACCGCATCATCAGTATTAACGTCAACACCGGTCCCTACACCTACTTCATTGAACGCATCATGGCGCTGGGAAGGGATCGGATCTCCTCATACGTCTGTGTCGCTAACGTCCATATGGTTGTGGAGGCGCACAGCAACCCTGCCTTTGCCGCAGTTGTCAACAATGCCGATCTGGTGACGCCGGATGGTATGCCGCTGGTAAAGGGACTGAAGCTGTTGTACGGAATAAATCAGGAGCGTGTAGCGGGTATGGATCTGCTGCCTGATCTACTTCGTGCGGCAGAACAGCAAGGGCAATCTATCTTTATCTATGGTTCCACAGATGATGTTTTACGGGCAATGACCAGCCGTATTTCTGTCGAACATCCCCACCTGAAAATCGGCGGTGCTTATTCTCCACCGTTCCGTACTCTCTCTGACAAAGAAGAAAACGAGATCATCAGACGCATTAACGACTCATCCGCTAATCTTGTTTTCGTCGCTTTGGGCTGCCCCAAGCAGGAGTTGTGGATGGCTCGGCATAGAGGCAAAATAAATGCCGTCATGCTGGGTGTCGGTGGTGCGTTTCCAGTATATGCGGGACTACAGCAACGAGCACCGCTCTGGGCGCAGAAAGCCTCGCTGGAATGGCTCTACCGCCTCTGCCAGGAACCGCGCCGCCTGTTCAAACGGTATCTTGTAACGAATACGCTGTTCATTGCGCTTATGGTAAAGCAGTTGATGACGCGGCGGTAATCTCAAAAACGGATTACAGAGCATTACACCTGGGACAAGTTGACGGATGGTTATGAAGAGCTGTTCCGGGAGCTGGTGGCGGGGAAGTATTAAAGGCAATTCTGAATTTTGAATTTTGAATTTTGGATTGAAATTCTAAAAGGCGGCAACCGCTGATGGACGCCGAGTTTCGCCGAGTGAAACCTTTAGAACCGCTCACACGTTTTGTGAATTTGTTATTGATTATATCGGCGTGCATCCGCTGTTATCGGCGGTTAATCAGTTTGCCTTTATTGCGGTATACCCCGCACAAAGTCTTCAGATCAATGCGACTGTACTTCCATATATTTTCGCAGTACATTGTTCATGGTGCTTTGATAACCTTTGCCAAGATGTTTAAAATAATCCACAACATCAGGGTCAAGGCGCAGGGTTAACTGTTTTTTGTTGCCAGGCCAGCGAATGTTGGCATTTTTGAAAAAATCTTCACGTAACTCCGGAATGTCTGAATAGTCTATTTCTTCGTCTTTCATATTCATGACACGATCCCAATCAGTTTGTGACTTTTTTGTAGTAGGCTTCCCTTTCATATTTGTCTGCCTTTCTGAAAGATATGATTCTGATAGTGTTGCTATTTCGGTCTGTGTAAACAACTGCTACGCACAAAACAGTGTGAGAAAGCCCTATGGCTATCCATCTTTCTTCGTTGTAGTCGAAACGAGTATCGAGACGTTCCACAATAGGATTATTGAAAACCTCCGGGGCATCGTTAAAGTCCAAGCCGTGCTTGGCAATATTTTCCCGGTTTTTTGCATCGTCCCATTCAAATTTCATGGATTGTATTGTAATGCCATTTGTAGCTACATTCAAGCAAATTGAATCGGAAATGTTCAGATTTCATTTCTGGAAGCGGTGAAAGGGTAATGGAAATACGGTGTCAGGCTTGCGCTATTGCGTATTTATCCTGTCAAGCGGATTGTCGGGCATTATGAAGATAAAACCGGGACAGAACTATTTTTCTCCGGACAGTCATGAAGAGCTTTTTTGTGAACTGGTAGCGCGGAAGTTTTGAGTTGAATTTTAAATTTTGAGTTGAAATTCCAAAAAGCCGCTAACCGCCGAGTTACGCAGATTCACGCCGAGAGAACCTTTTAGAACCTGTGCTTTGAACTTCCAGGTGAATTGATTTCGACTTTATCGGCGTGCATCCGCTGTTATCGGCGGTTAATTGCGTTTTCAAGTCATACGGATTGCAACGCAGTACACCTGGGAAAAAGTGACGGATGATTATGAAGATAGTTGGTGGCGGAAAGTTTCCTTGGAAGCTGCACTCACAATGAGCGCAAAATTCAAAGTCAGTTGATCATACTCATTACCATAATAATACAGTGCGTCAATCTGCAAATACGATATTGAACTGCAGGAAAGGGTCGGGGGGTGTGATGTATCAAGGCACGGTGCGTAGCGATCCTTTTGTGAAACAGCTTGTTGCCAAGCTGCCGTCTGATGCTGCCGCAACTTTTTCGGATGAGCAATTTGTGGCGCTTAAGGCTGCGCTGGGGGGACGGAGTTGGGGCGCCCACGCTATCGATCTGCGCTGGACGTTAAGCTTCTGGAATTGGCACTACTATATCGTTTTTCTCGCCGGTCGCAACCACCGCGATTTGTCCCGGCGGGAACGTGAACTAAAACTTCTGATGGTGACGCTTTTTCTGGCCGGGTTGATCACGGTATGCACAATAATTGGCCTGCTGGTGCTGTATCTGATTAAATCGGCGCTCGGGATTGATCTTATTCCGGGGCTTTCGTTTGGAATATGGGATTGGTTTAAGGCAGAGTTTTTGTAGCTGGTTTTTCTTTGGCCACGGGTGTTTAGGCGAGAACTGTGGGGGGGGAAAAGGAGTGGGCGATTGACACCTGTGAAATAATTTTCTTGAAAATACGTCTTCCAAAGGATACATTAAAGGCATGACCGATTTACCCTACCGTCTTGAATATTATCTTGAAGATGATGGCAGTGCGCCGTTCACGGTATGGTTGTCTAACCTTCGAGACCGCTGTGCACATGCCAGAATCAGTGCGAGACTTAACCGAGTAAAGCTTGGTAATTTCTGCATAGTTAAAGCCCTGGGTGACGGGGTGATCGAATTGAAAGTTGATTATGGCCCGGGCTATCGTGTCTATTATGCAATGAGCGGTAAAACGGTTGTGCTTCTTCTAATCGGAGGCGATAAATCCACCCAGAATCAGGACATCAAAGTTGCCAAGGCGTATTGGAATCGCCAACAGAGAGGATAAATTAATATGACTCGCAAAACAGGAAACTATGACAAATATCATCTTGAATGGCTGAAAGACCCCGAAAATGCTGCTGCATTTATCAATGCCGTGATAGAAGACAGCGACAGAGAGGCTTTCCTGCTTGCATTGAAAGACGTGGCGCATGCACAAGGTGGTATGACAGCCATTGCGGAAAAGACACACGTCAGTCGTTCGAGCCTCTATAAAACATTATCCAAGCGTGGAAATCCGGAATTCAGCAGCATTTCAAAGTTGTTATATGGCATGGGTCTTCGTTTAACGGTTGAACCAAATATACAGACGCATGGGGCAGCATAGGTGCGAGTCCCCTTTTGGCAAGTTGTTTTGATGACCTGGAGGTGATTTATAGGATGGTCATGTCACCGTCTATTGTCGTGACAGCTACTATAAAGAAAAATTATCCTCGTATCCAGGTATACGCTTGGTATACCTCCCCAATCTCCAGAAGAAATCACTCGACACACTCTCCCACACCTTCCTCTCAGTCCCTCATTCTGCACGTCTTCTACAAAAAAACGGAAGACGACCTATCATCCAAAATGCAGTGGTCACTTGATCATGAAACGGAATTGACTGCGTACAAAGGTCGGGCCGTCAAGCGGATTGCGGGGCATTACACCTGGGACAAGGTGACGGACGGTTACGAAGAGCTGTTCCGGGAGCTGGTGGTGGGGAAGTATT
>CAIMXI010000266.1 GCA_903845365.1 uncultured Geobacteraceae bacterium | reverse complement strand
TTCTTTCGATGCACCGTTGGTGAAATAATCATATAATTTGTTCAGCAGCTCAAACAGGTGCTTATGTTGATTGTCAAATTCCTCAATACCAACTTCAAACCGCTCATTCCATTCAATAGCCGGCATGATAATTCTCCATTTCTCCATTTTCTTCTTATGGTGTAAGTAAATGTTTTAGAAGCTGCTGTTGGTCTGGTATCGCCATCTATCATTAACAATGGATAGCGATCCCCATGACAATATTGGCGAAGTATGCACATTAAAAGGCTGCTGTCAACGGCAAAATATTCCCTATGCAAGAAAATAAATGTTTTCAAACTTTGCTTATAAGTTGCTGACATTGTTACGCTCCTAGCGGCGTAATGAACCGTCTTATTCAGAGTGTAGATGTCTGCGTGGATAGCACCCCGATCAGCAGAGATGCCATTAAAAAGCAGCGGTAAGCTTCTTGTGGAAGCTTGCCGCTGCTTTTCTTTGCTGAGTGATGCATCGATTGAAGGAGTTACTTTGTTGTGTTCAGCCTTTTGGACTCATACAGCCGCCAGGATGATCCTTTGATGGAGATAATTACGGAGCTTTTGTCCAAGCGTGCTGTCGGCCAGGCTTGCCAACAATTCTGCAGCATGCCGGAAGCAGTGAGGATAAGTGAATCAATTTGCAATCGCCACTTGTGGAGCAAGCACCTGTCTTAATTTAGACAAAGCTCTCTCTTCAATCTGGCGTATTCTTTCACGCGATATTTGAAAATGATCTGCTATACTTATTCGTCTCTTGCTGCTGATACAACCCCTTTAGGTTTTGCTCTTCTCAACATCCAACCCACTGTCAAACTTTCCTTGCATACTCCTCAAAACTCTTCAAGGGGAGTGGCTTGCTGAAGAAAAAACCCTGATATGCATGACACCCTGCACCAGCCAGAAAATTTCGTTGCTCAACCGTTTCCACGCCTTCGGCTATTACATTAAGGCCCAGACTCTGACCCAGCACAATTACAGTTTTTGCGATGGTAGCATCGTTAGAATCTGTGAGCACGTCACGGACAAATGACTGGTCGATCTTTAACTGATCCAGCGGCAGCCGTTTTAGATAAGATAGCGATGAATAGCCTGTGCCAAAGTCGTCAAGCGAGAAACCGACTCCCTTCACCTTTAAGGTAAACATCTTTTCTATGATTTCCTCAACCTTTGATACCAGCAGACTCTCAGTCAGTTCCAATTTGAGCAATTGTGGGTTGGCCCCTGTCTTATTGAGAACATCCAGTACCTGATCAACAAAATCAGCCTGATGGAACTGGTGGGCGCTCACATTCACCGACACAGTAAGATGTGACATATCTGGATGGGCTGCCCATTGGGCCAGTTGCCAGCAAGCGGTTTCCAGCACCCATTGCCCTAATGGCAGTATCAAGCGGCTTTCTTCAGCAAGTGGAATGAAGTCGGCTGGCGATACCATACCTCGTTCGGGATGTTGCCATCGTACCAAGACTTCAGAACCGGTCAGTCTGCCACCTGCCATCTGAGGTTGATAGTGGAGTAAAAACTGATTCTCGTGAATTGCGTTGCGCAGGTCTTTTTCCAGTGCAGCCCGTTTCTTTACTATTACCTCCATATCGGGATCAAAGAAACGTATGGTATTACGCCCGGCATCCTTTGCCCTGTACATGGCGATATCTGCCTGCTTCAATAGATCTTCAATCTCGGCCTTGTCACCGCTGAACAGGGTTGCACCGATGCTTGGAGTATTGTGGTAGGTAATATCCTTCAGAAGGTATGATTCGTTGAGGGCGGCAATAATTTTCTCGGCAATGACTTCAGCCTGGTTAGCAGCGGCTCTTTTGTCTATGCTCAAGTTTGTCAGAACCAATACAAACTCGTCTCCACCCAGGCGGGCGGATGTGTCTCCAGCCCGAACGCAGGCTGTCAGTCGCTGGGCAACCTCCTTTAAAAGCAAATCCCCCATTTCATGGCCTAACGTGTCATTGAGAGTTTTAAAATTATCCAGATCCAGGAACAGCAGCGCACAATAGTTGCCGGTACGGGAAGTGGCGGTCATGGCCTGCTTGAGGCGGTCAAGGAGGAGGGTTCGATTAGGCAAACCTGTCAACTGGTCAAAAAATGCAAGTTCATTGATCTTCTCTTCAGCCTTCTTGCGCTCGCTGATATCCTGAATACTCCAGATGGAACCTTCTTCCAGATTTTGGGGATTTATTGCCTGCCCGATAAGACTGCACCAGAATAAAGCCCCATCATTCTTTTTCATCATCAGGTCTTCTGAAAAAACACCACCGGTTGAAATAAATGGATACGCCTTTTTTCCAATATATTCATACGATTCCATGTCAACATAGTATACGGATGTATTCATGTTTATAGTTTCGTCTACGTCATAACCAAACATCTTGCAATGGGCTGGGTTGGCCCAAAGCACTCTTCGATTTTTGACAAAAATGATTCCAACAGATGAGCTGTTCAGAATTAATCTCTGTTCGCTTGCCAGCTTGCTGAGCTTTTCCTCACTTTCTTTTAGCAATTTCTGACTGGCATCATAATCATTAATCTGAACCCGCAGCATCTCTTCCGTCGACAAGAGTTCATCATTCTGGCTGCGAAGCTCCTCTTCATTCACCTTCAATACTTCATTCTGGTACTGGAGCTTTTCATAGGCACTATTCAGCAGCAAATGGCTCTCCTTCAGTTCCAGCTCTGCCTGCTTGCGTGCCTGGTTTTCTTTTTCAAGGTCTGAGGTATACTGTTTCGCTTGATGCAAGACAGTTCTCGCAACCATATACGTCAGCAGTCCAGTGAATCCGACTGAAATAATTAGAAGAAATATGCTGATATAATTGGCGTATGAGGATATTTGATTGGAGAGATCACTACAGTTCTTTGAAAAGGCAACCTCAAGGGAGGTGAATACTTTTCCGCTTTCAACAATTTTCGCTAAAATGGCCGCGCGTTCAGCTTCATTTTTCGTCACTAAAAATTGAACAGCCAGTACCTTTACTTTTTCTCCCTCCAAGTTTGCCGCTGTCGCATTAGCTACCAGTACTTTCAAAATCGGATGCCAGTATAGAACCTTTATCCTGTTTACGATAATCTCAGCCATATTATGATCAGCTTCGCTAAAGGTGCTTTCGAGAATTTTTACGAATTCAGCATCAGGAGTGTTCTTGCGCATAACGAACAATTGGCTGAAAACCTTGTTGTAGGATTGGGTAATAGCCATTTTTGACTGAAATGATTCAAGCTCCTCTGGTTTTTTGTAGTCATGGTAATTCTGGAGAGCCGCTATGGCTTCAACCCTTGAAACCGTGTGGGTTCGCTCAAAACGTGCGATTGCGGTGATCATGGTAAGGGTGTTTCCAACCCAAATGGTTATGGAGATTACAAACAGAAGAAAGATAGCAACGATAGCCATAAGCAGATACAGCTTTCGCGTGATGGAAGCATCAGCAAATGGAATGATTTTACCCAGCGAGAGTTTAACGTAAACTCCAGTTCCTAGTATAATTAATACTGCATTTTTATCGGGAGATAATTGCAGAACGGTTCTTCTTCCATGTAGTCACCATACACAGCGTCGGCGCGGGCACGGCAACCACCGCAGACGTTGAGGTATTCGCACTGTCCGCATTTCCCCTTATAGGATTTGAAATCACGCAGGTCAGTAAACAGTTCGGAGCTTTCCCAGATCTCCCGGAAAGGGATCTGCTTGACATTTCCTGCCGTGCGGTGGAAGTAGGAGCATGGTTTTACGTTGCCGAAGCAGTCAATAAGGCAGATTGACTGCGCTGCGATGCATCCTTTGCCCCCTCCGGTAGAGAAGGTAAGTGAACGGCGTTCAAATTTGGTACCCTCGGCTTTCGCCTTCTGCGGTACGATCCGGTAATAGTGAGGAGCGCAGGTTGGGCGCATCAGAATGTCATCTTCCATCTTTTCCTGCTGGTAGTGCCAGTCGAGAATCTCCTCATAGTCTTCTTTTGTGATCAATTCCTTCATGATCTCTTCGCCGCGACCGGTCGGGACGATCATAAACATGTACCACGCCGTTGCCCCTAACCCCTTTGCCGTTTTGAAGGTTGCCGCGATGTCGCTTTGATTCCGTTTGGTAAATGAGGAGTTGATCAAAAATTTCTGGCCATTGCGCCTGAATATTTCTGCTGCCCGCGCAACTCCGTCAAACGAGCCTGGTGACTGGCGGAAATCATCGTGTACGGCGGCATTAGAGCCATCAAGTGATAACGACACCATCTTAATATCAGCCTTCTTCATCTTCTGGCAGATTTCGTCCGTCACCAATGATCCATTTGTTGCCATGCAGATGCGGAGGCCAAGCGATGTGCCGTACTCTGCCAGTTCAAAGATGTCAGGGCGCAACAGCGGCTCTCCTCCGGATAGAACAACAACCGGCTTTGAAAACGCTGCAATGTCAGTAAGGAGCTTTTTCCCCTCCGCAGTTGTAAAGTCACCATCAGACGACGTGAGGTCAGAAGAGCAACGACAGTGTACACAGTTCATGTTACATTTTTGGGTGGTTTCCCAGGCAATCCATTTTGGAGTAAATTCAGTGTTCATATGGCTCCCGTTACGTATTTCGGTGGATGATAAATCCTTTTATTCAGCGGCGAAGCGTACCTGAATGAATACGTAAACTCAAGAATATATTCAGCAACATACACCTCCGCATTTGCCATTCGTATAAAACAAGCTCTTGCAATCACGCCGTACGTATAGTAGTATTCCGATTTCGCCGCCATTTGCGGCGTTTTACGTATATTCCCCCGCTTAGAAGGAGCATCAATTTATGTTGAGTGTCATGCGCAAGCAGAAAGAATCAATTATCATCAAGACCATCTTTGTAATTATTGTTCTTTCCTTTGTGGGTACCATTTTTCTAGTGTGGGGGGTGGGAAGTGAGCGGACGGGGGGGAAGAGCGACTATGCTGCCAAAGTTAACGGTACGCGTATCAGTTTTGAAGAGTATCAGAGTGCCTATCAGCGCGTCAGAAATATGTATCAGCAGATTTATGGCCAGTCGATTCCTCCTGAAATGGAAAAGATGCTGGGATTGAAAAAAGTCGCGCTTGACGGCCTTATTGATAACCTACTAGCCATGAAAGAGGCGAAGTCTCTCGGCATTAAAGTTTCAAAGGATGATGTCTCTGCTTCAATCGAAGCCATGCCGATGTTCCAGAAAGGAGGAAAGTTCAGTTTTGACCAGTATCAGCAACTATTAAAGTCAAATCGTATGACCGCCAAGGATTATGAGGAAGGGCAGGAGATGGAAGTTACTCTCAAAAAAGTTCGCCAGTCCATCAAGGATAAGGCGGTTGTGACTGACGCGGATACACTGGCAGAGTTTAAGAAAGAAAATGACAGGATCAGTCTCGAATATGTAGGATATGCGCCGTCTGACGTAGCATCAGAGGTGAAACTTAACGATGCCGATCTGAACGAGTATCTACAGAAAAATCAGAATGATTTTAAAACATCTGAAAAAGTGGCTCTCTCCTATATTTTGCTTGATCCGGCGACGGCGAGTGCTAAAACAACGGTGTCAGAAGAGGAAATTCAGACTTTTTATCAGAAGAATGTTGACCGTTGGCAGGGAAAAGATGGCATTCAGCCTTTGAGTGAAGTCAAGGATAAGGTTAAAGCGGACGCGATTAAACAGAAAACGGTCAAGCAACTGTTCGAGCTGGCAGCCGATACGCTATACAAAAACATCAAATCAGGTGATTTGAATCTGATTGCAACGGAGTTGAAGCAGACTGTTCAGGAAACAGCCCTGTTTGCCGCAGACACACCGCCGCCTGCAGTTGCAGGTGAAGCAGCAGTGATCAAAAAGGGGCTCGAATTAAAACAGGGAGAGCTCGGCGGACCGGTTGAAACAGCAAAGGGGATTTACATTCTGAAGGCAAAGGAGCGTAAGGCTTCTACTGTGCCCCCGCTTGCTGAAATTAAAGCTGCGGTTACGGAGAAGGCCAAGGCGGCTAAAGCGATCGATCTGGCAAAGAAAAAAGCGGAGGACGCGGCAAAGCAGTTGTCGACGAATGCTGCCATCAATACCCAGTTGACCGGCAGTTTTGGCTACTCTGCCAAAGGCGAAATTCCAGCAATCGGTACCTCTCCCGAATTAGTTGAAGCTGTTTTCAAGCTCTCGGCGAAACAGGCGCCTGCTACCCCGTTCAAAGTCGGTAACCGCTGGTGCGCTGTTCGTGTCGCAAGCCGTACGGAAGCCCCAAAAGAACAGTATGATGCGGCTAAGGAAGAGTTGAAAAAGAAAATGCTCCCCAAAAAACAGGAAGATGCGTTGGCCGAATGGGCTAAGGGATTACGGGAAAAAGCTAAGATTGAAATTAATCCGGCGCTTCTCGCCGATAAATAGGAGACCTCTATGTCAAAACTTGTGATGCAGACCGATTTTCCCGGTCTGAAGCTGATGGCTCGCGGTAAAGTACGTGATATTTATGATCTTGGTGAAACCCTGCTGATGGTGACATCAGACAGGATCTCCGCTTTTGATGTGATTATGAATGAGCCTGTCCCGGATAAGGGATTTGTGCTGACGCAAATATCTGCCTTCTGGTTCAGCCAGATGGCAGATATTGTTCCGAACCACATCATCTCGATTGATGTTGCCGATTATCCAGCCGAATGCCAGCCGTATGCAGACATTCTTAAAGGTCGTTCGATGCTGGTAAAAAAGGCGACGCCGCTTCCGGTTGAATGTATCGTGCGAGGGTACCTCTCCGGTTCCGGCTGGAAGGATTACAAGGCTACGGGAGAAATAAGCGGCATAAAGCTGCCGGTCGGTCTCAAAGAGTCAGATCGCCTTCCTGAGCCGATCTTTACCCCTTCAACCAAAGCAGATCTAGGCGATCACGATGAAACAATTTCGTTTGATAAGATGGTGGCGCTCTGTGGTTCTGATTTAGCCGAAAAAGCACGGGATTATACCCTGAAAATTTATACCCGTGCACGTGATATGGCACTTGAAAAAGGTATTATTATTGCGGATACCAAATTTGAATTCGGTCTGTACAACGGTGAGTTGATCATCATTGATGAATGCATGACTCCTGACTCAAGTCGCTTCTGGCCAAAAGACGCGTATCAGCCGGGTGGGGCGCAGCCTAGTTTTGACAAGCAGTTTCTGCGTGATTATCTTGAGACGCTTGACTGGGGAAAATGTGCTCCGGCACCTGAATTGCCGGAGGAGATTCTTGATAAAACCGCCGATAAATATCGTGAGGCGCTGCAGATAATTACAGGAATAAGAGTTTAATACAAACAAGGGAAAATAAGAATGAAACTTGAAAATGTTAAGGAAATTGCAAAGCGGTACGACATAAAAATTGGCAAGCTTAAAAAAGCTGAGCTTGTGCGAGCCATACAGGCAGCCGAGCTGAATGATCCCTGCTTTGAGACCGGAAAAGCTTCAGAATGCGGTCAGGAAAAGTGTCTCTGGCGTACAGACTGCGTCTAAATGTAATCTACCAGACAGAGGTGCTTTCATGCACCTCTGTCTGGTAGATTATGGTGCTCAGGATTTAAGAAACGTCCCCAGCTCTGCATCAACTTTTGAAATGTGGTTCAGCAGCCATTTAAGAAGCATACTGTTGGTCTCGACAACATGGTAAGCGGAAACACCCTCTGCCTCAGTTTCCAGATTGAGTTTGTTAAGACGCTCAGTGAAAGAGATATGCTCCGCGCGGTGAGCTTCATATCCCGGATAGCGGTGCTTTATCTGAAGAGCCTCTTCATCGATAAAATGGGTGCTCACGTACTCCGTAAGAAAAAGCTGCAATTTCTTAAGCTCTTCAGCCCCTTTACCTTCCTGACATGCAACCAGGAGCCGGTCAAAACGTCTTATCAGCTCCTTGTGCTGATTGTCGATAACTTCAACGCCGATTGCCAATGATTCTCTCCACTCTATACCCATGATAGGCACATTCCCTCCCAATTGAATTTACTCTTCTGATTTTTTTGATACCGTCCGTTTCCTTGACTTCGGTTTCTGCTTCTGTTCCTTTAGCCTGTCTGCCATCTCCTGCAAACGGCAATCTACCAACTGATATATGGAACCTTTGGGAAACTTCCCGTTTTTATCCCGTTGCCCCGCCTTGACGCCGGTAAGAATTTCAATCCCCTGCTCTATTGTTTCTACACTCCAGACATGAAATTGTCCGGCATTGACAGCCTCAATGACATGCTCATGCAGCATGAGGTGCCGCTCGTTTGATTTTGGTATCAAAACACCCTGTTTTCCGGTCAGTCCCTGCGACCGACAGACTTCAAAGAATCCCTCGATCTTCTGATTTACCCCTCCTATCGCCTGAATTTTTCCACGCTGATTGACACTTCCTGTCACTGCAATTCCCTGCTTGATGGGGACGCCGGACAGTGCCGACAGAAGTGCATAGAGTTCGGTGGAAGAGGCACTATCGCCTTCAATGCCATTATAAGACTGCTCGAAGCAGATTGACGCTGATAATGACAACGACCGCTCCGCAGCAAAGGTTCCTCCCAGGTATCCGGTCAGGATCAGGACACCTTTGTCATGGATAGGCCCCGAAAGCTTGACTTCACGTTCGATGTTGACCATGCCGTCCTGTCCGGTGTAGACCGATGCAGTAATACGGGTCGGGCGGCCGAAGGTGTGATCTCCGAGGTCGATAACCGACAGGCCGTTGATCTGTCCGACAACGGCGCCGGAAGTGTCAACCATGATTATGCCGTCATCGTACATCTCCTGCATCCGCTCTTCTATCCGGTTTACCCGATAGAGACTCTCTTCTGCCGCCGCACGAACATCATCGCCACTGATTATGGTTCGGCCGGTTTTAGAAGCCCAGAAGCTGGTTTCACGGATAAAATCCGCTATTTCCATAAACTGTGATGACAATTTGCCCTGGTCGTCAGCCATCCGTGCGGTATGTTCCAGCAAAGCAGCGACACCACTTTTGTGGAAAGGCAGTAACCCTTCAGAGCGGCAATGGCTGGCGACAAAGAGAGAGTAATCGTGCATTATTTCTGGGGTTCGGGCTATGCGACTGTCAAATTCAGCTTTTACTTTGAAGAATTTGCGATAATCGGGATCAAGATGAAAAAGCAGGTAATAAATCCAGGGAGTTCCGATCAGGACAATTTTAACTCGCATCTGGACAGGTTCCGGTTTGAGTGAAACCATTGTCATGAACCGGTACTGTTCCAGAACATCTTCAATCCTGATCTCATGATTACGAATACAACGCTTCAGGGAGTCCCAGACAAATGGATTTATCAACACTTCACGGGCGTTTATTACCAGATAACCGCCGTTGGCGCGATGGAGTGCGCCGGGACGAATCATGGTGAAATCGGTTACCGCGACTCCGCCGTACTGCATGACATGCTCAATCCGTCCGAAGAGGTTATTGTACGTCGGGTTGGACTCAAATATGACCGGAGCACCGTCACAACTCTTATTGTCTACCAGCAGATTCACCTGATAGCGGTCAAAGGTCGGTTCCTGGCGCGGCATCTTGATACCCGGAATCTGAGGTTGTGTAGACTGCGGCTTGAAATCCTCAAGTGTGTTGAGAATGTCCTCCTGGACAGATTCAAGATAAATGATAACTTTCGCAAGATCAGAGTATTTTTCTCTCAGCGGATCAAGGCGATGCCCCAGGCAGGACATCCCGATATCCCGATCGGCTTGTGACAAAGCCTCTTTTGTGCTCTTCTCCTGCTCACGCACCTGACGGAGGACGTCGTTCAGCCGTTCAGTCAGCTCTTTACCCTGTTTTTCAAGTTTCAGACGTTTTTTTTCGTTGAGCGCCTCATACTCTTCCTGGGTGTAGTTGCGTCCCGATTTCTGAGGTACGATGACCAGTCCGGAGACGGTGCGCTGCAGTGAAAATCCCAGTTTCTCGGAAACTTTTTCCAACTCCTGAAAAAGGTCGTTTGTTGCGGATTGGTAACTCTCAAGCAGTTCTGAGCGCCTGTTTTCATACTCACTGCTTTCAAGTGCTTTCGGGATGTCTTTGCGGAAAGCCTCGATCAACTCCTTCATGTCAGCCGACAATTCGCTCCCCATTCCGGCTGGAAGATCAAGCGAAATAGCTGAATCGGAATCTTTAAAATTATTTACATACACCCAGTCGTGCGGCTTTGGTTCGCTTTTAGCTCTCTTATTGAGGATGCTGGCGATGGTAGATGTTTTACCGGTTCCGGTCTCGCCGGAGATGTAGAGGTTAAAACCTGGCCCATCGACTTCGAGGCCGAATTCAATCGATTGGAGAGCCCGCTTCTGCCCTATCGCATCATTAAATTCAGGGAGCTCTGAAGTCGTTTCAAAGCCGAGGAGTTCCGGGTCGCAGTTCCAGCGGAGTTTATCGGCAGGTATGAGGCAACGGTCAGACATTTAAATCTCCTTTTGGGGCAAATTCAGTGCGGCATTGTGTAAAGTAGCTGCGAATATGTCAAGCTGAAAGCGAGATAAGCGCCTTGGCTACCCCCTCACGAATATCAGGCCGTTCCGGCAGGGTAGCCGCCAGCTCCGGTATATATCCACTTTCAAGCAGTAACCGACGCGCTGTGACAGAAGTCAGGTCGTAGACCCACGAAATCTGCAGCAGCTTAAAGTCATTGAAACAGTTGGTGGTGTTGAGACGAACGACAGTGCCGGAGTTCAGCGCAGCGACGCAGGCGCCTGATACCATTTCAGGAATGTCGGGAAGTCCGAGGGTGGCTGCTGTGGCGCGTTCCTCCGGGGGCTGTGCTAGCAGTTCGACAAAAATCCGCCAGATATCAAGTTTGTCGGCATCGCGAATCAGGTTGATAAAGCGTCTGGTCGGAGATTTAATGTTGGCGGGAGGCTCCAGCAGATTGTGAAACCGGACAGCCTCCTCGATCAGTAGCTGTTCTGGGGCGTCCAGGCCCGCCAGAACCCGTTCTTCCCGTATAACATCAATGGCCAGGCGGGCGTGGTTGTCTGATTCATTGTCGCGGAAGGTGCGCCAGCGCTTATACTGCGAAAAGCGTCCGACATCGTGCAGAAGGGCAACGGCTGAGGCGATATGCGACTCGTTCTCCGATAGATTTTCACCGGAGGAGAGAAGCGCCATTGCCTCGCACACCTTGCGGGTATGCTTGATTTTGAGTTGGATATTTTTTGCGCCCTCTTCGTCAGTTGCCAGAAACGGCTCGACATAGCCGTCGAACCAGGAGCTGATAAGGTTTAGTTGGAGTTTATTCATATTGTCTGTGTCCCCGTACCTGTTGAATTTCTCGGCATAATACTGTACTCTGCCGCGAAGTCAATCAAACCTGTGAGGAAACCGATGCAGCTCTCACTTCCTGATACCGTTGAACAACGTCTAAATGCTGAAATAAGGGTTTCTGAGCTTCGAATTCTCCTCGAACACCATAATCGCCTCTACTACCAATCAGACGCTCCGGAGATAAGCGATTCCGAGTATGATGAGCTGTTTCGCGAACTGACTGCACTTGAAGAACAGCACCCGGAACTTGTAACGCCGGATTCCCCGACGCAGAGGGTAGGGGGGGCGCCGGTTGCCCGTTTTCGGACTGTTACGCATGGTATGCCGATGCTCTCGCTGGAAAATGCGTTCAATGAAGACGAGATCAGAACAAAGCTGGATGCCCGGATTAAAAAGGAGCTTGGCCTGGCAGACAGTGCCGTAATTTCATACGTATGTGAACCGAAGATGGACGGCCTGGCGGTTGAATTGGTCTATGAACAGGGGGTGCTGACGGTTGCCTCAACTCGGGGTGATGGCGTCACCGGCGAAGATGTCACACAGAATATCAGGACGATTCGTGGTTTGCCGCTCCGTTTGACCGGTGAAGCAGTGCCCGCACGTATGGAAATTCGCGGTGAAGTGTTTCTTTCACTGGATGCCTTTAAACAAATAAATCAAGCCAGAGATGAAAACGGCGAAGCTCCCTTTGTCAATCCACGCAATGCCGCAGCCGGTTCATTACGGCAGCTCGACCCGCGCATTACCGCGCGCCGCCCGCTTTCGATCTACTGTTACGCTCCTGGCCTCGTCGAGGGGGCATCATTTTCGTCCCAGCATGAATTTTTGCAAACTGTATCACGGTGGGGAATCCCGGTGAACCCCTTGACCCGACAAGTTGACGGCGTTGACGGAGCGGTAGCGTACTACCATGAAATGAACGGCATGCGGGAATCACTTCCGTATGAAATAGACGGCACAGTCATTAAGGTCGATTCGTTTCAGTTACAGCAGGAGCTTGGCGAGAAGAGTCGCGCGCCGTTGTGGGCGATCGCCTGTAAATTTCCGCCTCGCCAGGCTGAAACTCTGCTTGAGGATATTCTACTGTCGGTCGGACGCACCGGAGTTATTACGCCGGTTGCCCAACTAAAGCCGGTCGAAATATCCGGGGTGACCGTTTCCCGGGCCACTCTGCACAATTGGGACGAAATGGCGGCTAAAGATATCCGGATCGGCGATACCGTTATTGTTGAACGGGCTGGCGACGTCATCCCCGCAGTTGTCAGAGTTGTCCCAGAGCGGAGAAACGGATCCGAGCGTGCGGTGGCTCCGCCGCTGAGTTGTCCTGAGTGCGGCTCAGCCGTAGTCAGGATCGCCGGTGAAGTGGCGATCCGCTGTATCGGGATCTCCTGTCCGCAGCAGATTCGCGAATCGATCAAGCACTTTGCCTCTCGGGGCGCCATGGATATTGAAGGTTTGGGGGATAAAGTCGTTGAGGAGCTTCTATCTCTCGGGCTGGTCCGCACGGTTGCAGATCTCTATCGGCTTACGAAAGACGATTTCATGCTCTTTGAACGGATGGGGGACAAACTTGCGTCAAATCTGCTCGCCGCTGTCGATGCCAGCAAAAAGTGCGATTTAGGGCGGTACATTTTTGCTCTCGGCATCCGCCATGTCGGCGAACGTACCGCAAAATCTCTGGCGCAAGCGTATGGCAGTCTCGCGAATCTTGAAAAGGCAACAGTGGAAGAGCTTACTTCAGTCCGTGATATCGGTGCAACCGTTGCCCAGAGCATTGTAATTTTTTTTAACAACCCGCATAATCAGGCGGTTATAAACCAGTTGCGAGAGTACGGGGTCGATCCTGCGGTTGTTGTCAAGACCATAGGCGGCCCTCTAAGCGGGAAAAATTTTGTTTTTACCGGGACATTAACCCGATTCACCCGCGATTTTGCCAGAAAACAGGTGGAAAACCAGGGGGGGAATGTGGTAGCATCCGTTTCCAGAAAAACGGATTACCTCGTGGCAGGAGAAGAGGCGGGGAGCAAGCTGCTCAAAGCCGGTGAACTTGGTATTTCTGTTCTTGGTGAAGATGAATTTCTGAATCTGCTGGAACTACACTAACCTATAGGAGCAAACTGTGGACAAATTAACAATGATGATAACGGCTCGTAAACTTTTCAGAGATACAGTTGATCTGCCGACCATTCCCGCAATTGTCTCGAAAGTGGTGTCAATGCTCGACGACCCGCAAGCCAACCCTGATGAAATTGCCGACTTGATGCTGTCCGATGTGGTGCTTACTGCCAAGGTTCTCAAGGTTGTAAACTCGCCACTTTACCGCACAACCAACTCCATTAATTCGGTCAAGCGCGCCTTGATATTCCTCGGCTTTAAATGCGTGCGTGAAATGATTTTGACCAGTTATTTTGTCGATGGTTTCAAGGACAGGGAACAGCCATTTAATATGAAGGCATTTTGGACTCACTCTTTCAGCGTCGGGGCTATTTCACGATTCATTGCCCGCAAGGTTAAATATCCCGACATGGAAAAGGCCTATCTTGTCGGCATTGTTCACGATATAGGCAAGGTCTTTCTGGGGCATTACTGCAAGGATGAATATGGACGGATGCTGCAAAGTATCGAGAACACTAGCAACACAACCTACGATGCTGAATATGAATTTTTCGGCACAACTCACTGCGAAGTCGGTCTCTGTCTGGCACAGCGCTGGAATTTTCCGTCCGTCTACTCTGACGTAATCTCCTATCATCACAGCTCCAAACTGGCTACAGAGGATCCGTTTCTTACCGCAATTATTACGCTTGCCGATTTTTACTGTTCATCGCACGTGACTGCGGAGAGCGTCGCCCAGGCGAGTATTCCGGGAGATTCAGAGGAAAATGCCTGGGATATTTTAACAGAGCATGCACCAGTGGATATTGCACCGAGCATGGAACATTTCCTCACTGAGCTGGACGAGGCTTATGAAGAGGTCAGTCAGGAAGTCGCCGTAATATTTAATACTATGGCTGTATAGGGAGCGTAAATGTCAGAAACAATTTCGGTTACCTGTGCAAAATGCAGTTCTGTCTGGCAGAAACATGGTACCACGAACTGCTGGAGCGGTGATCCTGCTCTGGCTCCTCCCAAACCTGGCAATTGCCCGTCTGATGCCTATGGCGATGTAGTACAGGAATCTTTTGATGAATATCTTGGTGACAGTGAGGATGCGAAGATCGCCTTTGTTGCCGCAAAGGTTGAAGGGCTCTGCTATCAGCCTGTGCCGGGGAGTGATGTCGTCAACGCCCGATGGACCAGGGTAGAGGATACGATCGCCTTTGCAAAGCTGATGGGGTACAAAAAAATCGGTATGGCAACCTGTATCGGGCTGCTGGACGAGTCGGAGCGTCTGGCTAAAATTCTTACTGCACAAGGGTTTGAGCCTGTCAGCGTCTGCTGTAAGGCTGGCAGCATCGACAAGCTTGAACTTGGCCTGGCAGAAACCGACAAAGTCCGGCCGGGGACTTTTGAGCCGGCATGTAATCCGATTGCCCAAGCCGAAATCTGTAACCGGATGGGGACAGATATGAATATCATCGTTGGCCTCTGCGTCGGTCACGACATGCTTTTTAACAAACACTCCACTGCGCCGGTGACAACCCTTATCGTCAAAGACCGGGTTACCGGTCACAATCCGATCGCCGTACTCTACGGCCAGAATTTCTACTACAAACGCCTGCAGAAACAAGAGATGGTGATTTGATTTAACTTCCTACCTTTTACCCGCCTTATACCTGAGATATTGATGCCATTTCCGATCATTCGGAAATGGCTCGATAATAAGGAAGTAAGCTCTATGCACACACAACCTTTTTTTTTGAAACCCATGCTATTCGTCGTATCTACGATGAGAAGACCGAAATCTGGTGGTTCTCGGTTATTGACATCATTCAGGTATTAACACAGCAGTCGGACTACCAGACTGCTCGCAAGTACTGGAATAAACTTAAAGGGCGGCTGGTCAAAGAAGGAATGATGCAATCCGTATGGCTGAAAATAAGGTGGCTGCAAAGAAGGGTGGAGATATCGCCAAGCAGGCACGCAAGTCTCTTGAGGCCAAAACCGGAAAAGCCGTTGTATCCAGTGAGAATTTTCTGCCGCAAGGAAAAACTCCGCCTCGCAAGAAAATAAAGTAATTTACAGAAAAGCTTCACTGCGAATTAGTAGTCTCCGATCAGCTTTTTGCCGTACGTCAAAATCACCCCTCATCCGCCCTGTCGGGCACCTTCTCCCAAATGGAGAAGGAATAGTATCTAGTAGAAGAAATCAGCCAGGCTACAACTATTCGGAGTTTCCGAACAATTCAACAAGAAGGCAATCGGTATGAGGTCTGAAAAAACTCAAACTGGTGGAGGTTGTTTATGTTGGAACGCACGAAAAAGCACCGTACTGATGTTGCATACTTTTCAGGGGCTGCAGACAAATTACAGCAGTTACGGAAATACGCAGCAGAGATCGGGCTGGCCGAATCTTCCGATAGTATCCCGTGGCGTGAGGCATTCACAGAATTTAAGGGTAACGAGGCCGGTACATTAATCAGCGGTTATCGTCATCGAGAGGGATTGACTCAGATTCAGCTTGCGGAGCTTGCCGGTATTCCACAACGTCATATTTCAGAGATCGAGCGAGGCAAGCGTATCATCGGCAAGGATAGAGCAAAGAAGCTGGCAGATGTTCTGCGTTGTGATTATAGCGGTTAGCTGTAGGTTTTTCCCTTCTATACAGGTTGACCGGAGGGCATTTGAGATGCTATTATCCCATTGATTGATGTTCAAAAGGCACAAATTCAATTCTCATTTTGCCGCTAGGAGTCTAGCAAAAATAACTTGAACATATACCGTTCGCCCTGAGCTTGTCGAAGGGCAGCCGTTCATGGTTCGACAAGCTCACCACGAACGGAAAAGAACAGTTAATTTTTGCAAGACTCTTTAGCTGTTAGCCTGATTAATGGTTCCCCAAATGTTCCCAACAGTCACAAGATTATTCATTGTCTGCATTATTATATTTCTGACGGCGTCCAACGTTTGGGCTATTGCATCCTATTCACAGAAATATGGAATGGGTTGCAAGGGTTGTCATGGTTTTGGCTCAAGCCTGAACGATCGCGGCTTGACCTACAAAAAGAAAATCGATACTTCTGGCGACGACGAATCTGCAAAGCTGAAAAGTGATAAAACCGGAGTGGGAGGGAACGGGCCAACGGAAACCTCACTGCCTGAGGCGAGGTCCGAAGCCAAAGTGTACCGTTTGAATGCAGAGAACGGGATCCCAATTTTTACCGATAATCCACTGAACACTCTGCCGGTGGAGAAAAAATCTGCCGAAAAGAAGATTGAGAAAAATATCGTGCGGGGCAGGGCAAAACCGAGGTTGGCAACAGTAGGCAAAACGCAGTCGGACAGAGCATCAGTAAATGTGAAGCCAAATGCAGTTACTCCGATTTTACCTCTCTCCGGACCGTCAACACAACCAAAAACGGCGCAGACTATGCCTTTACAAAAAAGAATGTCTGTCACATTCGAAAAATGTATGGAAACTTTTCTGGTTAAACAACCGCAGCCAATAAATCCGGAAGCGGCTATGCTACAGTTCAGTGAAGCAGAGGTCGCATGTGCTAACTACGCCAAATAGGGGAGTTGCAATATGAAAATAATACCTGTTTTTATGCTTCTTATGGTGCAATTAGTCTGGTGCCAATGTGCTGTTGCGGCGGCAACAGCAACCAACGCCGACTATACTTGCGTCCATCAGACACAAAACATAAAACCAAATATCAATCTGGTGATTGATTTTTCGGGATCAATGCGATGGCCTGCCTACACTACCTGTGACTCGAGTAATGTCTGTGAATCATACGATAGATACGCCCCTTACTACGGCTATTTCAAAACAACCAGCTACTATAAATACAATACCACAGCGGGTTATTGGGAGGAGAACGACAATAACTGCACCAGTTACTCTTACCCAGCCATTGGTACTATCTCTTCCAACTGTCTCTCCGGCAACATTCTCAACTTTTTCACTACTACCAGGGTAAATGTGGTCAGAAAAATTCTGACCGGTGGCAGATTTGACAGCACTACCAATACGTACGTTGATGAGGGTGAGGATAGTAAATGGGACCCTTTTACAGATCCAACTACCCATTGCGTAATAACAAAAAGTTCATCTTCCTCAACAGCAAGAACAATGCTGTTTAGTTCTGCTGGCGCTACCGGTGGTGTGACCTTTACCGCAAAAAGCATTGTTGTCTCAGCTACAGCTAAAACTTTTACCAAAACAAGTATAGCTAATGGGTTTGTCGTCGGTGATGTCGTTACAACATCACACTTTACCAATTCAGGCAACAATGGCACTTTCACTATTACGGCCATTTCGTCCGACAAAAAGACTATTACCTTCGGAGGAGCAAGCGGGCTTGTAAGTGAGACTAGTACCAGTACCAATACCTCATCGAACCAGGCCAGTTTATCTAAGGCTGGTATCGCCGCTAATGCGTGCGAGCTGCTGGGAACGGCATCTTCATCTACGCCGTACAATATTAAAACCAAAACTACCACGCCCTCAGATGTTACCGGTGTGGTGCAAGCCCTTTACCCCTCTCAGATTGATCTTGAGCTGACGCACTTCAGCGGTTCTGATGTTGTCTATTATCACGGCAAAAACGGTGCAGTTGGCGATTACGTAAATGCCATTAACACCGAAACTCGTAATTCAGGGACCAATACTGGCCCCGCGCTGGCTGAAGTTGCAAAATTTTTTCAGCAGACAAGCATGGCGGACAGTGCCAATACTACATTGATGATTTCAAAAACAACCCCCACCAAAGATCCGTATTATGACACCGGTCCTGTGGCGGTGAAATGCCGCAAGGCATTTGCGTTGTTAATTTCAGACGGGGCGTGGGGAACCGGCGTTGATCCGGTCATACCGGCTTACTATATGCACATGAATGATCTGCGGCCTGAAGCAGCTTTGCCAGATGCGCAAACCGTTACCACATTCACCGTATATGCCTTTGGCGACGGCGATAAGGGGCGCAACGCCTTGATCAATACGGCCATGTGGGGTGGTTTCACCGACAAAGATGGCAATAACGCCCCCTATCCGTTTGCGGCCGCAACCGCCACACAAATGGCCAGCGGTACGTATGATCCTTTTGGTGGTAGCGACAGTCTGAATTATCCAACATCTCCGGCAACTTTTCCCATTCCTGAATGTGACCCGGAAGGTACCTGGTCAACATCATGCGCAGAATGGGCCGACTCAGTGACCGGCCTCCCATACAACTTTTTCGAGGGGGCAAATGGTGATGACCTTAAAGCCGGGATCACAAGTGCTGTCAATTCCATGTTGGGGGTGGCCAATTCCGGAACGGCAGCTTCGGTAATTGGCAATGCCGATAGTAGTGGTTCAGTTCTGCTTCAAGCTCTCTACTATCCTGAAAAAGAGTTCACGCCCGGCTACAAAACTACGTGGTTAGCGGATTTGCAGGCTTACTGGTACTACGTTGACCCACTACTTGATAACATAAGCATTCGGGAAGACAGCATCAACGATCTTAAACTTAAACTCACCAACGACAAGATTGCTGATTTCTACTTTGACGGGACTAAAACGCAGGTTAAACTCTACGCTGATTCCAATGGTGATGGTGTCAAGGACAGTTCCACCCCGAGTAGTTCTGTTTCCATAGATGCCGCAAAAAGCCTTTTTAGTGCAGGGTACTCCCTTGCGTCTATGGCTCCATCTGCCCGCACTATCTTTACCAGTGACCCCACAACATCTTCAGCCACAAAGCTAGACTTTCAATCAGACAACACAACGGTAAACAAACTCTACTCATATATGGATTCTGACAGTACCGCGGCGATTGGCATTATCAACTTCGTTCGCGGCACCTATGATTCCGGATATCGCGATCGCAGAATGGACTCTGCAGCTGCAAGAGTCTGGAAGTTGGGGGACATCATCAATTCTACACCAAAAATCCAGTCAAAAAATCGTTTGAACGGTTACAACCTGCTGCAGCCAGAAGGGTTTTCTGATCAAAGCTATGGTAAATTCATAAACTCAAAAGACTATAGCTTACGGGGTACTGCCTATGTTGGTGCCAATGACGGCATGCTGCACGCATTTAAGGTTGGCTCAAATTTCAAAGGGAGTACAACTGGGGTAGTAGCAGAATTGAAAAACCCTGATGGCAGCACGGCGACAGAGCTGGGCAAAGAGCTGTGGGCATTCATACCTAAACATACGCTCCCTTACCTGCAGTATCTTACAAGTAAATCCTACCAGCATATTTTTATGGTGGATGCAACGCCGCTTCTGATTGATGCCAGTATTAACACCACTCTTGACGCCAGTGTAACCTGCGGCGACGCGACCTATTCGCAGTGCGTGAAAAAGACGACAGTGTCCTCCAGCACCGGACAACTTAGTTATGACACTGCTGCTACGGGTGGTGGTACCAGTTGGAGGACGGTTTTGATTGGTGCTACCGGCATGGGAGGTGCTGCCAGCTCGACTCTTGCCGCGACCGCATCGGGAGCGTCTATCTCCGTCGCGTCAAGCAAATTCCATCGTACTACAGGTGACTTTACATCTACCGGTGACGGCTTTGCTGTCGGCACTATATTTACAGCAGCCGGTTTCACAAATAGCGGAAATAATGGCATATTTACTGTTACAGCAGTTACGGCAACGGACATTACCTGTTCCCCTGCGCCTACTACTACTGAAGCAGCCACCACTTTAGCCAGCTTGAAGCAGATAAGCGTAAAAACGCCGATAAGTTCAATCACTAATGCTACGAGTGGGTTTGGCTTCTCATCCATTTTCGCGCTTGATGTCACCAGCCCAATCACATCCGATTTGGGCAGTGGTACATACCCAAAACTGATGTGGGAGTTCAGCGACCCGAGACTTGGTTTTACGACTGTCACACCGGCCATTGTACGTATCAAAGACTCAAACGAAACATCAACCGGCCTGCAGCGCAACGGAAAGTGGTATGCCATTGTCGCGTCCGGCCCTACCGGGCCAATTGCAAACAACCAGTTTAAAGGATATTCTGACAAAAAACTCACCATTTTTGTGCTTGATCTGAAAACCGGGGCGTTGGTAAGAACCTTCAGCAGTGCGGCAACAGGCGGGATCAACACAAACTTCACACTGCCGGTTAATGCTACTGCTTTTGCCGGGTCTCTTTCCGGATCGACCACTGATACGGACAAATTTGAGGGCACCCGGGCTGGCGCCTACAGCGATGATGCGATTTATATCGGGTACACTCGTGGCGATAGCAGCACCGCACCCACTGCTTGGAACAAGGGAGGGGTGCTCAGGCTGCTTACTAATAACGATCCTGATCCGGCAAATTGGAAAATTTCAAATCTGATTGATGGAATCGGGCCGGTTACTACAGCGGTAACAAAGCTGCAGGATTCGACAAAATCAAAATTTTGGCTCTACTTTGGTACCGGACGGTACTACACTAAAGGTGATGACCCAACTAACGTGCAGTCGCTGTTTGGAATTAAAGACCCCTGTTTTATCTCCGGTAACAAATTTGACATCGCTTGTACAACGTCGCTTGCCAAGACAGACCTGGACAATCGTACCACTGTGTCCAGTAGTGCGGTGACAAATGGGTGGTACATTGATCTTCCCGTCGGTGATGGCACGACAACCTATTCAAAACGTGTCATAACTGATCCTGCTGCGAGTACCAACGGCGTGGTGAGTTTTACCACACTTACCCCGGCGGCTGGTATATGCGACTTTGGTGGGACTACCTCACTCTGGGCATTACGCTATGATACCGCAGCTAGCGGAGCAGCGAAAATGAAGGGGCAGATATTAGTGCAGCTTTCAACCGGGGCCTTTCAACAGGTTGACATGGCCAGCGCATTCACTCAGAGTGGTAACCGTGAAACTACATCGTTCCAAGGGACACCGCCAAAAATAAATCCGCTGGTTTCCGGCAACACCGCCCACCGACCCACAAAGCGTTTTTTGCATATTCAGGAGCGATAGCATCTTGAACTCAGACGGCTTTACATTGGTTGAGATGATGGTAGTTATTGCAATGATTGCTATTGTGCTGTCCATTGCCACACTCAATTTTCCATCGATGCTGTCAAAAGCCAATACCGAAAAGCAGGCTGGAGAAATGCTTTCATTGATTACCTCTGCGCGCATGAATGCAATGCAGAAGAAACTGAGAAGCTCTCTGGTACTTGGCCCAAACCAGTTCGTTTATAAGACGTATAGCTCTGATGGCGAGGCCCTAAACAAAGGTATAACAATCAGCACCACAAACTATTTTTCGGAGACGAAGAAGAAAGCCGCCGGATCGAGCACTTTAACCACATTGAATTCAGCCAGTGACTACATCGAGTTCGACAATCGGGGATATACCAGCAATACGACTGAGCTGGTGCTAATGCCGGTTCTTTACGGTGGCGGACTTAACTGCATTTCGGTAGAGACAGCCCGTACCAGCATCGGGAGGATGGTTAATGCGACTACCTGTCAAAAACAGTAAGGTTGCGGGATTTACACTGATTGAAGTCATGGTGGCCATGCTGATAATGTCTGTTGGAATAATGGCTTTGATGCAGACTCTGGGGTATGCCATAACTTATAATCGCAGCAATAAACTGAGAAATGACGCCGTTTTGCTTGCAGGGAGCGCCATGGAGGCACAACGGATAAAGCCGGTTGCCAGCATGGCCACCAACAATACGACTACACAAGTTCCATTTGCGCTTGGATATATAAATTATTCCGTTGCCAGCAAAGTTATCATGCTCCCCTACACTTCAGCCAACATCCAAATTACCGTCTCCTGGCGCGATAAAGGAGTGCGAAAATATCACTCCCTTTCGACAGTAGTTAAATAGCGGAGAATCATAACGATGCGTTGTTGTATAAATAGAAATAATAAGGGTTTTACCCTTATTGAGCAGCTTATAGTCCTGGTGCTGTTTTCTGTAGTCATAATGATTACGTCAAATATATTTAATGCGTTGTTGCCGAAGGCCAAATCCCTTGCAAAAAGTGAGATCTCCAGCACGCAGGGGGTCATAGGTTTGGAAATGTTACGAAGTGATCTGGAAAAAGCCGGATTCGGGCTTTTTACCGGCGTGGATACTTCATCACCTACGTACTCCGAAGCGGTGACTACCGCTACCCCGGCCTATAACTATAATGATGCGCCTAACGGTATCCCACGAGCTATTGTCGCCGATAATGATTTGACATCTGACGTCCTGTCCGGAACGGATTATCTGGTTATCAAAGCTACAAACGTTGCCGTGAATCCAGCTTCTCAGTGCTGGACAGTGGCGAAAGGGTCTTCCGCATCACAAGTATGGGGTGCGAACGATCTGAAAGAGAGCCGAAATGACCGGGTCGTGGTTCTTACTCAAAGCTTTAAAAATAACGAGATGTATCGCAAGTTGATTTACAGCGGCAGTAATACCACGGTGGCCTATAAGGCGAATGCTAAATATGCGGCTCCATTTGCCACGTATTCCGGGAATATGCAGTATTATTATTACGGTCTTGACAGTACATCCACAACTCGCACCCCCTTTAATCGCGCCGACTATATGGTAAAACGGGTCAGTGGAGATGTCCCGGACAAATGTTCCCCTGCAGCAGGTGTGCTGTATAAATCGATTCTCAACCAGAGTGACGGCACTATGCAAGACTTAGCGGTGCTGGATTGTGTTGCTGATATGCAGGTGGTGTTCGGCTGGAATACCGGATCGGATGCTTCCAGTTATGCTGTGGATACCTATACAAATGCTGATGGCAAATCCCCCGGAGGACTCTCTACTGCGGATCAGCCGCTCACCGATGCTGAAACTATTATGATGCGCCTGAAGTTGATCAAAGTTTATATACTTGCACAGGACGGCGGATACGATAAAAATTATACCAACACGAACACGGCAATGTATGTGGGAGAATTTGGTGAAACCGGTGTTACAAAAAGTGTAGATCTCACGCTTCCGGATTATCGGAACTATCGATGGAAGCTTTACAAGCTTTCTGTACGACCCAAAAACCTTTTATAGATAGAAACAACCGGTTGGGGATTGGTGATGCATTTTCTGAAAAGGTTGGATAATAAAGGAGTTGCGTTAATAACCGCTCTCATGATGACGGTATTGACACTGTCCATCATTATGGGCGTGATGTATCTTATTACTGAAAATATTAAGGGTACAGGCTCACGCAAGTCTTATCGAAATGTGCTGGATGCATCTTATGGCGGTGCTGAACTTATATCCAAAGCAATAATTCCACAACTGTTCAGTAATATTTCTACCAGTGTTTTGAAGAGTAAGTTTAGTACCCTAAGCCCCAGTTTTACCAGTTCGAGCTGCCTGCGCAATAAAATGGCCAACTCGTCCAATAATTGGAGCACATCGGGGAGTAGTTGCAATTCCTCATTGAATCCGAAAATAGGCACTGATATGTCGTTCGAATTATCCGGAGCGGATGCTGTTGGCTATAAAGTGTATGCAAAAATTGTTGATACAGTCCCTGGGGTCCCATATTCTGATGCGAGTAATGACGCACAACTTGTAGGAGGCGGTGTTGCGGATAACAGTGCAGGAACAGCAACGGAGATGAGGCACTATCAGTACAGGATCGAAATAACCGGAGAACGGAAAAATAATCCTTCCGAAAAGTCGAACATTTCTGTGCTTTATGAATATTGATCGTTATATAAACGGCATGCGGCCACAAACGCTGCGGCAATCTCCGGATTGCTGCCAAAATGCAGATGGATGTAGGAGGCAAGGCAGTTGCGGATTTGAAACCCCTCCATGCCCATCAACTCCCCCCGCCGGGATACTTCATAACAGCGCCTGACCTCTTCTGGCATGACGCCGATCTCCGAATAGTGAAATTCATGGCCACGAACAACCGTCCCCTCTGCACCAATGATGCAGTTTTGCATCAGTTCAACCTGGCGATAGCCAAGCGCCTTGCGGCGCGGGAGCATGCGGCAGCGCACCGGAAACAGCCCGACAAAATCGGCTGACGGTTGCTCAGCGGAACCATCAATTCCCAGAGTCAGATAGATAAAGCCGCCGCATTCAGCATATACCGGCATATCCGCCGCTATGGCAGCACGAATGGACTCTTTCATACCGACGTTGACATGCAGCATTTCAGCATACAGCTCCGGGTAGCCCCCCGGCAGATATACGCCATGAACAGAGGCGGGCAGGGCGGTGTCATGCAGTGGGGAAAAAAAGATCAGCTCTGCACCGGCCTCCTTCAGCAGGCGCAAATTATCTTCGTACATAAAGCAGAACGCGGCGTCTCGGGCTACGGCGATGCAAATCCCCCCCTGCTGCTTTAACCTAACCCCTCTAAATCTCCCCTTATCTGGGGAGACTTCAAAGCCTCCCCCCTGATAAGAGGGGAATGAGGGGGGTTGGGTTAAAAGGCAGGGGGGGATTTGCAGTTGAATCAGCCGATCCAGATCCAGACAGGACTCCGCCATATCCGCCAGCCTGCCGATGAACTCTAGCGAGAGCGGATTGTCCTCCGCAGTTATCAGGCCAAGGTTGCGCGAGGGGATTAGCAGTGACTCGTCGCGGGGAATGCAGCCGAAGCAGAGGATTTCTGGACAATGGGTGGATAGCGCCTCTCTTAGTAGTTCGCTGTGCTGCTCGCTTCCGACGTTATTAAAGATAACGCCTGCCAGCCTGATCTGTGGATCAAAACCGGCAAAACCCTTAACGAGCGCGGCAGCGCTGGCCGCCATACCGCGTGCATTAACGACCAGAACTACCGGCGCTCCGGTCAAAGCGGCAATCTGGGCGCTGCTACCCTCCCTGCTGGACGCGCCGATGCCGTCGAAGAGCCCCATGACCCCTTCAATGATGGCGATTGTCTGACCGGTCTGACTTGTCCGACTTGCCTGAAAAGAGCGCCGTACAAACTCTTCACTGCACATCCAGCCATCAAGGTTAATTGAAGGCTGTCCGGTCACTGCCCGGTGATAGCCTGGGTCAATAAAGTCCGGACCGCACTTGAACGGCGCTACGGTTACCTCACGTCTTGCCAGCGCAGCCATAATTGCAAGGCTGACGGTCGTTTTGCCGCTGCCGCTCTGTGGTGCAGCGATGAGGAAGCCTCGCCGGTTCATAGCGAAGCTCCCTCAGCGATTCCAGTAACCGTGGTACACATTGTCGCGCCTCCTTTCAACCCGCTATTTTTAGCACCTAAAAACTGCACTTCCACCACAGAGTCACAGAGAACACAGAGGAATAATCCTAAAAACGGCAGTTCATTGCCACAAAAAGGCACAAAAGTCACAAAAAACAGGCTGTTATAGTGAGTGAACATTTAACCCGCTTGGTTAGTGGATAGTATCGAATAACCACAAGTATTTCTTGCGTTTTTTGTGCTTTTTTGCGGCTAAATGCTTTTTCAAGGATAATTGAGTTTTTTGAAAAGAACGTATCACCAAAAAGGTGAACGGCTAAACAAAGAACTTCTAAGACTAATGTCGCTGTTATTATTAAATATTTTCTCTGTGCACTCTGTGACGCTGTGGTAAGGTTTGCAGGACTCAGGTAGCATTGTATCCAGTTTGATTTGTTAGGCAATTGATTTTTATTTTTTGCTTGCGCTTGCCATATATTTCGTATATGAATGGGTAGCTTTTAGTACCTGATGGAAGAATTATTAACGTGAAGCCTTTTGCCTCTCTAGCGGTAAAAGGTTTTTCTTTTGGCTTCAGGCTCCTATCAAATATCGTCAGAATTTCTGTCCAATCGGGATTGGCATGGCTATTCAAAAAGAAGATACCTGTTCTATCGTCACCGGTTTTGCTCAGCCGATACTTGAGTCAATGGGGCTTGAGCTGGTTGACATTGAATTCGGACGAGTCGGACCTGATGCGGTTCTGCGTCTGTTTATCGATAAAGATGGCGGTGTAACGCTTGATGACTGCGCAGGAGTCAGTCGTGAGCTGTCTCTGATTCTTGATGTAGAAGATGTCATTGCCTGCAACTATACATTGGAGGTATCGTCGCCTGGTCTCGATCGCCCACTTAAAAAACAGGCTGATTATGACCGTTTTGTGGGGCGTCTTATTAAGGTTCGTACCTATCAGCCTTTTCTTGATGATAGTGGTAATAAACGTAAAACTTTTCTGGGAAAACTTGAAGGACTAGTCGATGGTATCGTGAAGATGACACTTAACGAGGGGCAGAGTGCTTCTATACCGATTGAGCGTATTGCAAAAGCCAACCTTGAATTCGAACTCTAATCAGTAAACTTCCTATATGACCGGTAAGGAGAAGTAATCGTGGATACAATCATTAATCTCAAACATGCAATCGACCAACTTGTAAAAGAGAAGGGCATTGACCGCCTTGTCGTTCTTGAAGCTATGGAACAGGCAGTTTTGACTGCTGCCAATAAAAAATATCGCAATACCCGTGATCTTGAAGCCCATTACAATAATGAATCTGGAGAAGTTGAGCTTTTTGAATTTGTCACGGTCGTTGAAGAGGTCGAAGATTCCTATAAAGAAATTGGTCTTGAAGAGGCACACGAAATTGATCCGGAAGCTGAAATAGGTGATTCGCTTGGTGAAAAACTTGATTCCAGCAGCTTCAGCCGCATTGCTGCTCAAACGGCGAAGCAGGTTATTATTCAGAAAGTTCGCGATGCCGAGCGAGAAACTATTTATAATGAATACAGTGATCGTATCTGGGAAGTAATTACCGGTATGGTGCGTCGCTTTGAAAAAGGAGAACTCCTTATCGATCTTGGTCGTGCTGAGGCTGTTCTCCCTGCCAAAGAACAGATGCCGCGTGAAGTATATCGTCCCGGTGATCGTATTCGGGCTATTATCACCGACATTCGGATGACCACCAAAGGTCCGCAGATAATGCTTTCGCGAACTCATCCTAGTATGCTCGCCAAGCTGTTTGAGGCTGAAGTGCCGGAGATAGCTGAAGGAATTGTTGAAATAAATGCAATTGTGCGTGATGCCGGCAGCCGTGCCAAAATCGCAGTATCGTCAAATGATCGTGATGTTGATCCGGTCGGTGCCTGTGTAGGTATGCGTGGCGCGCGTGTTCAAAATGTTGTTTCTGAATTGCGTGGTGAAAAAATTGATATTATTCCCTGGTCGGAGGATATTGCCCGTTTTGCGTGTAATGCCCTTTCACCTGCTCAGGTATCGAAAGTTTTTGTAGATGAGGAAAAACGCGCCCTGGAAATTATTGTCGCAGACGATCAGCTCTCCCTCGCTATTGGTAAACGCGGTCAGAATGTCAGCCTGGCTGCCCGTCTGACCGGGTGCCGGATTGATATCAAGAGTGAATCAAAAGTCGCCGAATCAGAGAGGCAGGAATTCTCCTCTTTTGATGGCACTGACGCTGATAATACTGATGCTGCAGTCGTCGATGCCGCTGTTATCGCAGATGTTGCTCCGGAGCTGGAAGCTGTTGCCGTTGAAAATGCTGCTGAAATTATTACCGGGTAATCAGGGATATGAACCCCAGATGTACTGCTGAATCACCGCAGCGAAGCTGTCTCGGCTGCAGAACCAGCAAAGAGAAGAACCTGTTGATCCGTTTTGTCCGGACACCTGATATGGAAATTCTTCCGGATCTGGAAAATCGTCTGCCCGGTAGAGGCGCTTATACCTGCATCGACAGGCGCTGCCTGACTTCTGCTATTGCACAGAGACAGTTTAAACGCGCTTTCAAGCACGATGTTACCGTAATGCCGGCTGAGCAGTTCATTGAGTATATTCGGCTGCTACTGCATGATCGCATTATCGGATTGATCGGATTGGCAAATAAAGCGGGATCGATAACCGCCGGTAGTTCAATGGTTATTGACGCAGCAAGGGCTAAGAAAAAACCGGGTTTAGTTATTGTTGCAGAGGATGTTTCAGAAGCAATCGGCGATAAAATCATACAAACGGCAACGGTGCACCAGATCTCGCACAGAACTGTGTTATCAAAAGATGATTTAGGGCTGATCCTGGGTAAGGCGCCCAGAAGTGCGATCGCTGTAGCATCAGGCGGTTTTGTGGCGCAGTTGGAGAAGGCAATTGACAGATACACAAACTTCCTGGGGGAGGTATAGAAAATATGGGCAAAATTAATGTGGGTAGTTTGGCAAAAACGCTGGGTATTGAACCAAAAGAGGCGATTGCCAGACTTAAAGAAATTGGTGTTGACGCAAAAACGGCTACATCGCAAGTCGATGAAGGAGTCGTGGCGCGTTTGACAGCCCCCCAGCATAAAGATACCGGAACTAATGAGATCAGGGTCGCATCAAATATCATTCGTCGCAGAGCTAAAGTAGTTCCGACAGAGAACGAGGCAGGATCAGATGCTTCGGTTGCTCCTGCAGCGGCACAGGATCCTGTGACTCTGGCTGTAGCTGAGACGGCTGCTGGTGTGCCACCTGTAGCGGCGCGTACAGCAGAAGATAACGCTGTCGTTACTGTTAAGCCTTCGGAGCAGCCACCACGGACGGAGAAACCGGTGGAGCCGGTGAAAGCGAGCCTTAATCAGGCCAGAATTCTTGGCATGGTAGAGATTCACGGGGTAACGAATCGTGCTACCAGGGTTGTTACCAAAGAGACTCCTGTTGCTCCGCGAACCGCGCCACAGCGTCCGGTTCAGGATCAGGCTCAGCAGCGCAGACCTGCCCCCGCTGCCACAGATCAGAGAAGACCGGCACCTGCCGTCGCAGACCAGAGAAGGCCCGCACCTGGCGCTGATACAAGGCGTCCGTCGCCCGGTTACGACCAGAAAAAGCCTGTAACAACAACGCCATCTGCTCCGCCGACGGAACTTGATCGCTCCCGCATGAAGCAGGTACAGCTTGTGCCGGAGGGTCATCCTGGCGGCGACAATAGACGTGGTGTCGGGAAAAAAGATGGCGGTTCCGGCTACGGTGACGCCGGTAAGGGTGCCAAGAAGGGTGCTCCGCCGGCAAAGAAGAAAGAGCAGCCGCGCAAAAATGAAATTATTGAAAAGCGGGAACGTGCTTTTGATCCGGCGTATAAAGGATCGAAGAAGCGCGGTGGCAAGGTGCAGGTTCCCAACACTAACAAAACTGAAATAACCGTACCGAAGGCGATCAAGCGAATCATTAAAATATCGGAAAGTATTTCGGTCGGAGAGCTTGCCAAGCGTCTCGGGATCAAGGCAAATGATCTTATAAAGTCGCTGATGAAAATGGGTATGATGGTTACCATAAATCATCAGTTGGATTACGATACTTCCGTTATTCTGGCGTCAGAGTACGATTATGAAGTCGAAAATGTCGCGGTTGACCTTGACGAAATACTGGAGTCTACCGTTGACGCTCCCGAAACATTAATAAAAAGGCCTCCGGTTGTGACTATTATGGGGCATGTCGATCACGGCAAGACTTCACTGCTTGACGCCATTCGTGAAACAAACGTCATAGCTGGTGAGGCTGGAGGAATCACGCAGCACATCGGTGCGTATGACGTTGAATTGAACGGCCGTAAAATAACTTTTCTTGATACACCAGGCCATGAAGCGTTTACCGCCATGCGTGCCCGTGGTGCCAAGGTCACCGATATTGTCGTTCTCGTTGTCGCTGCTGACGACGGGGTAATGCCGCAGACCAAGGAAGCGATTAATCACGCCAAAGCTGCCGATGTGCCAATCATTGTTGCTATTAATAAAATTGATAAGCCTGGTTCAAAACCTGATCGGGTCAAGCAGGAGTTAACCGATCAGGGGGTCGTCTCATCCGATTGGGGGGGCGATGTCACGATGGTGGAAGTTTCTGCAAAACAGCGCACCAATTTAGAGGGATTGCTGGAGATGATCCTGCTTCAGGCCGACTTAATGGAGTTGACAGCTAATCCAAACAAACTGGCGAAGGGCACCATTGTTGAAGGGAGGCTTGACAAGGGTCGTGGTCCGGTTGCCACCGTACTGGTGCAGGAGGGTACTGTTAAAACCGGAGACTATTGTGTTGTAGGCGTTCACTCGGGTCGTGTCAGGGCTATGCAGAATGATCGAGGTGAAAAGGTTACGGAGGCAGGACCATCCATGCCGGTTGAGTTGGTAGGATTGTCTGGAGTACCCAATGCGGGTGATATTTTTGTGGCTATGAAAGATGAAAAACAGGCCAAGGAAATTGCCACGCTACGTCAGATCAAACAGCGGGAAGTTGAATTTGCCAAACATACCAAGCTGTCGCTGGAAGATCTCTATAAGCGGATTCAGAGCGGCGAAGTCAAGGATCTCAATGTCGTCGTCAAAGGCGATGTTCAGGGTTCTGTTGAGGCTGTCAGTGAAACGCTGCGGAAGTTGTCTACAGAAGCGGTACGTCTGAACGTAATTCACTCCGCTGTCGGTGCTATTACCGAGACTGATGTCAATCTGGCTGCTGCTTCAAATGCGGTTATCATCGGTTTTAATGTCCGCCCTGAAATTAAGGCACAGGGACATGCAGAGCGCGAAGGTGTTGATATCAGGCTTTACAGCATTATTTATGATGCCGTTGAAGATGTTAAAAAAGCTATGGAAGGGCTGCTGGATCCGACCTTCAAGGAGAAATTCCTTGGCCGTGTTGTGATACGTGACGTTTTCAGCGTACCGAAATTCGGCAATGTTGCCGGTTGCTATGTTACCGATGGCAAAATGGTGCGTAACGCGCAGGTTCGGCTGCTACGTGATAATGTTGTCGTGTATGAAGGTAAAATGTCATCACTGCGCCGCTTTAAAGATGATGTCAAAGAAGTTGCCACCGGTTACGAATGCGGAATCGGTCTCGAGAATTATAATGACATCAAGATAGATGATATTATCGAAGCATTTGAGATGGAAAAAATAGCTACAAAACTTTAAGGTTCAATATGCACAAACGTTCGGAAAAAGTAGCTGAAACCATACATGAAATCATCTGTTCCATTCTTTCGCGTGGTCTGAACGATCCTCGCATCGGTTTTGTCACCATTACCGGCGTTGAGGTGACTGATGATTTAAGTCTGGCGCGTATTTTTTTCACTGTCATAGGTGACGAGAAGGTGAAAAAAGATACGGAAGCCGGCCTGAACAGCGCGAAGGGGTTTATTCGGCGCGATATCGGCAAAAAACTCACTATTCGCCACACACCGGAACTCATTTTTAAATACGATAAGTCTCTTGATTACGGCAGTCGGATAGAATCTCTTCTCAAGGAGATACATACTGAACATGACGGAAACAATCCAAAAGATCATTGAAGTAATTCGCAGTAACTCCTCGTTTCTCATTACGACTCATGAAGGGCCAGATGGTGATGCAATTGGGTCATCGCTCGCTCTCGCCTCTTTCCTCCGTAAGCTCGGCAAAGATGTAACCGTTCATTATCAGGATGCCGTGCCTGATCTGTACGTTTTTCTTCCAGGTGCAGATTCCGTTCTTCCGCATATACCCGACCGGCATTTTGATGTCTCATTTGTACTCGATGTAGGGGAGAAAAAGCGGGCCGGCAAAGAATTCTGCTGTTTTTTACGGGTAACCACAACGGTCAATCTTGATCACCATCTCTCCTGCGAAAACTTTGCCGACTATAACCTCATAGACACTCAGGCTGCTGCGACAGGTATCCTTGTGTACCGGATTGCGACGGCGTACGGGTATACTTTTGACCTTGACACCGCTTTATGCATTTACACTGCTGTAATCACCGATACCGGCTCATTCCATTACTCAAACGCCAACCGCGAGGCATTTACTGTTGCAGGTGAAATGATCGAATCTGGTATTAACGCATGGTATGTGGCAGAAAAGCTCTATGAAAATCAGCCGGCAAAGCGCCTTAAACTCTTATCGCTCTGTCTTCCCACTCTCGACTTTTTCAAAGAGGGTAAGGCTGCTTCCGTTACGGTAACGAGTGACATGTACGCCGCCAGCGGTGCCGATGCCGAACTGACCGACGGTTTTGTCAATTATCCGCGTTCAATACGTGGTGTTGAAGTCGCACTCTTTTTCCGGCAGCTCGAGGAAAAAAAGTTCAAAGTCGGTTTCCGCTCAAAGGGGAATGTGAATGTAGCGACATTTTCTGCAGCGCTTGGCGGTGGCGGGCATCATAATGCCGCCGGATGCACCGTTGAAGGTACGCTGGATGAAGTAAAAGCTCAAGTATACGCCATTG
The DNA here is from genome assembly GCA_903845365.1 of uncultured Geobacteraceae bacterium. Classification (GTDB taxonomy): domain Bacteria; phylum Desulfobacterota; class Desulfuromonadia; order Geobacterales; family Pseudopelobacteraceae; genus JACRCG01. The sequence continues at coordinate 16,721 of CAIMXI010000266.1, read as the reverse complement.
TTGAACGTGCCCTTTGAGTAACGGCTTCGTAGTTATCGACAAGCCGCCCGGCATTACCTCGCATGATGTCGTCAGCCGGGTTCGTCGCACTCTCGGGATAAAAAAAGTCGGGCACACAGGCACTCTCGATCCATTTGCCACCGGCGTTCTGCCGATAGCCGTCAATGACGGCACCAAAGCCATCCCGTTCCTTGATGAAGGGAGCAAAACGTACGAGGCGCTACTGCTTCTCGGCGTTACTACCGATACGCTCGATATGACCGGTACTGTCCTGTCGGAATCTGATTCATCGAACGTCACCACTGAACAATTTGCCTCCTCACTATCTCATTTTACCGGTGCAATCACCCAGATACCCCCCATGTATTCGGCGATCAAACAGAACGGCCAACCTCTCTATAAGCTTGCTCGGCAAGGCGTGGAAGTTGAACGCAAAGCGCGCGACATCGAAATATATTCCCTGGAGCTAATTTCCTTTAACCTGCCGCTTGTTGCTATCCGCGTGGTCTGTTCACGGGGTACATACGTCCGCACTCTGGCTGATGACATCGGTCAGAGGCTTGGATGTGGAGCCGCCTTGCAGGAGTTACGGCGCACCGCGAGCGGGCCTTTCCGTATTGAAGATGCAGTGACTCTTGATGAACTGGAAGCTGCAGCAGGCGAGGGTAGAGTCAATGGACTTTGTCTGTCACCAATGGCAGCTCTCAGCCATCTTCCTGAAATTCCACTGACCATCGCAGGTCTGGATGGGCTTCGTTTTGGCAAGTCACCTTCCTGGGATTGTACCTTTCTTGATGCCCCGCTCGTCTGTACGAAAGAAACAGCAGTGCGCCTGACGGCAGACGGAGCTCTTGTCGCGATCGCCCTGCTGGTTCCGGGGTGTCATTGTGATACGGATGCTGTCATTAAGTTAAAACGGGTACTGTTATGACTGCTGATACGATATTTGCCTTTACATGATGGTAACAATGTGGTAGTTAGTTCAACTCTAAAAAAATCGCTTGCGTTTTAATACGCTTTACAAAATAAGTAATGGAGGAATAACCAGTGCTGGTAACCGAAAAAAAGCAGGAAATCATTAATGAATACAAGAAACATGATAGTGATACAGGTTCACCGGAAGTACAAATCGCAATTATAACCGCTCGCATCAGCTATCTGACGGAGCATTTCAAAACACACAAGAAAGACCATCATAGTCGTCGCGGTCTCCTTAAACTTGTCGGTCAGAGAAGGCGTCTTCTGGATTATTTGAAGGACAAAGAAGTGGCCAGATACAAAACAGTTATTGAAAGACTCGGCATTCGTAGGTAGTAAACGGCGGTAAACCTGACACTTCAGTTTTACCGCTGTTTCTGTTTACAGGGTGCTCATTTCAGAAAGGGCTTTTACGGCCCTTTTATTTTTTGTTGGGGACGTGGATAGAGCTTCTTTAAAAAAGAAGTTGTAGCGACGGCCCCAACGCAACCGAAGAGGAGAATTAAAATGGAACAAAATGTTCAGGTTGAATTTGGGGGGAGAACAGTTACGCTCTCTACCGGAAAAATGGCAAAACAGGCCAGTGGTGCTGTTGTTGTCAGTTGTGGTGATACCGTAGTGCTGGTAACCGTCGTAGCGGCAAAAGAAGCAAAAGAAGGGCAGGATTTTTTCCCACTTACCGTAAACTACACCGAGAAGGCGTATGCCGGTGGCAAGATTCCAGGAGGCTTTTTTAAACGCGAAGCACGCCCTACCGATCCTGAAACGCTTACCTGCCGCCTGATTGACCGTCCGATCCGTCCGTTGTTTCCGGAAACTTTTCTGAATGATACCCAGATAATCGCAACTGTGCTCTCGGCTGATCAGGATAATGATCCGGGGATTTTATCGATGCTTGGAGCTTCAGCCGCGCTGATGATCTCCGACATTCCGTTCAATGGTCCGATTGCCGGTGCCAAGGTGGCTCGCGTGGATGGTAAATTCATCTGCAATCCTTCTGCCGAAGAACTGGAAAAAAGTGATCTCGAAATAGTTGTTGCTGTAAGTCGCGATGCGATAATCATGGTCGAAGGTGAAGCTAAATTCGTCTCTGAAGCTGATCTGCTGGAAGGGGTGTTTTTTGCTAAAGAAGCGATGCTGCCGCTGATTGAAGCTCAGGAAAAACTGCAGAAACTTGCTGGAGTGACAAAGCGTGCTGTTATACCGGTTATTGTTGATGAACTTCTGCGGGTACGGGTGAAGGAACTCGCTTACAGCCGTATTAGCGAAGCTGTCAAATTGAAGGCAAAAAATGAGCGTCATGATCAGATTGATCTGATCAAAGCTGAAACTATTGAAGCCATTAAATCTGAATTTGAAGGCTCTACAAAACAGATCAAAGCGTTTCTGGGTGATTTCGAGTATGAGTGTGTTCGCGCCGATGTCCTTAATACAGGGATTCGCATCGATGGACGTATGACGAACTCAATTCGTCCGATCAGCAGTGAAACCGGCTTTCTGCCGCGCGTCCACGGCTCCGCCCTCTTTACCCGTGGCGAAACTCAGGCGTTGGTTGCCGCCACCCTCGGCACTTCGAGTGATGAACAGCGCATTGATTCCCTCTATGGCGCTTCACGCAAACGCTTCCTGCTCCACTACAACTTTCCACCGTTTTCGGTTGGCGAAACCAGCTTCCGTCTCGGACCGGGCCGTCGTGAAATCGGTCATGGCATGTTGGCTGAACGCGCTCTTGCCGCCGTTCTGCCGACATTTGATGATTTCCCCTACACGATTCGTATCGTTTCCGAGACACTTGAGAGTAACGGTTCCTCTTCAATGGCTGCCGTCTGCGGCGGTTGCCTGTCCATGATGGATGCCGGTATCCCTGTTACTGCGCCGGTTGCAGGTATCGCCATGGGTCTGATCAAAGAGGGGGATAAATTTGCCATCCTCTCCGATATTTTGGGAGATGAAGATCATCTGGGCGATATGGATTTTAAGGTTGCCGGAACTGCTGAAGGGGTTACCGCCCTGCAGATGGATATCAAAATCGGTGGCGTCACCAAGGAAATAATGGAGCAGGCGCTCAAACAGGCCCGTGAAGGTCGCCTCCACATTCTTGGTAAAATGGCTGAAACTCTTGCCGCACCGCGCGCCGAGATGTCTCCGTTTGCTCCACGTATTACTACAATCTACGTTAAAACGGATCGTATCCGAGACGTAATCGGTACCGGCGGCAAGAACATCCGCAATATCACCGAAACGACCGGTGTTACGATTGACATCGACGATACCGGGCGTATCAACATCGCCAGCACTAGCAAGGAGGCGTGTGATCTGGCGATCCAGATGATCCGCGGTCTGACTGATGAAGCTGAAGAGGGCAAATTGTACATGGGTACAGTCCGCAAGATAATGGATTTCGGTGCATTTGTCGAAATCATGCCTGGGACGGACGGACTTGTACATATCTCCGAACTCGACACAGCGCGCGTAAAACTGGTTACTGATGTTGTTAAAGAAGGTGACACAGTGCTGGTAAAATGCATCGGTGTTGATAAGAACGGCAAGATCAAGCTCTCCCGCAAAGAAGCACTCGGCTATAATCTCGACGGATCAAAGGTTGCCGCTGCGTAAATTTTGCGTTGTCGCTTAAACGTTATGAGAATAGGCGGAGCCGATTATGGTTTCGCCTTTTTTTGCAGTAAGTGAGGCATAGTAATAGCCAAAATGCTTGTCTTTTGCCTGATCTGATTTTATCCGTAAGATCCGTGTCAGAAACCACGGACAAACATTAGAAAGGAATGTCTACCAACTAAATGCCGCTTCCCCGTATTACCACGAAACGCCAATTCGTTCAGGCTCTCTTGATCGCTGCCGCGCTGTTACTCCCTTTTGTCTCGATATCCGGCAATCCGTTTCTGCGTATGGACATAGCAAAGATGACGCTTTTTCTGGCCGGCATTCCGCTCAGGATCGATCAATTTTATCTTGTTTTGCTGTTGGTTCTGTTGTGCGTTGTTTCATTTCTCCTGGTAACGGCTCTGCTGGGGCGGGTCTGGTGCGGCTGGCTCTGTCCGCAGACAGTTTTTAACGATGTGGCTGAGCTGCTTTTTGGAAAACTCATAATTGAGAAGGTGCAAGCCCTCGCGCGTCCGTTTGAACATTTTGTCGCGCTGACTATTTCAGCACTGATTGCGTTCAACCTGTTCTGCTGGTTTATGCCGCCTTCTCAGGTGGTCAGTCACCTTCTCAGCATTCATGCTCACCCGGCCATCTGTATTACCTTTCTGCTCCTGACGCTGTTTGGTTATCTCAACCTGACTCTGGTCAAGCGGAGATTTTGTCGCAGCTACTGCCCGTATGGCCGATTTCAGACCGCTTTGATGGATGCGGGCACCCTGAATCTCTCCTTTTTAGAAGAAACCCGTGACCGTTGTCTGCGCTGCAGCTCCTGTGTCCGGGCCTGCCCGATGGCAATTGATATCCGTGAAGGATTCCAGATCGAATGTATCGGCTGCGGGCGCTGTATTGACGCCTGTCGCGAGGTCATGGAGAATAAACCTGCAGGAGCCGGGCTGATTGATTATCGTTTCGGCACTCTGAAAGGAACCGGGTTCAGGCTGGGGAAGACGACAACGGCATTGCTGTTCGTTACGCTGCTTCTTGCCGCCACTCTTATCTGGAGCGTTGCCGGAAGAAACCAGAATGCTTTCGCCGTGCAGCGCGTTGCAACTGCAGAACCACGTATCCTTCCTGATGGTTCGCTGGCGCTCGCCTGGCGGGCGATAATCGGTAATCGCTCAGAAACGGAACAGGTTTACTCGATACGGGTTTCCGGAGAGCCGCCAAATGGCGTTGAATTGCTTGGTCAAACACGCGATATAAGGGTAGGAGCCAATCAGCACAACGAGGTAATATTCATGATCCACGTTACCGGCAAATCCCGCCCTCCTGAAAAAATAGTTCTTGAACTGTTGTGTGGTGACCGTCCGGCTGGGACTGTGTCGGTTTTACCATGAGACTGCTGCCTGAGCAGAGTTGCAGTCATTGCGGCATAAGCTTTCGATGGAAAGCGATCATCGACAGCGGTGATGACAGCATTAAGACCATTTTCTGCTGCCGTGGATGTCAGGGCGCCTATCGTATGATCTGCGAAGCGGGGCTTGGGAATTTTTATCTTCGCTCTGACCGGACTACACCGACGGTAACTAAAAGTGCAGCTTCACATTATAGTGAAACAGACCTGTCGCACCATATTATTTCTGAAGGTGATCTTTGTAGAATTGATATTCTGGTGAGCGGCATTACCTGTCCCTCCTGTGTCTGGCTGCTGGAGCGGATGCTGGCTCGAGTGCCGGGTGTCGAATATGTCAGCCTCTCCTATAGTGGTGGCATCGCTTCGCTTCGCTTTAATCCGGAGATGGTTGCCCCGCTTGAAATTTTCTCTGTTATTGCCGACCTCGGCTATTCTCCTCGCCCCTATTCCGCCGATCAATCCGAAAAGGAAGCACGTCGCGAGCGTGATGATCTGCTACTCCGCTTCGGCACAGCACTTTTTCTGACGATGCAGTTGATGGCGTATTCCTATGCCTTGTATGCCGGATATTTTCAGGGGATAGGCGGGGCGATGAAACAGTTTCTGCAGTACGTTTCGCTGCTCGTAACAACACCGGTGGTTTTTTATTCCGGCTGGCCATTTATTGTTGGCGGCTGGCGTTCTATAAAAACGGCGGCTCCCGGTATGGATCTGCTTATTGCCATGGGAGCGCTCTCAGCCTGGTTCTACAGCGTTTGGGCAACGTTTACCGGACAGGAAACCTACTATGAAAGTGCTGCTTTCATCGTGACTTTTGTCCTGATAGGCCGCCTGCTGGAGCTTTCCGTGCGTCGCCGCGCCATGTCCGGGATCAGCTCTCTGTATGCCGCAGCACCGCAGCGGGCAACGCTGGTAAAGCATGGTGAGCACTGCACGCTGGATGTGGATGAGATTCGGCCGGGAGATCTTCTGCTGGTGAGGCAGGGGGAGCGTTTCCCGGTTGACTGCCTGATCGTCGAAGGTGAGACCGAGGTTGACCAGTCGCTGGCTACCGGAGAGAGTCAACCGGTTTTGCTGGTCTGCGGCAATGAGGTGCGTTCCGGCTGCGTCAATGTGGCGTCTCCGGTTACCGTACAGGCGCTCAGGCCGGCCGGTCAGAGTTATCTGATGCGGGTCGCCTCATTGGTTCAGATGGCACAGGCAGGCAAACCGAAGCTCCAGCAGTTGGCCGACCGGGTTTCCGGCTGGTTTGTCCCGGCGGTAATTCTGCTGGCGCTGCTCGTCACTGGAGTGCGGCTTCACTATTCAGGGGATAGCGTCGCTGCTGCTGTCATGTCTGCCTTGTCAATCATTCTGATCGCCTGTCCCTGTGCCATGGGTCTGGCGGTCCCGGCTGCAGTGCTGGCTGCCTGCAGCCGCTCGGCATCGCTCGGAATCATTTTGCGAGGAGGTGACGTCATAGAACGGCTGGCGTCGATAAACAGTGCGTTATTTGATAAAACCGGCACGGTAACCTGCGGATTGCCCGGCGTCATGCAATTCGACAGATATCACGATTATGGTGAGGCAGTTGTTCTTCAGGCGGCGGCAACGGTCGAAGAACAGGCGGCTCATCCGCTTGCCCGTGCAATTGTCCGGTATGCCGCCGTGAATGGCTATCAGCCCGAATTCTGCTCTGATTTTAGCTCAGTTCCGGGTCGTGGTATCTCGGGCGTTTTGCCGGATGGGAAAAGGGTGTTCTGCGGCAGCGAGTCGTTCCTTCGGGAAAGCGGAATACCTGTAAATATCAATTATCAGCCGGATAGCTCAGCTACTGCCGTTCTGCTTGCCATTGATGGACAATTGGCGGGACGCTTTCTGCTCGTTGATCAACTGCGGGAAGGGGCACGGAGAGTCGTATCTGAGCTTATTGCTGAGCGGATGGAGCTTTGTCTTATAAGCGGTGACCATCAGAATACGGTAGATAGTATTGGCACTGATATTGGTCTGTTATCGGCTCTGGGTGAGATGACGCCGGATCAAAAACTTGAACATGTCACTACCCTTCTGCGGCAGGGTCGTCGGGTGCTGATGGTCGGCGATGGTGTCAACGACGCACCGGCTCTGGCGGCTGCCACAGTCAGTTGTTCGCTCTCCGGGTCGAGTGATATTGCTCTGGAAAATGCGGATGTGATCATAACCGGCGACGACCTTTCACGCATCACAACAGCGTACCGTATCAGCCGCGAGACCATGAGGATAATCAAGCAGAACCTTCTCTGGGCATTCGTTTATAATATCATCGGCATTCCGCTTGCGATGGCCGGACTCCTGACCCCTGTTTACGCTGCCGTCGCCATGACCGCCAGCTCTCTGCTGGTTTCACTTAATTCTCTGCGTCTTATGAGGTTCAAACACCATGGATGAAAGCCTGATTATTCTGATAGTTCTGTCACTCTGTCTCGGTGCAGGCTGCTGGCTGGTATTCATCTGGGCGGTCAAAAAGGGAGAATTTGAAGATGTGGAGAAGCCGAAGCACCGCATGCTGGACGACGATTGACCTTGTAAATAGATGGCTCGCATCATCACGTCAATCTTGCACGGCTAAAACTCTGAGGGCACACCGTAAAGTGTGCCCTCTTTGCATGAAGTTTGAATCGATAAAATTAGAAATTGACGGCAGCCTTCAAAGAGTACACGGACGTATCGGCATATTCTGCTTCAGCAGTCACAGAGAAAAGTGGAAACGGCGTGATTTTTAGTCCGCCAAAATAGCGTGGTATAGATGTGGATACATCGGACAGACCGATTGTTTTGAGATACCCTTTTGCCTCGCTTTTAATCCATAGCATGCCAACTCCAGCATATGGGGTGAGCATCAGAAAACCCTTGCTCACGGAAGCATCAACGCCGTAGGTCTGCAGTCCCAAATCATTGACACCAGCCAGTTTCGTGTAGGTAGTCCGAACCCCGACCGCTGGTGTTGCAATGCCCCCCTCAATAATTGATTTGCTCAACTCGACTCCGTATAGCTTGATATTGCTGCCTGGCACGTAGGAATAGATGGCGCCAACATCAATGCCTAACGGTAACCCTTTTCGTACACGAAGTTTTGGTACAACGAGGTATCCAGGCGCATCTTTACCAAAAGCAGATTGCCAATGGGCGCTGTTCTTATCAATACTCGTTGCCGACATCTCAAGCCCCACATCAAAACCGGTAACGCCAAGATTTTCAGTTGGTGCCAGATTTTTGTAACCAATTGCGGTACCAAAATCTTTTGTCAGGCTTTCGAAGCCATTCTGGAGAAACGTACTCTTAAAATTGATGTCTGCAGCAACAGCCGGAGACACTGCAAAAGCGAGTGCCGCCACAACAACTCCGAAAAAAAATGTTCTTTTCATATAGAACCTCCCATGATTTAGTGAGTTTAGTGTTTAGAGTTGGTATAAACGGTCAACTACTCCACACCACCCCACAGATTTTATTTCTCCTTATACACCTGTTGGTATATAGTACGCAAATCAAAAAATATCATACTGGCCATCTATAATTCATACTAAAACAGGGACAAGGAGTGTCATCATGGAAATAAAAATACCTGAGGTCGGCGAATCTGTGCGTGAGGCGCTGCTTGCCAGGTGGTTTAAAAAGAGCGGCGATGTTGTCAAGCGGGATGAGCCGATTTGCGAAATTGAAACCGACAAGATCACACTTGATCTTAATGCTGATGCTGACGGAGAGCTTTCCATATCGGTATCTGAAGGTACCACCGTGCCGATCGGGACGACTATCGGAACTATTTCGGAAGCAGCGTCAACGCAAAAAAACCTGGTTAATGAAAGAGTGACACCAACGTCAGTAATATCTGCGGATCCGCCAACGTCGCCGTCATTAAGACGCGAAATGTATGAGCAGAATATTTCTCCTGTCGATATTGTGGGGAGCGGCAAGGATGGGCGTATTACGCCGGACGATCTGCTGGCACATAATAATAGAAAAACGCAATTACATCCTGACCCCGATCCACCTGTCATTGAACAATCACCTTTGGCAATGCCGGAGAGCCTGCGAGCAGCCGCTTTGCGACCTCATCCGGCCTCAGCCGAATCGTTAAAACCACTGTCTGTAAGAACGGAGGACGCACCGCCGTACTCATCCGGACGCGAGGATCGCCGACCGATGTCACCGCTCCGCAAACGAGTCGCCGCCCGTTTGGTTGCGGCTCGTCAGCAGACTGCCATGCTGACTACCTTCAACGAGGCGGATCTGTCTCACGTGAAGTCTCTGCGCAGTAAATATCGCGAACATTTTATAAAGCGCCACGGCACGCCTCTTGGTCTAATGCCATTCTTTGTCAGGGCGTGTATCGAAGCGTTGAAGGAGTTTCCGCTCGTAAACGCTTCGATCGATGGCGAAGATATTGTCCATCATCACTACTACGATATCGGCGTTGCCATCGGTGGCGAAAAAGGATTGGTGGTGCCGGTGCTGCGCAATGCCGATAAACTTAAAATGTTTGAAATTGACCAGGCCATTATTGCATTCTCGGAGAAGATCAAATCAAATCATCTGGCCATATCCGATCTGGAGGGGGGAACTTTCACAATTAGTAATGGCGGCGTCTACGGCTCGATGCTTTCAACCCCGATCCTTAATCCTCCCCAGAGTGCCGTGCTGGGGATGCATGCTATTCAGGACCGACCGGTTGTCCGTGACGGACAGATTGTCATCCGACCGATGATGTACCTGGCGCTATCTTACGATCACCGGATTATCGACGGTCGAGAAGCGGTCAATTTCCTGAAAAAGGTGAAGGAGTATATAGAAGAGCCGGAGGCGTTGCTGCTGGAAGGTTGAAGGTTGAAGGTTGAAGGTTGAAGGTTGAAGGTTGAAGGTTGAAGGTTGAAGGTTATTACGAGGGAAGAGTAAAGGATAGGGGGGTTGCATGTTTGAAAAAAATATATTCGATCTAATAATCATTGGTGCCGGTCCAGGCGGCTATGTTGCGGCCATCCGCGCATCCCAGCTTGGGATGAAAGTTGCCGTAGTCGATAAAAGAGCCACTCTTGGTGGTGTCTGCTTGAACGAAGGATGTATTCCTAGCAAGGCGCTCCTGGACTCAAGTGAACATTTTGCCATGGCTCGTGACAAGTTTGCTCTGCACGGTGTAATTGTTGATTCACCACGACTTGATCTTGGGGCCATGATGTTGCGCAAGAGTGATGTTCTAAAAAAATTGACCGATGGCATCGCCTATCTGTTCAAAAAAAACAAAATTGAATTCTTCCATGGCACCGCTACTCTTAAGGGGGCTGATACTGCTGGTCGGCATCAGGTTGCTGTTGCGCTAGATGTGCCGGTAGCCGGCCAGCAAAGCCTTCAGGAAGCTGCTCCAGAGTCACTGGTTACTCTTTTAGCCCAGAAAGTCATTCTTGCGGCTGGAAGTGAGGCATCCAGCCTGCCTGGTTTAGCTTTTGACGGTCAGGTGATTGTTTCAGCGCGAGAAGCTCTCTCTTTTGAGCGTGTTCCGGAACATCTTGTAGTTGCCGGGGGCGGTTTTATCGGCCTGGAGCTTGGTTCGGTCTGGCGACGTCTTGGCTCTCAGGTAACGGTAATGGAGATGCTGCCAAATATTCTCCCGAATATGGATCGTCAGGCTGCTGACCTGCTCTACCGCTCATTGCGCAAGCAAGGGATTCAGTTCAAGTTGAGCACCCGCATTACCGGAGTTCGGCGCAACGGTTCCAAGGCTATTGTTCAGTTTGACTCCGGCACCGGCAATGAAGAACTGGATTGTGACAATCTGCTGGTGGCGGTCGGGCGGCGGCCGTTGACTGCGGGATTGGGTCTGGAAGAGCTTGGTGTATCGCTGGACAAAGCGGGGAGGGTGGTTGTCGATGACGCCTATCAGACCACACTCCAAGGGGTCTATGCGATTGGCGATCTTATACCTGGTCCGATGCTGGCGCACAAGGCATCTGACGAAGGTGTCGCCTGTGTCGAAAAAATGGCAGGTATGTCTGCTGTCGTTGAATATGATGTTATTCCCGGGGTTGTTTATACCTGGCCTGAGGCGGCGGGAGTGGGAATGACTGAGGAACAGCTGCAAGCAGCCGGCATACAGTATCGTTCTGGCCGCTTCAATTTTGCCGCACTTGGCAGAGCGCGCTGCATGGATGAAACAGAAGGATTTGTTAAAATTCTTGCACATCAGGAAAGCGATAGGATCCTGGGTGTTCATATTGTAGGTCCCCGGGCCTCTGATCTGATATCGGAGGCTGCAACTGTGATGGCTTTCAGAGGTACATCGCGTGACATCGCCCTCATCTGCCACGCTCATCCAACTCTCACCGAAGCACTCCGTGAGGCAGCGTTGGATGTGCATAAAGAGGCGATTCATGGATAATATTCATTCCAAGCTCTAAAAGGAACAATAAATGGCTAAAGCAATAAGTAAAACCAAAATAGTTGCGACTGTCGGTCCAGTCAGCTCCTCTCCTGATATGATTCAGAAGTTGATGAGAGCCGGTGTTGATATATTCAGACTTAATTTCTCGCATGGCGAAAACTCACAAAAACTTGAGTTAATCAATGTAATACGAGCCGTGTCCGACAAACTGGGCCGACAGGTTGGCATTTTAGGTGATCTTCAGGGCCCTAAAATCAGAACCGGAAAGATGGCCGGTGAAGGTATGCTGCTAACCAAAGGTCAGGAGGTCGTTATTACCACGGACGACGTGCTTGGCAGTGATGGCGTCATTCCGACCATATACAAGTCTTTGCCTTATGACGTGCGTCAAGGCTCCCGTATCCTGCTGGATGACGGACTGTTGGAATTAAAGGTAATTACGGCTGATGGTGAACGGGTTCGCTGCCGGGTTGTAGCGGGAGGTCTTCTCAAAAACAACAAAGGAATCAACTTACCGGGTGTGAATGTTTCTGCGCCATGTCTCACCAATAAGGATTTAATTGATCTGGATTTTGCACTAGAAGCAGGTGTGGATTTCGTAGCACTCTCCTTTGTGCGTACTGCCGAGGATATCCTCGAAATTAAAAGGATAATTTCTGATAAAGGAAAAGATACTCCGGTAGTTGCAAAAATTGAAAAACCGGAGGCGTTACGTAACTTTAAAAAAATACTTGAAGCAACTGATGCCGTAATGGTGGCGCGTGGTGACCTTGGAGTTGAAATTGCGCCGGAAAAAGTGCCGATCTTTCAGAAGATGATCATTCAGGCCTGCAACAAGGCTGGCAAGCCGGTAATAACAGCTACCCAGATGTTGGACTCCATGATCCGAAGTCCTCGACCGACAAGGGCTGAGACTTCTGATGTAGCTAATGCGATTATTGACGGCACCGATGCCATTATGCTTTCGGCAGAAACCGCTTCTGGTGATTTTCCGGTTGAATCGGTCGAGACGATGGTTCGCATTGCCATAGACGTGGAAAATGCAGATTTTATCGAAAGTACTACGCCCAGTTGTTCCGTATCTATAGTTGCTCAAGCTGTTGCAGAGTCCTCCTGCAGGACAGCCACCACCCTTAAAGCAAAAGCAATTGCTGTATATACCCGCTCAGGCAGCACCGCTGCGCTCATATCATCCTTCCGCCCGAAAACGCCCATTATTGCATTTGCCACATCTCTTGAAATTCGCCGCAGGCTGTCAATCTATTGGGGCGTCCGATGCATAGAGGTTGGTATAATGGAAAATACGGATCAGCAAATTTTTGAGGTGGAGAAAAAACTGCTGGCCAGCGGTTTCCGTAACGGCGATCATGTGATTATAACCATGGGACTCATTGAAACACGCGGTTCAACAGATATGATGAAAGTACACAGATTGGGAACTCACGGATTTTATGAGGTATTTGAGGAGTAAAAGTTGATATGCCCATGGTTAGATTCTGGCGTGACAGATGAAACCCTGATTTCATTCAAGGAGCTTCAAACAAAATATCAGCTCTTGCTGGCTGAAAACCGCTTATTGAAAGAAGAGCTCAAAGCCTTTAAGGCAAACCTGGGTGATACCGAATCACAGCGACAAGAGGAACCATGCCTTTCACGCGAACCAGAACACATCATTCAACACTCTGCGACTGAATTATCCTCCGAAAACATCTCCTACCGCTCAGCATCCGCCGAAAAAATCAGATTATTCATGTCTCTCTTCAAAGGGCGAGACGATGTCTATGCCAAAAGGTGGGACAGCAAAAAAAAGGAGACAGCAGGTTACTCGCCTGTCTGCTTGAATGAATGGAAGCGGGGAATATGCGACAAGCCGAAGGTGACCTGTTCTGTGTGCGTCAAAAAGTCATACACCCCTTTCGATGGGGCTGTCATTGAAAAACATTTGTTGGGAAACATGGTAGTCGGGATTTATCCGATGCTTCTTGATGAAACCTGCTGGTTTCTGGCGATTGACTTTGACGATGGCGATTGGCAAAAAGATATCTCCACACTGCAAGATATCTGCATGGCTTTTGGTATACCTGTTGTGGCCGAGCGTTCACGGTCTGGCAATGGCGGGCATGCGTGGTTCTTTTTTGAAACGCCCATTTCAGCTACACTGGCAAGAAAATTTGGCACTTCTCTCCTTACCCATGCCACGAATGAACGGCATGAAATCACCTTCAAATCCTACGACAGATTTTTTCCCAATCAGGACACCATGCCTAAAGGCGGGTTAGGAAACCTGATTGCGCTGCCACTGCAGAAAGAAGCACGGCTGGCCGGTAACAGCGTTTTCGTCGATAGAAATTTTGAACCGTATCCTGACCAGTGGGCATTTTTAGGCACGATTCAAAAGCTGTCTGCGGATGATCTGCTGGCGCTGACCACACAGCTTTCTCCGGGAAGTGAGCTTGGTGTAGTAAAGCAGGATGATGAAGAAGTGCAAAAACCGTGGGAAGCCCAGAGGGTGGTGGCGTTGCAGCGTAGTGACTTTCCTCGTGAGGTTGAGATCGTCAAAGCAAACATGCTGTATATCCCTAAATCCGGCATTTCACAGCGGGCATTGAATCGCCTGAAACGTCTGGCGGTTTTCAAGAACCCCGAATTTTTCAAACATCAGGCGATGCGTTTGCCGACATTTGACAAGCCGAGGATTTTCTGCTGCGCCGATGATTCTGCCGACTATCTCTGTCTGCCAAGGGGCTGTGAAAAGGAGATGAAAGCCCTGCTGGCTGAACATGGTGTGAGTTTTACCTGTATGGATAAGACGAGCTGCGGCAGGACGATCGCGGTTGAATTCAACGGTGAGTTGCGCGACGAGCAGCCGGTGGCTCTGGAGAAGATGCTGGAACATGACATCGGAGTCCTCTCCGGTACGACCGCTTTTGGTAAAACGGTGCTGGCAATCAGGTTGATCGCCGAACGAAAGGTCAATACCCTCATCATCGTTGACAAGGTCACACTGGTTTCGCAATGGAGAAACCGATTACAGGAGTTTCTCTCCATTCATGAAACGTTGCCGGAAGCGGAGGCGAATCAAAAAAAGAGAGGACGAAAGAAGAGCAGAGAGATAATCGGGCAACTGGGGAACGGCAAAAACACTCTGTCCGGTATAATCGATATTTCTCTGATGCAATCGTTGAACAAAAGTGGTGACGTCAATGAATGCGTAAAGAATTACGGCATGATTATCGTTGACGAGTGCCACCATGCCGCAGCCTCTAGCTTTGAACAGGTTCTCAAAGCCGCATCTGCAAAGTATGTGTACGGCCTGACCGCAACGCCGACCAGAAAGGATGGGCATCATCCGATTATTTTCATGCAGTGCGGTCCGATACGATACCGGGATGATGCCAAACTGCAGGCGGAAAAGCGCCCCTTTGATCATTTCATAATCCCGCGATTCACCTCGCTGCGCGCCCCCTTAGGCAGAAATGAACCGGAGCTGACCGTTCAGGACTTTTACTCGGAGATCGTTGTCAATGAGATGCGCAACCAACTGATTATTGATGATGTCGTCAACAGCCATCAGCAGGGGAGAAGTTGTCTTGTGCTGACAGAACGAACCGCTCATGTGAAATTACTTGCCAAAGCTTTGAGTGAAAAAATCCCGGAAGTCCTTTCTCTCATGGGAAAGATGGGAGAAAAGGAAACCGGCGAAATTTTCAAGCGCATATCTGAAACCCCTGCAGACAGACAATTAACGCTGGTTGCCACCGGCAAGTTTATCGGTGAAGGCTTCGATGAACCCCGGCTTGACACACTGTTTCTGACCATGCCGATATCGTGGAAAGGCACAATTCAACAGTATGCAGGAAGGCTTCACCGACTGTTTGCGGACAAAAAAGAGGTGCAGATCTACGACTATGTCGATATCCACGTTAAAATGCTGGAAAAGATGTACGGCAGGCGACTCAATAGCTACGCCTCTATCGGTTATAAGGCAAAAAGCGGGACTGTCGCTGCGGATTCAATAGATATTATTTTTGATAACAGCAGCTTTCTGTCGGTGTTCAACAATGATATTCTTGCGGCAACGAGAGAGATTCTGATAGTAAGCCCGTTTGTCACCCGAAGACGCACCGTTCAGATGCTGCAGCATCTCGAAATTGCGGTGCGAAACGGTATACGGGTTATCGTGGTAACCAGACCGGCAGAGGATTACCGGGAAATAGATCAAGTCGCCTTCCAAGGTACTACTGCCATCTTGCATGATGCTGGTATACATACGATTTTCCGTCCAAACATCCATCAGAAATTTGCAGTAACTGATCAGAAAATTGTATGGTACGGGAGCATCAACCTGCTGAGCTTTGGCAGCGCGGAAGAAAGTATCATGCGACTTGAAAGCCCCGCCATCGCCAATGAGCTGATGAAAACGGTTGTTTAATTCCTAAGATGATTTGCCATTCGGCGCTTGCGTAAGTATTGTAGTACTAAATCAAGTACTAAAAGGAGTCTAGCTATGAACGCCATACCAGCCCAGGAGATCAAGCGGCGTGGAATTGCTGCGGTTGATGATCTCATCGCTATTGGAGATGTTCACATAATCCGGAACAATCAGCCTCAGTATGTAGTCGTCTCCGATGTTCGTTATCAGGAGCTTGTTGTTGCAGAACAGGAAGCTTATTACGCCAGAGTCCGAGCGTCGTTGGAGGATGTCAAGGAGGGACGGGTTAAAAGGGGTACGGCAAACGACCTGATTAAATCAACTTTCAGCATATATGCAAAACCTGCGCTGTAAAATCCATGCAGAAGGTCGATTTGAAGGTATCATTATCTATCCCGTTGTTAACGCAGTGCTTCGTGAAGATTTCCTTTTAGCAGGCAATAAAATTCGGGTTTGTACGTTAGAATTAAACGCACCATGGGAACAGATATCTTTGCAGATGAAGGAAATAGCGGAAGGCTGTAAGCCAGCGTTTCAAAACGCACAGTGAAAATTCCTCTCGTTCCCTCGCGGCGCGTGGGAACGCAGTACAGGCGCGCTGCGTCAAGTATCGTACAGGAGTAAAAAATGGGGCGAAGCCGCTACCGTATTTATGACAACAAAGCTCCGCACTTCCTGACCTGTACAGTAATAAACTGGCTGCCGCTCTTTAGAAACCTTCCGGCAAGACAATATTTTTGCAAGAGCCACCGTATATTCAAAGAATTGAGCTGCAGATAATTTGGATATAACTCGATGTTCAAGTTTTTTGATCTTCATAAAATGAGCCTAAGTCGTATAATAGCGCTTGGCAAGAATTGTTTGTAGGTGATCATCCTGTTCTGTTCCGTATTATTCTGTTC
>CAIMXI010000265.1 GCA_903845365.1 uncultured Geobacteraceae bacterium | reverse complement strand
CCAGCAGGGAAACCCATTCCGAGTTGCCCTGCTGGATCAGGAGATGCCCGGTATGGATGGCAGTGAACTTGGCCGCCGGATCAAGTCTGATCCTTTAGTGGAATCAACCCTGATGATCATGGTGACCTCCCTCGCCCAGCGTGGCGACGCCGCACTGCTGCAACAGATCGGCTTTGTTGGGTATCTGGCCAAGCCGGTGAGACAGACGCAGCTTCACAACTGCATCGCTATTGCTCTCGGACGGGCGAATCAGACATCTTCAAACGTTTCAACTGGAATCGTAACCAAGCACACTGTAGCCGAGGTCGCCCAGCGTGGCATCCGCATCCTCCTGGCTGAAGATAACATCATCAACCAGAAAGTCGCGCAAAGCATCCTCGGCAAAATCGGCTACAAGGCCGATGTGGTTGCCAATGGGCTTGAGGCTCTGCGTGCGCTGGAGATGATAAACTACGACGTGGTCCTCATGGATTGCCAGATGCCGGAGATGGACGGCTTTGAAGCGACCGCGATGATCCGAAATACAGAGTCGAAAGTTCTCAATCATGCCGTTCCGATCATCGCCATGACCGCCAACGCCATGAAAGGGGACCGCGAAAAGTGTATTGAAGCCGGAATGGATGATTATCTGCCCAAGCCGGTGAAAAAAGACGCATTGGCGGCGCTGCTGGAGAAGTGGGCCGCCTGATATCAGTTGTAGGCCGGATGAAGCGTAGCGCATCCGGCAACAACGCTGGCGATGGCTGAAAACGCCGGTTCCGCTTCGCTTGAACCGGCCTACTAAAAGCTCAATATTAGACCTCGTAAAGTATAGATGCCGATTTTGCCATGCAGATCAATCGGGCGATGAACGAGCAGGAATTTAGCGCTTTTCTCAAGAGTGACGGATAGTCGGGAAGTCATAAAAGAGGTAGAGAGGGAGCCGGTATGCTTCATAACAAAATCAAAAACATTATTCTCATCTGCATGTTCTCACTCGCCGTCATCTGGGGCGCGTTGTATTACCATACCTCAACCGACCGAAGTCTGATCATTGCCGCTGCCGAAGTCAGTTCCGCAAACCTGGCACTGGCATTTGAAGAACATGTCAAAA
This sequence comes from uncultured Geobacteraceae bacterium, assembly GCA_903845365.1. Classification (GTDB taxonomy): domain Bacteria; phylum Desulfobacterota; class Desulfuromonadia; order Geobacterales; family Pseudopelobacteraceae; genus JACRCG01. Next base: position 2,652 of record CAIMXI010000265.1, on the reverse strand, counting down.
AAACCGTCCAGATCATTGACGGTCTACTTCTGCAACTGCGGGGGGAATATCAGCGGAACCCTCTTGCCTTTGGCGACCGGATACGGTTTATTGCGGAGCATAAGAGTGTGGCAGACCTTCTGATCCAGGTCAGTGTCACAGACAAACAGGGGATAATGACCTTCAACACCAAAGGGTTGCCCTCTGTTCCGCTTGATCTCAGTGATCGGGAGCATTTTCGCACACATCTGACCGGGCCAGATGACCAGCTCTTTATCAGCAAACCGGTTCTTGGCCGGGTCTCGCAAAAATGGAGCATCCAGTTCACCCGAAAAATAGTGGATAAGAGCGGTTCATTTGCCGGCGTAATTGTGCTCTCAATCGATCCGGACTATTTTTCAAACTTTTACAAAGGGATCGATATCGGCCCAGGTGGTGCCGTCACTCTGGTCGGGATGGATGGTGTCATCCGCGCCCGAGCTTCAAAAAGTCCAACGGCCAAAGAGGCAAGAGGAGTCGTAGTTCCAAAAGATCGCCCCTTTCTTGATCCGACCAAGCCTGTAGCCGGTATATTCAAGGTGCCAAGTGTTATGGATGGGGTAGTCCGCATCGGAGCATACCGGCGTCTACAGAATTATCCGCTGGTGGTGGTTGTCCTGCAGACCGAGAAAGACATTCTGGCCGAGTCAAATACAAGTGAAATACCGGAAATTTTTGCAGGTATAGTATTATCCGGCCTTGTTCTGCTCTTCGGAGTTATTTACTTGATGAATGAGCGGCGGCGTAGTGCTCTGCTCAAAGCTCTGCTGGAGGGTAAAGAAGAGCTACGCAAACAGAATGAAACGTTGCTGACGACTGAAGATATACTCAGTGAACAAAATGATCATCTCATGGCGACCGAAGAGATGCTGCGGGTACAAGTCAGTGAATATGAGAGTACCCAGAAGCTGCTGAAAGAGAGTGAAGAAAAGCTCCGGAAGCTTACAAACGAGCAGCAGATAATTCTGAACAGCACATCGGTTGGGATCATTTTCGTCAAAAATCGAAAAGTGCTTTGGGCCAACCCTGCACATTGTAAGCTGTTTGGTTATGAAGTCGCAGAAACTCACCAGATGGAAACTGCGAAGCACTATGCCGACAAGGAATCATATATATATGTCGGAGAAAAAGGGTATTCCACTATTGCATCCGGCGGCGTCTTCTCAGAAGATCTTATGATGAAAAAGAAAGACGGGGCTTTATTCTGGTGCAACCTTGTAGGTCATGCAATAAATCCTGAAAATATGGAGGAAGGTTCAATCTGGAGTTTTCTGGATATCAGCGAGCGCAAACAAGCGGAAGAGAAACGCCATTTGCTTGAACAACAGTTCCACCAGGCCCAGAAACTGGAGAGCCTCGGCGTACTTGCAGGCGGCATCGCCCACGACTTCAACAACATCCTGACTGTCATCATGGGGCATTGCTACATGGCAAGAGAGGAGATGATTCCGGTGGAGGGATATAAAGCGGCCTTTCAGAAGATGGAAACCGCCGGAGGCCGTGCTGTTGACCTCTGCCGCCAGATGCTGACCTACGCCGGTAAAAGCCCACTGGAACAGACACGGGTCAACCTCTGGCTATTGATTGATGAAGTAGTCAAGATGCTGCAAGCTGCCTTCAAGAAAAATGTCACCATCGAACTTGATTTGAAACGTGATATCCCGGAAATAAACGGCGACACCGGCCAGATCCAGCAGATCATCATGAACCTGATCATCAACGCCGCCGATGCGATTGGCGAGGCAAACGGCACGATCAGGGTCGCTCTCTCGCAGATGGTTTTTGATTCAGACACCACTGATGCCGACATTTTCGGCACGGTCATCCAGGCCGGAAGATATGTCCGCCTGGAGGTGACTGATAGCGGCTGCGGCATGGATGAGGCAACGCAGAAGCGGATATTTGAACCGTTCTTCACCACCAAAATCACCGGGCGCGGGCTCGGCATGTCAGCCATACATGGCATTATCAAATCACATGACGGCGCTCTGCAACTGACCAGCAAGCCGGGTGACGGCACAACCTTCAGGGTCTATTTCCCGGTACCGCAAACCGCTGATTATGCCAAAACCACTTTAACCACTGCAGCTCCGCTTGAAGAGGCAAGCGGCACAATTCTGTTGGTGGAGGATGAAGAAATACTGCGCATCATGGGGGACGAGCTGCTTGGGGCAATGGGTTTCACCACCATGACCGCATCAAACGGCAGCGAAGCACTTGAACTATATCGCGAGCGCAGCGGCGAGATAAACTTGATCCTGCTGGATCTGATCATGCCTGTGATGGGCGGTATCGAGGCATATCACGAACTGCGTAAAATTAATCAGGCCGTCCCGATTATTATCTGCAGCGGCTATGGCGTAGAGTCGGTGGAAGATGTCATTAATAATGATCCGCATGCCGGATTTGTGCATAAGCCGTACAAACCGGATGAGTTGCGCGATATGCTGGTGAGAATGATGATTTCAAGAGGAATTTTATGAATCCGAGAGCACTCATAGTTGACGACGAATTATCAGTTCAGAAACTTTTCAATACTATCCTTGGCCCGGAGGGTTTCGCCGTTGACTGTGCCTCTGACACTCTTAATGCCAAAGCATACCTTGCGGCGATACCATACGACATCATCTTCGT
>CAIMXI010000264.1 GCA_903845365.1 uncultured Geobacteraceae bacterium | reverse complement strand
GGTGTGGTTGCCCTTCTGCTTCTCTCCTGCTCGCTGATCTATTTCAAGGCTGTAACGGTTAAAATGCTGCCGTTCGATAACAAGAATGAACTGCAAGTCATAATCGACGCACCGGACGGAACTCCGTTGGAGCAGACCGCCCGTATGACCAGAGAGATGGGAGATGCGCTGCGGACTGTACCCGAAGTGACAGACTTCCAGGCCTACATTGGTACCAGCGCCCCGTTCAACTTCAACGGTCTGGTGCGGCATTACTATCTGCGTAAAGGTTCCAGCCTGGCAGATATTCAGGTCAATCTGCTTCCCAAGGATGAGCGCAAGGATCAGTCACATGCTATCGCCAAACGGATCAGACCTCTAGTTAAGGCAATTGCGGACAAATACGGCGCACGGGTTAAAATTGCCGAGATCCCTCCCGGCCCGCCTGTTTTGGCAACGCTGGTGGCAGAAATTTACGGCCCGGAGGATGCTGCCAGAGCCGGCATAGCTGCAAAAGTAAAGGCGATTTTAGCAAAAACGCCTGGAGTGGTCGATGTAGACTGGTATCGTGAAGATGATCAGGCCAAACTGACCTTTGTTGTTGATCAGGAAAAAGCGGCGCTCTCAGGTGTTGCCGTGGAAGATGTGGCGAAAACAGTCCGTATCGCTCTGGAAGGGGATAGCGCCGGACTGCTCCATCTGCCTAGGGAAAAAGAGCCGGTGTCGATTAATTTACGTCTCCCGATTGGACAGCGCAGTTCTGCGACGGCGCTCTCATCGATCTATGTGCCCGGCGCAAAGGGGAATGTGCCGTTGTCACAACTGGTTAAAATTAAGACAACGAACGAAGAGAAAACCCTCTATCGTAAGAATCTAAAGAACGTTGTCTATGTTATTGCTGATGTGGCGGGCCAGATTGAAGCTCCGGTCTACGCTATTCTGAAAATGCAGAAAGAAATCGACGCCATTGCCACACCGGACGGGCAGAAGATTGAGGTGCTGGCATCCCGCCAGCCGTGGAGCGAAGAGCATATCGGCATGAAATGGGATGGAGAGTGGCACATCACCTATGAAGTATTCCGCGATCTCGGCATCGCCTTCGGGGCGGTTATGGTGCTGATCTATATTCTTGTGGTGGCCTGGTTCAAGGATTTTACCACGCCGCTTGTTATCATGGCTCCGATTCCGCTGACGCTGATCGGAATACTGCCAGGACACGCCCTGTTCGGAGCCTTTTTCACCGCGACGTCCATGATCGGTTTCATCGCCTTGGCCGGTATCATTGTACGCAACTCAATCATCCTGATAGATTTTGCCGAAATGAAGCGACGTGAGGGGATGAAACTTGATGAGGCAATTATCGAAGCGGGTGCGGTTCGTTTCCGGCCGATGCTGTTGACCGGCGCTGCGGTAGTCGTAGGAAGTTTCGTTATTGTGTTTGACCCGATTTTCCAGGGGTTAGCGTTGGCTATGATGTTCGGGGAAATCGCCTCGACCACGCTGTCACGTGTGACTATTCCGATATTGTATTACCTAGTGCAGAGTTGGAAAGAACAGCACCACAAATCGCTTTGAGAAAGGAAATTTTTATGAAAGATGTAATGATTCTGATTGGAATTCTGGTGTGTTGGTTCGTTTTGCAAAAATATATTCTGCCACGCCTCGGGGTGTCTACCTGAATGTCCAATTCATGTGACCTCGGGGACCGGGGCAAGAAAAAGGATATCGAAGAAAATAAGAGCTTAAAGTAATCGAGTTTCTAAAGGAGTTACACCATGAAAGAAGAATTCTACATTGAGCGAATTGTACGAATTGTCGCCGGAACATTTATTATGACTTCACTTGCCCTTGCGCATTTTCACTCGCCCAACTGGCTCTGGTTCACCGGTTTTGTCGGTTTGAATCTCTTCCAATCAGGCTTTACCCAATTTTGCCCGATGTTTAACATACTAGGAAAAATGGGAGTGCCGCGCTTCCCCAAAAGCAACTGTTGCAAGTGACTTATCGAATAACCATTCTCTGCGAGAACTCGGTCGGACCGATTACCGGCGCACTTGGCGAACATGGCTTTGCTGCGCTGATTGAGCCTTCTGAAGGTGCGCCGCTGCTGTTCGACACCGGTCAAGGATTGACGCTGCTGCATAATGCTCGGCTTATGAACAGGGATCTTTCCACTGTCAAAAATGTAGTTATTTCTCACGGTCATTATGATCATACCGGTGGCCTAAAGCCTCTGCTAGAGGAGTGTGGCGCCAAACAGGTGCTGGGGCATCCCGACATGTTCCGTTCTCGCTATCGGGTTAAGGATACCGGTGAATATTATCCGATTTCTATTACGTCAGGCCGTGGCGAACTGGAAGCGGCAGGAGCCTTTTTTGATCTTTCAAAAGAGTTTCGGGCCTTTGCACCTGGAATGTACCTGACGGGAGAAATCCCTCGTGTGACCGGCTTTGAAATCGGTGACCAAGGTCTTTATTGTGACTGTACCGGCCAGGTACCTGATACCACGCCTGACGACCAGTCACTTGTCCTGGAAACAGCGCAGGGGCTTGTTCTCATTTTAGGGTGCTGCCATGCAGGGTTGGTGAATACTATGGAGTACGCTGCTGATATGACCGGCAGAAGCGACGTCTATGCGGTCATTGGCGGCACTCACCTCGGCTTTTGCAGCCAGGAGCAACTTGAAAAGTCCATTACTTTTCTGCGAACCCTTGGTGTCAAAAAACTGGCTGCCAGTCACTGCACCGGTTTCGCTGCATCAGCGCGGCTATCACGGGAATTTCCGAGAGCATTTCAGACCGCCATGGTAGGTTATACTCTGGAAGTATAATCTGGACGATTTGAATGGAGACAAGCATGCATCCAGAAGAGCTGGTTAAACGAATAAAAGGAAATCAGGCGCCTGCTATAATAGATGTCCGCCATGGTTTTGAATATAATAAAGGACATATTCCTGGGGCAATACACGCTCCAACTTTGAAAATTCTTTTCCGTCTGGCCCATATTCCGGCAGACAAAAATGCTGAAATGGTAGTAACCTGTGAACTTGGTCCTCGCGCCCAGATAGTCAGGACTTTGCTTAAAGCCTTTGGCTACCGGAATGTGACACTGCTTGAAGGGCATATGGCGCGTTGGCGTAAATCAGGATATCCTCAAGAGTGATAACCAAAAGAAGTCATCGTTATTGATTGCAGTCTACATTGAAATTCAACTTCTAAAAGCAAAGTTATGAGAAAAAACATCGTAGCAACTGTGATTGATCTGGAATTTTGCATTTTGATAGTACCCCGCGCAAGTAACTTAATCTACTGGAGTTTATCAGTATGATAACAGCCGAAAAAACACCCTTTACGGATAAAAAAAATCTGCAAGATAACGCTTTAATTCTCAAGACACTGGGTCACCCGGTTCGGTTGAAGATAATCTTCATGCTTGAAGTGCAAGAGTGTAACGTAAAAAATATTTGGGAATGCCTTGGCCTGGAGCAATGCGTTGTCTCACAGCATCTAGCTGTACTGAAAAGAGCAGGAATCATCGACGGAAAGCGCCGAGGAACAGAAAACCATTATTCTGTCATTAACCCTTTTGCAAAGCAGATTATGCGTGCGCTTAGACAATGCTGAATTATCATGCTGAATTATCATTGACAAGGATACTTTTGATGTTAGCCTCACGTTGCTTGTAAATGCAGTGATCCACATGTTCTTATCCTATATAATGGTACCCTAATGGCGGATGTATACAGTTCAATAACTGATGTGGCACACGAAGTTCAGGAAAGTCTTGCAAAGGTTCTGGAACTGAGAGCAGCGGATATTCAGCAGCGTGATATGCTCAAAACTTATCTTGGCGATATTGAGTTTACGGGAGCCACTTCGGCACTGGATGTCGGGTGTGGAACCGGTGTTGTGAGCCGTGAGCTTGCAAGTCGACTGCCCAGTGGCCAAGTTGTCGGGATTGATCCTTCACCTGTATTTTTGGCAAAAGCGCGGAAAATATCGGCTGATATCTCGAACTTGAAATTTGTCGAAGGAGACAGCCGAAGCCTGCCATACTGTAGTGAAAGTTTTGATATCATAGTTTTTCATACAACTCTTAGTCATGTTCCCCGCCCGGAAGAAGCTATACAGGAAGCATTTCGTGTACTTCGACCTAATGGGGTGTTAGCAGTTTTTGATGGTAATTATACTACAACAACCCTGGCCAACGGGGAGTTCGATCCTCTTCAGACCTGCGCTGATGCTGCAATGTCGGCAATTGTCCATGATCGCTGGTTGATTCAACGACTACCGTTTTTGATTCGTGGCGCTGGCTTCTCGATTATAAAACAACGTAGCCTTGGAATAGTTGAAACACATGCGCCGGAATATATGTTGACCATCGCTGATAGAGGTGCAGATGCACTTGCTGCCAGTGGAAGAATAGGTGTTGAGTTGGCACAAGCTCTAAAGGATGAGGCTCGCAGGAGAGTTACTTCCGGATGTTTTTTCGGTTCTATAGCTTATGGAAGCATTGTTGCTCATAAAATACAGTCGTGATAATGCTGAGTTGCATTTATTGCCAGCACTAAGAAGCTAGTGAACGATTAATATACGATGGCACTGGCAAACTAACAAGATGATTATAAAGAGGAAATACATGCATTACAAAAGTGAACGACTTTTTCAGAATGTCATTGAATATATTGCCGAGGGTATTTTTGTACTGAACGAAGCCGGCGAAATCACCTTTATGAATCCGGAAGCAGAGCGCCTTTTGGGATGGGCTGCTGGTGAATTGGCAGATAAGAATGCCCATGATATTATCCATTGTCACAATGTGGATGGCTCGTCTTTGCCGCTTGAACAGTGTCCGATGCGCAACGTTATAATGACCGGCAACCAATATTGTTCTGCTAATGACCTGTTTACCCATAAAAGTGGCAGTACTTTTCCAATATCCGTTTTATGCAGTCCCATAATGGAAGGTGACAGAATAGTTGCATCAGTTACCGCTTTTCGAGACATTACCGAGTTGAAGAGAGCAGAAGCCGCTTTGCGTGAGGCTCACGAAAAACTGGAAGATAAAGTCAGAGCCAGGACGGAAGAACTTATTACTCTGAATGAAGAGTTGGAAATTAAATCGCAGAATCTTGTGGAACTGAATACCACACTTAAAGTTTTGCTGAGACAGAGAGATGACGACAAGAATGAACTGGAGGATCGTGTATTTTCAAACGTTAAAACGCTAATAATACCAACTATTGAAAAACTTCGGAAATTTGTTTCCAATCCTTCATTTATATCATATCTGGATCTGCTTGAATCCAACCTGTTACAAATTGTCTCACCATTTTCCATTAGGCTGTCAACAGCCCTTCACAATCTAACTTTTTCGGAAATAGAGGTTGCAAATTTTATTCGTGAGGGCAAAATGTCAAAAGATATCGCTGTATTACTCAATATTTCCAAAGACACAGTTGACTCTCACCGTCAGAACATCAGAAAGAAATTAGGTCTGAACGCAAAGAAGCAAAACCTTCAAAGCTATCTCCTCTCGCTTAAATAGCCATATTTCGTCACTATCAATCCACTACATAATCACTATTGCGTTTTTTGTGAATCCAAGGCACTGTTTGGTTAAGAAAATCATACAGCTTGCAGCTTTATGGAGATGCGATGAATTACGGAATAGCCCCAAATGATTGATATAACAATCGCCAGAATTACCCATGTAGAATGGGTCTCTCAGCTTGAGATGCTCCTTCATAGAAATATCTCAGCTGCCGCACTCCCCTCCTACCGGAATTGCGAGCTAGGTATCTGGCTTTATGGTGAAGGTTTGCAAACATACAAGGATATTCCGGAGATCGCATTGCTGGAAAAGGGCCACAAAGTATTTCATACTGCCGCAGACAGCGTAGTAGAGTGGCATAACGGTTCAAAATTCAACTCGCAAAAAACTGCTCAGGCTGAACTTGATTTCAGAAGTGCCCTGAAAATGAGCAAGGAAATTGTTTATCTATTGACGATGCTGGAATTTAAAATACTGCAGAAATACCAGGAGT
>CAIMXI010000263.1 GCA_903845365.1 uncultured Geobacteraceae bacterium | reverse complement strand
CAGAACCACGGAAGATTCTGCTGATTCTGACCGATGGCTGTCCTGATAACGGTGCCGCAACAAGGTCTGCAACACAAAAGGCTCTGAAGGACGGTATCGAAATCGCTGCCATAGGCATTATGGATGGTAGTGTTCGCAATTACTGGGATAATCATAAGGTTATCAAATCCATTCAGGAACTTCCGTCTGCCATGTTCGGGATAATGGAGGGATTACTGACGAGGCGCAATACCGCAACAGCATGAACACAATAATACAATACATACACAGACGCAGGAGACTGCGCGAAGGAGTAAACGATGATAAAGTTCAATTCAGGTAAAATAGTTGTCACCCGTGGAGTTAACGACGAGATGAATAGGAACGTAGCGTTTGAACAGCACGTCAGGCTGTCGCTTGAACGGCACCTGGCAGGGGATTGGGGTAATCTCTGTGATGAGGACAGGGTGACAAATGAGTTAGCCTTGCTGGATGGCTATAGATTGTTCTCAGCCTACACAAAAGCAGGCGTACCGCCCATCTGGATAATCACGGAATGCGATAGGTCGGTCACTACTATTTTGTTTCCGGATGAATACTGAAGAGTTTCTGAAATGTTTAGGCTGAGGGTGTGCTGTTTGGTGTAGAATAACAGCAACAAAATATGCTATTTTTGAGACTACAAAGATGGGGGTTGAAAGCGGTAATAATTCATCCAATTTATTGTTCACCTCAATTGTTATGGTATATATTTCAGTATATGGTTAAAAGTAGAGCAATATTTTATGTATATAAATCAGTATAATACAGGCTTAGTTAAAGTGGTGTCGCAGCAATTTAAGCGGGTTCACAGACTTTTTGTGAATCCGTTTTTGTTTGTCTTCTGTCACATTCTGGCACATTTATACGATGGTCTATAAAGCCGCGACCGGTGTGGGCACGGAAACTTTACTACAGCAGCTTCAAAAATCGTTGCTGGCTCATTGCAGACCGGTACAGATTGCTTTCCATTTCTATGAAATTCTCAGTGAGGCTGGATATGATGATGATTTGATAAGTGTGGTTAACTACCAAGTATCCACCAGTACTCTGCCAGGTGCAGGGGTATCTACCTTAACTGCTTGACTTTATTATAAATATGTCCATGTTGCTGTCAAATCTACTAGACAGGAGGACAACATGGCAAAACGAGACAAGAGAAAAGGTTACTTGCGCCCATATGTGAAGGGCTCATGGGTGCCGATCGAGGACGACCTGATACTCTCCAACGCATTCCGCTGCCTGCAGCCTTCGGCAGTAATTCTGCTGCTTCACCTGCACCGGATCGACAAGATGCTCGCCTGGAAGGGTGGCGACAATTATGGGGGCGAATTTAACATGACTTTTACCGAGGCCGAAACGCTGGGCCTGTCTCGTGGAACGATAATGCGAGCTGTTCAGGATCTGGCTAGCCCGTACCGTTATAGTGCCGGGGCCGGTGATGGTCAAGATGCTGCCAGCTAGTGTCGCAGGGCCGTTGACCAGGAAAAAGGTTACCGGCAAACCAGATGTTGCAGTGGCGGATAGGGTTATTGCCGAATCGCCGTAAGTCGCGGTCGTCGGTGGGTTGAAGGTGATGCTCTGACTGGCACCACCAGCAATGGTCAGTGTTCCGGCAGTATAGGTGATGTTGTAGTTACTGGCTGTACCAGAGGTGAATACGGCGCTGCTTGGAGTGATACTGTGGGTGCTGCCGACTTCAGCGGCGGCTGTTGCAGAGGCGGCGTATGTGTAGCTGACGCTGCCGATGCTGTCACTGCCAACAAGTGCTGGGGCTGTGAAGCCGGGTGCCGTTGGATTGGCGACGCCATAAGCGCGGCTGATGTTGTTGGCGGTGATGGTCAAGGCTTTGGTTGAAACATTGATCGTCGTTGTTATCGCTGCCGGGGTGTTGTAGCTGATGCTGTCACTCGGCGTAAAGGTGACTGAGAGTTGCTGTGAATTTCCGGCATTTAAAACGGTGCCGGCTGGCGGGGTGTAGACGAACGCTCCGGCAACTCCACCGGATGTTGCGTTAAGCTGGGTTCCGCTCAGGACGGTGCCGTAGGTGATGTCAGCAGGAGTTGACCAGGTGATGGCCGGGGTAGTTTTGCCGATGATTAAGTTGGCACCAGTGTAGCTGATGGTGTAGTTGCCTGATGCTGATACTGTTACCGTCCCTTGGGTAATTGGGTAATTGCCGACTGCTTCACCTGTTGTTCTGGTCAGGCTGCCTGTCATGGTGTCTGGGCTTACAAGTCCCGAGGTCGTGTAGGTTAATGCTGGATCAGATGCTCCGTAGGTTTTGTTCTTGGCTACAGCAGTGATGGTCAACGAAGCTTTTGCGACGACAATGCTGGCGGTGACATCTGGTGCAGCAGTGTAATTGCTGTTACCGGCCTGAGATGCTTTTACCACAATGGTTCCAGCGCCGGTGATGGTCAAGGTATTACCAGTAAGTGTCGCAGGGCCGCTGGTAACCGAGAATGTTACCTGATTGCCGGAGCCGCCGCCGGTAGCTGTCAGGGTTATCGGAGTTTCACCGTATGTTGCGGTCGCTTGAGGGGTAAAGGTGATCGTTTGGCCGACAACGCTCGTCTGCAGCTGAACATCTTTTGTCGTTACCGTCCCTGCTTTCACGGTCACGCTTGAACTGCTCTGCTGGTAACCTGTTGCTGTGACAGTCAGCGTGTAGCTGCCTGTTGGTGCCGTTATCAGGTAGGCACCGTTTGACAGACTGGTGTATGGTCCTGTTCCGATGCTTACTGCAGCTCCGGCTATGGGGGTGCCACCACTGGTTCTCAGGAAGCCTTTGATGACACCAGGCAGGCCGTTGGTCTGTATGATGGTGAAGTTTCTGGCCGCCGTGCTGGTGGTGGTTTCGCCATAATTGTCGATAGCCCTGATTCGCCACCAGCAGTAGCTGTCCCCGTTCTGGCAAATATAAGCCGAGGAGTTGCCGGGATCTTTTAGGGCTGTATCTGGTATGACGGTAAAAGCCTGCTGGATGTCTTGCTCGCTGTAGACGATGTTGGTAAAGTTCTGGTCTGTGCCTATCTCAAGTGTGTAACTAAATCCGTCACTGTCACTGCTTTCCTGCCAGGTGGTAGCAAATGTTTGATATACGGTGGTTTCATCAGATGGTGAAAGCAGGCTAAATGCTGTTGGTGCTGTGTTGCTGGCTTTGTTTTTGTAGATGGTGGAATGTTCAGGAGCAGATTGCTCCCCGGTCTGGATGTCGGTGGTGTAGTAAAAGAGATCATATCTGCCGGCTGCGCTAAAACCGTTCCAGGTGGCTTCCCATTTGCCGGTGGTGGCATTGTGGGTGAGGGTTTGGCTGGTCAGGTTGATAATGACCTGACCACCGGTGCCTGATCCGCTTGTCGTGGTATCGGGAGTGCGGATTTCCACCCAGGCGGTGCCGACGCGGGCATCAAGGTTGGCCTGCAGCCAGATGGATGTGCTGGTGGTGTTGCTGTCAATGGTGGTCTGGGGGGTTACAGACTTGATATCGGCCGGATTGCTGCCGGAGTTGGTGGTGACCCCTTCGCCGAGTTTGAGAGTTGCAGCAATCTGCCCGTCTGTTCCGGTCAGTTGATAACTGCCTCTGTTGTCACCGTTATCGTCAAGCAATGGATGTTGTGCCAAAGAGTCATAGACACCATAGTGGTAGCCGTTGGTGATTCTGCGTACATCTCGGGCGGGGAGTGAGCCGCTGGCACGGATAAAAGCGTCTTTTAAGTCGTCTCCTCTGCCGAGGAAGGTAAAGAGTGAGTCAACAAAGTATTCACCGCCGGTAAGGAAGCTACTGCTATTGATGTCCCACATCTTAATGCCGGCAATGGATTCTTCGTCGCTACCAGCACTGGTGATAACAACCCTTCCCTGTTTGGAGAGTGGGGTGACAAACTGACCTGAGTAGCAGGAACCGATAATAATAATCCGTTTGTAGCTGTTGACTGCGGAGGCAACTGATGAATCAGCCTCCAGGGTATCAAGCCAGGTTTTGAGTTCATCGGGTGTAAGCGTTTCACTGCCGAGGATAAAGCCGGTAGGACTGCCGTGATCAACCATGATCAGGTATAGAGGAGCGGCGGAGTCGGCCAGTTTAGTTTTGGCCCAGGTGGTGAGGGCGCTTTGAATCTGTGCTTTGGATATCGCGACATTGGGCATGCTCTTGAGTATGTTGATGTTGGTATCAAGGAATCCCCGCTTCTTCAATGTGTTCACTATGGCGTCGGCGCTGGTGTTGTGCATCTCAAGAAGACTGCTGTTGGTCTGCTTGCCGGTAACAACAATGGCATAGCCGGCGCTTTTGTCCATGAGGATAGTTGCTGTGCTTGAGCTGGTGGAAATAAGTTCATTTGATCCGACGAAGGATGCGGTGACAAGATAGGTGCCGGGAGCGGTGAAGATGGCGGGTATCTGGGTACTCCAGGTGCCTGAGATGTCGGTTGTGGTGGTCGTGTAGGCCGGGGTGATGGTGCTGCCGTCCGGTTTGGTGATGGAGAGGCTGATGGTTTTGCCATTCAGGTAGCTGCCGGTACTTGCAGGTATGGTGGATAGTACACCGGAGAGTGTGACGGTTCCGTTTGTTTTGATGCTGGTGACTGGCGGGCCGAGGGTCAGGCCAGATGCCGTCTGGCGACTGAAGGAGACTGTGACCGTGGCGTGGCCGGATGATGCGGTTATGCTGCAACTGTTGCCGTTTGTGCTGTCGCAGCCAGTCCAGGATGAGAGGTAGTAACCGGTGGCCGGGGTGGCGGTGATCACTACGGATGTGCCAGCAGCAAAGGAGCCGCTTGTTGTAGTGCAGGCTGTGTCGCAGGCTATTCCTGAAGGGTTGCTGGTTATTGTCCCGGCGGCAGCTTCCGATTTGGTGATGCTCTGCCCGACAAGAGAGGTGATAGTGAATGCCTGTGAGACGCTGGCGGTAGGGATGCCGGTGTCGGTGACCGGTTACAGTAAAGCTGGAGCCGCCGGTGGCGCTGCTGGTGCCGCTGATGACCCCGGAGGCTGAGTTTAAGTAGAGTCCGGCAGGCAGTGAGCCGCTGGAGATGCTGTAACTATAGGGAGTCTGGCCGCCGCTTACAGCTACGCTCTGAGTGTAAGACTGTCCGGTAGTGAATCCGGGCAGTGTTGTGGTTGTGATCGCCAGCGTGGGGAGCGTTGTCAGGGTGAAACTGGTTGTTGCGGTCAGCGGTGTTGCAGTGCTGTCGGTAACTTTAAGGGCGAAGGTTGCCGTTCCGGCTGCGGTTGGTGTGCCGGAGAGCGTGGCGATGCCGTTGGTCACAGACAGGGCAATCCCTGCTGGGAGTGAGCCGGATTCTATGCTCCAGTTGTATGGTGTAATGCCGTTCTGGGCGCGGACGTTGGCGCTGTAGGTGGTGTTAAGTCTGGCCGCTGGGAGAGTTGTCTCGGTGATTGTCATGGTAGAGCTGACCGGGAAGGTGAACGCTTTGGTTGCGGTCTGGGATTCGCTGTCGGTAGTCCGGACGGTGAAGCTGGCGGTGGCTGAGGAAGTCGGGGTGCCGGATAGCTGGCCGGTGGTGGCGTCCAGTGTGATGCCTGTCGGTAATGTGCCGGAGGCTACGCTCCAGGTTATCGGTTTGAGCCCGCCTCTGCTGGTGAGTGTGGTGCTGTATGGTACGTTAAGCGAGGCGCTGGGGAGTGTGGCGGTGTCTACAGCCAGGATGTCGGAGACGTGGAGGACAAAGGTTTTGTCCGGGTTGTCAGGATCACTGCCAGTTGTATTGCCGCCGCTGTCAGCCAGATGCAGAGTGAAGCTGAAGTCCCCGGCATCGGTGGGGGTGCCGGAGAGGGTAGCTGTGGCAGGATTAAAGGTTATGCCGCCCGGCAATGCGCCGCCGATATGGCTCCAGGTGTAGGGTGACTTACCCCCAGCGGCGGCAAAGGTGATGGTTGTGATTGCTGTTCCTTTTCTGGCGTTGGCAAGGACAGCAGAAGTGGTTGGGGTTAAGTAATAGTTGGTTGCCAGTATGGAAAAACTTTGAGTCGATGTCTGTGCCGTCGGATAGCTGCTGTCTGTAATGGTTACCGAGATGTTATTCTGATCGTAGAAGGAGTTGTAGGTGCCGGAAACCGTGCCATTAGAAAAAGTAAGGCCTGATGGGAGTGACCCGGACATGGAATAACTGTAGGGGGGGATACCACCTTTCCCTTGAATGCGCTCACTATAAGCAGAGCCGGCATACGCATTGGGAAGTCTGGTGGTCGTAAAACCTACCGGTATGGTGACGTTGAGTGGATAGCTTTTAAAATAAGTTCGGCTGTAGCTGTCGGTAACCATCAGCGTGATGATGCGGGTCACCGCTTCTGTCGGAGTGCCGCTGATGGCGCCTGTTGCTGTCTCGAAGGTAAGTCCGGCTGGCAGGGTGCCGCTAAAGAGGCTCCAGCTCTTGGTGCCATATCCGCCGGTCGCTGCCGGGGTAAAGCTGTAGGCGACCCCCTGTTTGGCATCGTTCAGGCGGGTAGTGGTAATCAGTAGTGGTGCGTCAACGCCCAGAGAAAGATTCTTTGTCGCGGTGCGGCCGGTGCTGTCGGTTACGGTTATGGTGAAGGGATAGTCCCCGGTTGTGCTTGGTGTACCTGTAAAGGCTCCAGCCGTGGAAAGAGTCAAACCTGTCGGGAGGGTGCCGCTGGAGACGGTAAAGGTGTATGCGGTCTTGCCGCCTGATGCACTGATGCTTACCGGATAGGTGGTGCCGGTGACGGTGCGGTTCAATGTCGTTGTGGTTATGGATAGTGGAGCAACAAGGTCGAGGACGTACCCTTTTGAGGATGAACCGCTGGCGCTGTCAATCACTTTGATGACTATGGTGTAACTGCCTGTGCCGCTTGGCGTACCTGAAATAACGCCCGTAGTGGCATCCAGTGTAAGACCGGTGGGGAGGGTGCCTGATAACTTGCTGAAGGTGTAAGGCGCTGTGCCGCCGGCGACCATGACTCGGGCAGAATAAGCTGTGCCCGCAACAGCCGAGGTCAGGACGGTTGAGGTGATGTTTAATGCGGTGTCGCTGGTCGGGAGCAGGATGTTGGCGGTGGCGGATGAGCTGCTGCTGACTACGAGGCTCCCTTTTGTGATCGTCTGGTAGCCGGTTTTGGTTATTGTGATGGAATAAGTGCCTACGGTAAGCGCAGCAAAATAGAAGCTGCCGTCAGTGGTGGTCTGTGTTGTCGTTTCGGCAGGAGTTAGGGTGACAGTAGCGCCGGAGACTGGAAGGCTCGTGGCCTGATCGATAACCGAACCTGTTAGCATACCGATGCCATTGACGGTTACTGGAATATAAGATGTTTGACCGACTGAGGTAATGGTCAGGGCGCCGACCTTTACCCCACTGGAGGTGGGGGTGGCGGTTACGCTCACGGTGCAGGATGCTCCGGCGGCAAGTGTTGGCGACAGGCTGCTACAAGGATTACCACCGCCATTGGTGACGCTGAACTGGCTGGCGTCGGGGCCTGAAATAGTGATGTTGCTTCACTAGTGTCCGGAATAACTGATTCCGTATTCGTATAACAGCCCGAGTTCTTTGAAAAAATATCCAGATTATTCATGTCGTCGATTTCAAATTGCATTGAAGTCTGGCATCCTCCCCTGAAAATTTCCGGGGGTGGGTTATGAATTCGGGACAGATGATCTTCACACAGGTTATGGAGGTCATGCCTCTTAAAACATTTCATCGGTGCGTAGATCGTTACCAAGGCAACTTCAGTGTCAAGCATTTCAACTGCCTCGAACAATTCCGTGTCATGGCTTTTGCCCAAATCACTTATCGTGAAAGCCTGCGGGATACTGTAACGTGCCTACGTTCCCAAAACAGTAAGCTTTACCGGATGGGGATTCGGAGCAAAGTATCCAAAAGCACTCTGGCAGACGCCAATGAAGTCCGCGACTGGCGTATTTATGCTGACTTTGCCCAACACCTAATCGGAATGGCCAGAAGGCTTTATAAGAAAGAGCCATTGGTTATCGACATCGAGCAGACGGTGTACGCCTTGGATGCAACGACGATTGATCTGTGTCTGGCACTATTCCCCTGGGCTCACTTCCGTACTGCCAAGGCCGCTGTCAAGTTGCACACGCTTATCGACCTAAGGGGAAACATACCGACATTCATTCACATATCAGATGGCAAACTTCATGACGTCAATGTTCTGGATGTACTACCAATCGAACCGGGTTCCATATATGTGATGGATCGTGGATACGTCGACTTTAAAAGACTTTACGGGATTACGAGAAGTCTGGCCTTCTTCGTCACCAGAGCAAAGTCGCCTTTCAAGTTTGAACGCATCTACTCGCATCCCATTGATAAGACTACCGGGCTTATCTGCGACCAGACGATCAAGTTAACGGTTCCGGCAACAGCCAAAAAGTATCCGGACAAGATGCGTAGGGTCAAATACCGTGATCCTGAAACCGATAAAATATTCGTGTTTCTGACCAACAATTTTGAACTGCCGGCAAAGACCATTGCTGACCTTTACAAACAGCGCTGGCAAGTAGAGCTCTTTTTCAAGTGGATCAAGCAGAATCTGCGTATCAAGAGTTTTTACGGCACATCAGAGAACGCCGTGAAGACTCAGATATGGATCGCTGTGAGCGTCTACCTCATGGTTGCCATCATCAGGAAAAGGCTAAAAATCGAGGACAGTCTCTACACAATTCTACAGATTTTGAGCGTATCCGTTTTTGAAAGAACGGAGTTAAACCAGCTACTTACATTTTACAATTACAAAAACAGCACTGCCGATAACTCTAAACAGTTGAATTTATTCTGAAATTATTCCGGACACGAGTGGGTAGAGTAGTTTACTTCATCAATGTTTTCAGCGCCTGCTTTAAAAGCCCCTCCACCGAAACTCCCCCCCCCGCGTCGAGTCCCGCCATGGTTTTACGTACCTGAGGTTCCTTATAACCAAGATTGAGCAGTGCCGAAATCACATCTTCTGCAACATCATCAACGGGAATCTTCTTGGCGTCAACGGCAGGAAGCGATAACAGATCAAGCTTCACTACCTTATCTTTCAGCTCCAGCACGAGCCGTTCAGCCGTTTTTTTACCGATTCCGGGGATGGTTGACAGTTTGCCCAGATCCCCATGTGTCAAAGCCTGAGCAAGCTGGCCAGGCTGGATGTTGGACAGGATATCACGGGCCAGCTTGGGGCCGACACCGGAGACGGCAATCAGCAGTTGGAAGAATGATTTTTCGAGGCGCGTACGAAAGCCATAGAGAAGGATGGCATCCTCCCTGACACTTGTGTGGATGTGCAGTGAAGCGATCCCCCCCTCTTCAGGGAGTTCGTAGTAGGTGGAAAAGGGGATATGCACCCGGTAGCCGACGCCATGCACGTCAAGAATAATATGGTCTGGAGTTTTGTGGGCGATCAGGCCGGTCAGTAGTGCAATCATAGCTTCATGTTTCTCCAGGATGTTTTTTTCTGTTTCGTAGTAATTAAACCGCCCGATTTCTGATTGAGGGCAAAGGAATTAATGTGACAGACAGCAACCGCAAGCGCGTCCGATGCGTCGGCCTGAGCTATTTCCGGCAGCCCGAGTAATATCTTGAGCATTTTCTGCACCTGCTCCTTTTCCGCCCTTCCCTGACCGACAACGGCCTGTTTTACCTGAAGCGCGCTGTATTCAAACACCGGCAGGCCGCAATGAACGGCTGCCACGATAGCGGCTCCTCTGGCCTGTCCCAGCTTGAGGGCACTCTGCGGATTGGTCGCAAAGAAGATGTTCTCGACAGCCACCTGATCCGGCTTGTATCTGGCAACAACATCAAGAAGCCCGTCGAAAATTTTTTTCAACCGTCCGGGAAAGTCCGCCGCTGCGTCGGTAAAAATAGCGCCGTTATCAATATGAACCAGACGGTTTCCCACCTGTTCCACAAGGCCGTAACCGGTAATGCGCGAGCCTGGATCTATGCCGAGGACGATCATGCTGCTCCTCTACATCTCATCGGGAGACGGTGACGCCAATCCGCTCACAGATATTCGCCACTTTGCAACTTGAGCAGCGCGGCGACACCGGATGGCAGTGATTCTGCCCGAAGGCAACCAGCAGATCGTTGATCTCGATCCAATATTCGGCAGGGAGTACAGTTCTCAATACTTTTTCCGTATCATCAGGGGTTTTTGTCGTAATGTAACCGAGACGGTTACAGATGCGGTGAACGTGGGTATCAACACATATCCCCGGCTTGGCGAAACCTAGCGTTACCACCAGATTGGCCGTTTTACGCCCTACCCCTTTAAACTTTAGCAGTTCATCAATGCTGTCAGGCACGATTCCATGATACTTTTCGACAAGTTCCTGTGACAAAACGGCAATCTGAGCCGCCTTTGTCCGATAGAATCCGGCTGGGTAGATCAAAGAGGATATCTCATCCACCGTCAGCAGCAGCATCTCTTCCGGAGTTTCGGCCCTGGCAAAGATCCGTGCGGAAGCCTGGGCGGTAACGTCATCTTTGGTGCGAAGTGAGATGATACAAGAAATCAGAACTTTGAAGGGGCTGCCGTCACATTGGGCAACAATCGTAACAGCCGGGGTCTGCCAGGTTTTGTATTCCTCGCGCAGTGTGGCAATTATGTTATGAATATCTTGGGGCTTCATTGGCCGGATAGTACCGTATGCGGCAATTATCTGCAATAGCGGTTTTACTTTTTTGTCAGGGCGCGCTAGTATGCGTTTCATGAACATTGACCTGCATATCCATTCCAGCTTTTCCGACGGTGCTTTCACGCCAACCGAGATTATTGCCATTGCCGTACAACAGGATGTCCCGGTTATAGCAATCGCCGATCACGACTCCGTAGCCGGAATAGTGGAGGCCACGGTTGCCGGCGTTGCAGTCGATGTCACCGTGCTGCCGGCGGTAGAGCTGTCAGTACAGTTTGAAGAGTGGCCGGATGTCCATCTCCTGGGTTACGGAATCAACTTCATAGATGAACAGTTTCTGCAAAAGCTTGCTGGTTTCGGGCTGCGCCGCAAAGGGAGAAACGGTGAAATCCTTGAGCGGGTTAACGACTCTCTGCGCTCGGAAGGGCGCAGCAGCCTGGAGTCTGATCGTGTCCTCTCCTTTGCCTCCGGTTCAATCGGTCGCCCTCATATTGCCAGGGCTTTATTGGAACGCGGTTACGTCGATAATGTGGAAGACGCGTTCCGGCGCTATCTTGTCCCCTGCAACGTTCCAAAAACCTACTGGCCGATGGCCGAGGCGATTGCCGAAATTCACCGGATCGGCGGAGTTGCCGTACTCGCCCACCCTACCAGTATCTCCAAAAATCTGGCCACACTTGGAGCAGTTATTGACGAGCTTCAACTGCTTGGCCTTGATGGCGTTGAGGTTTATAACAATATGGGGTGGTCACATGAAATTGAATTTCTGAGACGCACCGCAGAGCAGTCAGGACTGCTGATAACGGCAGGTTCTGACTTTCATGGAATTGAAGAGGGGCTTGTGATCGGCAGAGGGCGTGAAGGGATACGCTTTGACTCTGCCCTGCTCCTCCCATTGTATGAACGGATCGATTTTCTAAAGACCAAGTTGCGTTCAATAAATTTACGTAGGAGCGGCATATTGCCGCGATTTTCGCGTCTTAAAGACGCTCCTACGAAACCATTTGATATGAGACATAAATATATTGATTTTAAAGGGGATAGCCTCTCCAGTTGAATGGGAATATTCAAGTTTTCATCAATATGTACGGAATGGCAGGTATCAATCAGATTGGGGCAATGGGCGGGAAATTTTGTTTTCTGAAACTGTTGGTGGCGAGTGAAAGCTACGCGTTAATCATGGTAGGTCATGTTGCAAATGTTGCGTTTCACGATGAGGCTGTTCAACGGCAACCTACAAACCAGGCAGCGAAGATGGACTTGAATTTACCGTATTTTAAATGTACACTCCAAACGTACATTTAAGGAGGAAGCCATGCTTGAAGTAACCGTCACCACATTTCGTAAACACATTCCAGACTATCTCGGCAAGGTTCGTAAAGGTGAAGATATTTCGCTCACCTCTCGCGGTAAAGTCATTGCTCGGCTGGTGCCGCCGGTGGACGAGCGGCAGAGTGCGCGGGAGCAACTGGCTGCGCTTCGCAGCAGCGCCTGTTTTATCGGCGACATCATCTCACTCATTGATGTTGAATGGGAGGCGAACCGTGCTGATTCTTGACACCTGTGCGCTGGTGTTTGACGCCCTTGAGCCACCCCGACTCAGCAAAAAAGCGGTGGCGGCTATTGCCCAGGCTGATGATGTCGACACACTGGCCTGCTGTGATATTTCTTTGTGGGAGATTGCCATGCTGGTTGCGAAGAGGCGACTCGATCCGGGCACCGATGCACAAAAATTTATCCAGCTCATTCTTGCTGCTCGGAATATCACTGTGTTGCCAATCACGCCAGAAATCGCCGCCAAGAGCACGCAGCCAGATTTTTGTCCTCACGGTAACCCCGCCGACCGAATAATAGCTGCCAGCACCATACTCCATAAAGCAAAACTGGTGACATCAGACCACAAGCTGACGACAGTTTCCGGACTTCAAGTCGTGTGGTAAACTGCCAAGACATTATACTCCACCACCTTGGCGGCTTTGACAGACATTCTACGATCCATGGCTTATCGTTCCCACGCTCCAGCGTGTGGATGCAGCCTGTGACGCTCCAGCGTCACGTATTGCAGCGGGACGCTAGAGCGTCCGGGGATGTTTTCCCACGCTGGAGCGTGGGAAAGATACACAATAGACCGCAGGGGTATAAATATCAAATCCGTTATTTTGAGTAGGAGAAACCATTGATGTTTCGATTTCGTCATGGAGATGATATACAACTGTTAAACGAACATCATCAGAGAGGATATCTACAATGGCAATGCTTGATAGAGATTTGCAGGTAGCACGGAAACTGAAGGAACGTCTTTCAAGTGTGGTAACACTCGTTGATTTCAAGGTGTTTGGCTCCCGCTCCCGTGGTGATGCAGATGAATACTCTGACTTGGATGTTTTTATAGAAGTCGAAACTATCGACAAGGAATTAAAGGAAAAAATTTCGGATATCGCCTGGGAAGTCGGTTTTTATAACGACTGTATGCATATTTCACCTCTGGTTTTTACCAGGTATGAAATTGAGGAATCGCCATTGAGGATTTCTTCAATTGTACAAGTAATTGCCGAAGAAGGAGTGCGGATATGACCGAACTGGAAACTCTTTTCACGTATCGTCTCCAGGAGGCTGAAGAAACACTTGCCGACGCGATTCAAATGCTTGACGGAAATTGTTCACCCCGCTCAGTTGTAAATCGGGCCTATTACGCCATGTTTTATGCGGTTCTGGCGCTTTTCATTCGATTTGGTACCGTTCATAAAACCTCGAAACATACAGGCATCATAGGTATTTTCAACAAAGCATTCGTACATACCGGAAAGATTGAAATCCGACTCGCCAAGATGCTGAATACCATCTTCGAGGCCAGACTTGAAGGCGATTACAAGGGCCTTGTCGTGTTGACGCACGATCATTCGCTGGAAGCCGTCGATAAAGCCCGAGAGTTTGTTACTGCCATTAAGGAACTAATAGCCACCCCATGAAACTGTCCGTACCTTTTAATATGGTTCGCCATAATTCCCGCCCTCAAGCGTACCGTCCGAAATTTCATACCACCTCTTGTTTGAACATACCGTATTTTAAATGTACACTCCAAATGTACATTTAAGGAGAAAACCATGCTTGAAGTAACCGTCACTACATTTCGCAAACACATTCCGGACTATCTCGGCAAGGTTCGTAAAGGTGAAGATATTTCGCTCACCTCGCGCGGTAAAGTCATTGCCCGGCTGGTGCCACCGGTAGATGAACGCCAGAGTGCGCGGGAGCAACTGGCTGCGCTGCGCAGTAGCACTTACTTTATCGGCGACATCATTTCGCCCATAGATGTTGAATGGGCTTTTACAGTATTAGCGGTAAACCTCTCGCCTGTTGCCGATCCTGACTACAAAAATCAGAAGCTGGCCGTCTTCAATGCTGACAATAATACGATAATCTCCCACCCTGTACTTCCAGAACTCTCCCAAGCGTGATCCTCGAAGAGCCTCACCAACACTTCGCGGATCGTCCATAGGCGCAAGCCGGTCATGCAAAAGCTTCAGAATCCGCCGGGCAATCTGAGGATCAAGCTGACTTAGATTATTAAGAGCCAGAGGGGATAACTCAATTTTCCAGGCCATACTGTTTCATAACCTCTTCGAGTGGAATGGTTTTGACACGACCGGCTCTGATTCCTGCCAACACACGTTCGGCAAGATAAAGGTCTTCTAAATCGTCAAGGTGTTCAAGAATGGCTTCTCGTACGTAATAGCTTTTGGTGCGGCCTGTTGTCTGTGCGAGGTTGTCCAGGCGAGCTTCAATTTCTGTGGGTAATCTGACTGCAAGCATGTTTTCATCCTCCTTGTTATACGTGTATAACAAATTCAACCTATTATCAATAGTGGCTTTGTGAAATGATTGCAGATATGGCAGCAGGAATCAGTAGCGAAGCACCTTGGCGAGAAAATTTACCAGTAACGGATTGCGGGGATTTCTGAACAGCTCACTTGAATGACCACTATCCTGCACTTCGCCGTCGGCAACAAAAAGACAGTAATCAGATACTTCTCTGGCAAATCCCATATTGTGCGTGACGATAATCAGGTCACGCCCTTCCCCACGCAGTTCCACAATAAAATCAAGCACCTCTGCCGTCATCTCCGGATCAAGCGCGGAAGTCGGCTCATCGAAAAGAAGAAAGCGCGGTTTGATGGCGATAGCGCGAACGATGGCAACCCGCTGCTGCTGACCTCCGGAGAGTTCCGCCGGTCGCCTCTGCGCGTGTCCGCCCAACTGGAAGCGTTCAAACAGTGCTCCGGCTGTGTCTAGTGCCTCCCGCTCCGAAAGTCCATGAACCTTCACCAGCGGCAGCACCACATTTTCCAGCGCGGTCAGGTGCGGGAAAAGGTTGTACGCCTGAAATACCGTCCCGATAGTGCGGCGGTGCGCCAACAGCGCCTCTTCATCTGATTCAAGCCGCTGGCTGTTGATACAGAGGTGTCCTTTCTCCGGGATTTCCAGGCCGGCGATGAGTCTCAAGAGTGTGGTCTTGCCACCCCCGGATGGGCCGATGATTGCCAGAGCCTGGAACTCCGGAACCGTCAGGGTAACATCACGCAGCGCCTGATGTACTCCGAACTGTTTGCTGAGGCCGCAGAATTCAAGTTGCAAAGTGAAATCTCCGTTCCAGGGTACGGCTAATCAGAGAAATCGGCAGAGTCAGCAGTAGGTAGCCGGCGGCGAGCGGCAGATAACTTTCCAGCGTGCTGTATGTGAAGGCGTTTACTTCCTGGGCGTTAAGGGTGAATTCGCTGACGGCAATGATTGAGAGCAGTGATGAATCTTTGATAATCGAGGCAAACTGGCCGGTGAGAGGAGGAATTAACTGCCGCACCACCTGAGGGAAAATAATGTAGCGATACGTTTGCATGCGGGTCAATCCGATGGCACGGGCAGATTCCAACTGTGAATCACGAATACTTTCAATACCGGAGCGGATCATTTCTGCCAGATAGGCACCGGCGAACAGAGAAAGCGTCATTATTCCGACCACGTAGCGGTTTTCAACACCAAAGGCGTTAGCCACGACATAAAACAGAATCAGGATCTGCACCAGCAGCGGCGTACCCCGGATTGTTTCGACATAAAGCAGAGCTGAATAGCGCAGCGGTAAAAATGACGATCGCCGCGCCAGCGCCGTCAGTAGACCTATGACGAGGCTGGCCACCAGTGAGGCTGCGGAAATAATGACCGTCATCAGCCATCCCTGGAGAAATTTTTGCCGGTACTGCCAGATGGCGCTCCACTCCCAGCCATACTGCAACTGGCTGAAAGCAAAACTGAACATGGCAGCAGCCAACAGTGCCACCAGGAACCAGGAAACAATCCGGGCAGCCACTGCAACCGGCTGCCCGTCGATATTAATGACTAAATGTTTCAATGAGCAACTCCGCTCTGGAGCTCAAAGGAAAAAGGAATAGCCGAGCCGCTTGAATTCATCTTTCATCTCCTTCAGATAGCGATCCCCCAACTGATCAAAACCGCCTTTGGCACGATACTCCTTGATAAAAGCGTTGACGCTGCTTTTAAGAGTTTCATTGCCTTTGCGAACGCCGACCGCCCAGGATTCCCTCTGGAAAGGTTCCAGTATCGCTTTTGTAGTAGCCTTGTTACGCTGCCAGTTCTGGTAGGTGGACATCTGGTCATAAATGAAGGCGTCAGCTTTACCTTGCGAAACTTCCAGAACCGCCGCAGACTCTTTATCAAGAACCAGTATCTGCGCCTTCTTCAACCTGGTTGTCGCATAAAGATGCCCGGTTGTTCCCTTTTTTACCGCAACTTTTACTTCAGCTTTGTCGAGGTCTGCAATGCTCTTGACAGAAGAATCCTTAGACAGCAGCAGACAAAGTCCGGTCGTAAGATACGGATCAGAAAAATCAATTGACTTTGCCCGTTCGGCAGTCGCCGTCATCGATGAAATAACCAGATCAACCTTACCGGTTTTAAGCGACGGGATCAGACCGTCAAAGGACGTGTTCTGTATAACAACCGGCCTGCCCAGACTTTTTGCCAGTTCAGTGGCGATCTCAACACTGACACCTGATGGCTTTCCGGCCATGTCAGTCATCTCAAACGGCGGATAGGCCAGCTCCATTCCGACGATCAGAGGTTTAACCGGTTCAACCGCCTGGGCGCTGCCGGTGAACGCCAGCATTGCGGTAAAGGTCATCAACAAAAAAGCTCCACGGATGTTCATATCAGGCTCCTTGATTAAAGCATATCTATAATATGGCTTAAGGATTAGCGGGTTTCGGTAGGGAATAGGAAGTCAAGCGGGACAATATCACCATAGAGGCATCTGGTCAACCTGGTATTGACACCAGGTATTGAAGGGATGCAAATTCTTTTTTATTCAATTTACCTTGATTTTAGTGTACTCTGCCACTACATTTAATACTGTTCGCAGTTACACTTTTTAAATCACCGTTATCAATAACAGATAAGGAGTTAAACAATGAAGAAACAAGCGTTTAAAATGTTCACATTGCTGGCTGCCATGTTGTTCCTTTCAATCACCGTTATGGAATTTGAAGCGCACGCCAGAGCCGGGGGAGGAAGTCGTTCGGGCAGCGCCGGTTCACGAAGTTACTCTCGCCCCGCCAGCCCCACTCCATCGCCGGCACCTTCCCGACAACAGCAGGCAGCGCCCTCTCCCGGATTTCAACAACCTGCCGCAGGTGGCTTCATGAGAAGTATGGCTGGTGGTATTGTTGGCGGCATGCTTGGCGGCATGTTGTTCAGAAGCCTCGGTTTTGGTGGTGCGGGTGGCGGCATGGGTGGCGGCGGAATAGGTCTTTTTGAAATACTGCTGCTTGCTGGAATTGGTTACCTGATCTACCGCTATATCAAGAAAAAAAGGGAGGAGAGTCCTACAAATACTTTCGCGGCTGAGCCATATTACGGGGGAAATGTAACGCCGATTCCCATGAACTATCAGAGCTCCCTGCCGGAAGTTAACGATGTTAACGATGTTGATACCGGCTTATATCATATCCGTCAATTTGACCAGTACTTTGACGAAAACCGTTATAACGACCTGATCATGGATAATTTTTTCAAAATTCAGGGAGCCTGGATGAATCGCGACCTTGCACCGGTAAACAACCTGCTGACGGATGAAATGCGCCGCATATTCCAGACTGATATTGATAAATTGATCCGGGATAAACAGATCAACCGGCTTGAAAATATTGCCGTAAGGAAAGTTGACATCGTTGAAGCGTGGCAGGAATCTGGGCAGGATTATATAAACACCCTGATTTATGCCAACCTGCTTGATTACACGACGGATGAGGCGGGAACTTTACTCTCCGGCAGCAAGAGTGATCCGGTCAAATTTGAAGAGTATTGGACTTTCACCCGCCCGGTCGGCAATAACCCCTGGAAATTGACCAAAATTGATCAAAAATAGTTACTTTATCTCACCCCGAAAAGAGAGGCGTTGGGTCATTTATTAAGGGCGGAATTTAACGAAACAAGAAGTTGATCAATGGAGACTTTGTGGACACCGGCTCCATGACCGAGTGTTTCAAGGTCAGCAATCTGGCACTCATAACAATCGAGATTGTACTGCTTGAATACGGGTAGTGTTTCCGGGTGCCGGGCGATGATATCGGCGATTATCATTTCTTGATCGATCATTATGCACCTCATGTTTTTTTTGAAGTTATCGGATTAACGTATCTCTGATAAACCGTATTTTTGACGCAACGCCTTTTTTATTTCCGGCGGTACGAATTTGTCGATATCGCCATTAAGAGAGCAGACCTCCTTGACGATGGAGGAGGAAAGGTAGCCATACTGTAGCGACGTCATCATGAATAGCGTTTCAATCTGTTGGCCGATAGTGCTGTTCATTTGAGCAATCTGAAATTCGTATTCGAAATCAGAAATCGCCCGCAGTCCCCGGATGATGACATGAGCCCCGCAGGACGACACATAATCTATCAGAAGTCCGCTGAACGTGTCAACCGTGACCCTACCCTCCTCTTTGACGACATCCTCGATCAGCCCAACCCGTTCTTCCGTTGTGAATAATGAGTTTTTTTGGGAATTTCTGGCGACAGCAACAATGATTTCGTCGAAGATAGTTAAACCACGCTTGATAATATCCAGGTGGCCATATGTTATTGGATCAAAGGATCCCGGATACACCGCAACTTTATTCATTTTTCCTCCATTGTAAAGAATTCCAGAGCCGTTTCACCGTATTCACGGCGGTCAAAACGCTTCAGACATCCGTACGATTCCAGCAGCCGGTTTCTAATCGAAAATTCTATTGTCAGTATGGAGCCAGGCAGCAATACAGTTGAAGAGCCAATTACATTTAATACAGCCAGATACAAATCAGAGGAATACGGAGGATCAAAAAATGCGAGGTCGAATTGATTTCCGCGTACCGCACAACATCGGATAGCTTCTACAGCATCCATATTCAAAATTTCATAGTGACCATTACCGCACGTATCTATCAGATTTTTATTGAGTATTGATATTACCGACCGTCCACTTTCTACAAAGCAACATGAACGTGCCCCACGACTGATCGCTTCAATTCCCAGGCCTCCGGTTCCGGCGCAGATGTCGAGTACACGAATATCGGTAAAATTAAGGCGACTGTTAAGAATACTGAAAAGGGCTTCTTTAACTCGATCTGAAGTAGGTCGTGTTGCTACGCCTTGCGGCGATGACAACTTTTTCCCACGGAAGGATCCCGCAATTACTCGCATATACGCAACCCACGAATTCAAATTTCAGGATAATCCAGCGTAATTAGACTGAATATAAAGAGAGTTACCACTGCTGTCGAGAAATAAATGCTGCTACGGTATCATGTAAATTAATGATGAATAATCGTATGGTTATTGGAAAACATAATCTATTGTCTGAAATCTGTTATTTCTCTATTGACAAAAGTAGAGCGGTATTGTTCTACTGCATTGATATTGACTATATATCGAATATGGTTTGTACTTACAAATCAGGTATTAATAAACTCTAGGAGGAACTCGATGAACCCATTAGCACAAGAATTGAATGATCTGCTTGTTAAACACAATCCGCATGTTCTGGAAATGCTTTCCGATCTTGGGAAGAACCTCTTTTTCCCTAAAGGGATTCTGACCCAGTCGGCCGAAGCCAAGGAGAAGGCGCACAAGTACAATGCCACCATAGGCATTGCAACCGAGAACGGTGGTCCGATGTTCCTGCAGTGTATCCAGGACAAGCTCTCAGCCTTTGATCCCAAGGATATCTACCCATATGCCCCACCTGCCGGCAAACCGGAACTTCGCGCGCTCTGGATCGAAAAAATGCTGCGGGAAAACCCGAGCCAGCGGGGTAAACATTTCAGTAACCCCATAGTTACCAATGCGTTGACCCACGGCCTCTCCATCGTTGGTGACATGTTTGCTGATAAGGGGGATCATCTGATTCTTCCGGACATGCTTTGGGGCAACTATAACCTGACTTTTGGCACCTGTAACGGCGCAATCGTCAAAAAATTCCAGACTTTCACCAGCACCGGCGGTTTTAATGTCGAAGCATTCAAGTCAACCCTGCAAGAGAGCGCCAAAGAAAAGGGGAAAGTAGTTGTTCTTCTGAACTTTCCCAATAATCCGAGCGGCTATACCCCGACAGTTGCCGAAGGTGATGCGCTTGTGGCGGCGATGCTGGAGGTTGCCGAAGCGGGTTGTAACGTCGTAGCCATTGCTGATGATGCCTATTTTGGTCTTTTCTATGAAGACAGCCTCAAGGAATCACTGTTCGGAAAGTTTGCCAATCTTCATCCCCGCATTTTGGCTATAAAGCTGGATGGTGCCACAAAAGAAGAATTCGTTTGGGGTTTCCGTACCGGCTTCATTACGTTTGCCGATGGCAATAGCTTTGAAAATGCCCCTGTTATGACTGCGCTGGAGAAGAAGGCGATGGGTATCATCCGCGCCAAGATTTCCAACTGTCCGCACCCGTCTCAGACCTTCGTTATTGAGGCGCTTCGCTCACCACAGTTCCTCTCTCAGAAGGAAGAAAAATTCCAGGTTATGAAGGGGCGTGCGCTGAAAACCAAGGAAGTCCTTAACAACAGCAAATACGAAAAGGCCTGGGATTACTACCCATTTAACTCCGGTTATTTTATGTGTCTGAAACTGAAAACAGTGGAGGCTGAAAAACTGCGCATCCATTTATTGGACAAGTACGGCGTCGGCGCGATTTCCACAACCAAGACAGACCTGCGTATAGCGTTCTCCTGCATCGCTGAAGAGAATATTCAGGAGCTGTTTGATATTATTTACCAAGGGGTTCTTGATCTGGCCTGATCCATCTATTTGATTTAGATTAAACATAAATGGGCTCACATAATGTGAGCCCATTTGAATGTTACTGCAACACTATTTTGGAAGATCGTTCCGAAAAGGAGAATCATTCAATGACTAACGACCGAAAATACAAATTTTCGTGGGAACTTCTGGGAAATATCACGACAGGACGCCCCCATCTCGGTAATACCACCCGTGTAGAGGTTTACCGTCTGCTGCAGTTTGCTTTTCGTGATGTGATCGAGCAGCACGTCGGCACTGAAGAGACGGAAAAAATATTCTATGAAGCGGGTGCTCTTGCCGGGAAAGAATTCTATGCACATATGCTCACTCCGACCACAGACATTAACGAGTTTGTCCGCCAGCTACAAGAGGTATTGAAGGAGTTGGGTATCGGTATTCTACGTGTTGAGAAGGCAGATATGGAAAAAGGTGAGATAGTTCTGACTGTGTCTGAGGATCTTGACTGCTCTGGCTTGCCGGAGCTTGACTATGAAATCTGCAGTTATGATGAAGGGTTTATCTCCGCACTGCTTGAATGTTTTTCCGGAATTAAATTCATAGTCAAAGAAGTGGATTGCTGGTGTACCGGTGACCGCACCTGCCGTTTTAAAGCAACATCTGCGGTATAACATAATGATGCATACATCAGATAGTGGTTCGATGCTTCTTACTGTTGCAGTCAAAAAAATACAAGATCTGATTACCTCCCCCACAGTATCGCCCGAGCCGCCGGAAGAGCTTGCGGATGTGGATGGTTACCCGCAAATGTACGCAACGTTACTTGAGGTTCGCAACGCAATTTCCGGCTTTGCCGCAGGAAATTTTGACTATCAGGTCACAAAAAAGGGATACCTACCCGGATCAATCAAGTCGTTGCAGGCTGCGCTGCATCACTTGACCTGGCAGACCAAGATGATCGCCTCCGGAGACTTTACCCAGCGTGTGGATTTTATGGGCGATTTTTCCACATCATTTAACAGCATGGTCAAATTGCTGGATGAGTCGATGCGAAAACTTGAGTTAATGGCTCACACTGATCCACTCACCGGTTCAAACAATCGTGGATATTTTATGGAGCGTCTGGGCGCGGAGCTCGATCGCGCAAAGCGCTACGGAAGCATATTCAGCTTTGTCATGCTTGATTTGGATCACTTTAAATCAGTAAATGACACGCGTGGTCATGCCGCTGGAGATGAAGCGTTACGATCCTTATGCCGTGTTCTTAACTCTTCGGAACTGCGTAGTACTGATTTTTTTGGCAGAATTGGTG
>CAIMXI010000262.1 GCA_903845365.1 uncultured Geobacteraceae bacterium | reverse complement strand
AGAGATAACCATTATCCCGATACCGGCAGCATATTGCAGGGCGCGCATCATCAGTTCGCTGTTATTGACCGGTTTGCCGTCATCGGAAACGGCAACGCAACCAGATTCCTTTAACTCACCCATCTCCGACATGCGATCTCCCGAAAGCCCATACGTTATGGAACCAACGGGGAAAACATTGCAGAAGCCTTCATTCCTGGCTTTGTTGATGATGTAGCTGGCTACGGTTTTGTTATCGATAACCGGTTTTGTGTTCGGCATACAGCAGATAGAAGTAAAACCGCCCGCCACCGCCGCTCTGGTACCGGAGATGATATCCTCCTTGTATTCCAGGCCAGGATCGCGCAGGTGGACATGCATATCGATCAGCCCCGGCACAACATATTTTCCGGCAGCATCGACAACCTCAGCCCCAGGGGGTGCAGTCAAGTTCTTACCAATCTCCTTAACCAGACCGTTTTCAACCAGCAGATCCAGAGTGTCATCAATGTTCTGGCTCGGGTCAATTACCCGGCCGTTTTTTATCAGCAGATTCATATCTCCTCCTAAATAAAGTTCGTGGTTCGTGGTTCAGGGTTTAAGGTGCTTGGTTCATAGTTCATGGTTCATGGTTTTGCCGTAAACCTTGAACCACGAACCTTGAACCGCATTTAACCAATTACTCCAGCTCTCCACCACACACATGGTACAGCATCGACATCCTCACCGCGACGCCGTTCTCCACCTGTTTCAGAATCCAGGACTGATTTCCGTCAACCATGCTGGAGGACATTTCAACTCCACGGTTGATCGGACCGGGATGCATGACCATCGCATTAGGCTTGGCCAGTTTGATATTGTTCGGATTCAAGCCGAAATAGCGGGAATATTCGCGGGTGTTCGGCATG
The DNA here is from genome assembly GCA_903845365.1 of uncultured Geobacteraceae bacterium. Classification (GTDB taxonomy): domain Bacteria; phylum Desulfobacterota; class Desulfuromonadia; order Geobacterales; family Pseudopelobacteraceae; genus JACRCG01. Next base: position 60,751 of record CAIMXI010000262.1, on the reverse strand, counting down.
AGGGTTTTACCCTGCCGCTCCTGCTGAATACGGAGCATCATTACCACATCAGCGTCCTGCAGAGCCTCGTTCATTGTTGCACAGACCGTAACATCGCCAAGTTTTTCCACTCCCGGTGGCATCATGGTTGGCGGACCGGCCAGAAACACCTTTGATCCTAGTTTGGTCAGTCCCTGAATGTTTGACCGTGCGACCCGGCTATGGGTTATATCCCCGATAATCGCGACTTTCAGGCCGTCCAGACGCCCGAAACGGTCTTTCATCGTCAGCATGTCAAGCAGACCTTGCGAAGGGTGTTCATGGGCTCCGTCTCCGGCATTAAGAATCGAACAGTTGACCTTGTTCGCCAGGAAATAGTGCGAGCCGGAGACTGAGTGCCGCATGACGATAATATCCGGTTTCATCGCCAGCAGATTAAGAGCCGTGTCGGCCAGAGTCTCTCCCTTGGTCGCCGAACTTGAGGAGGTCGTAATATTAACCGTATCGGCAGAAAGTCGCTTACCGGCAATCTCGAAGGATGTCCGGGTACGCGTTGAAGCTTCGTAAAAAAGATTGATAATCGTTTTACCACGCAGCGTCGGAACCTTCTTGATGTCTCGACTGTTGATTTCCCGCATGCTTTCTGCGGTTGAAATCAACAGCTCAATATCCCCTTTTGACAGGTCCCGCAGGGCAATAATGTGTTTATGTTTGAATTCGGCCATGCCTGTTTACCCCCTATTTTTCAAGTACAACCTCAATTGGCTGGTTTAATCCGTCAAAAATAACCTGAACGTTTTCTTTCTGACTGGTTGGAACATTGCGTCCCACAAAATCAGCGCGAATCGGCAGTTCACGATGACCCCGGTCAATCAGTACCGCGAGCTGAATTGACTGTGGACGTCCAAAATCCATCAGCGCATCCATAGCAGCCCGAATCGTACGACCGGTATAGAGAACATCATCAACCAGGATGACTTTCTTTGCTTCCAGAGAGAACGGAATTTCTGTAATACCGACCGCCTGATGCGGCAACTGGCCGGAGCAATCATCACGGTAGAGGGTAATATCAACAGTCCCCAAAGGGACAGCCCCCCCCTCAATGATGCTTATCTGTCTGGCAATCCCGTCAGCAATAAAAGCGCCACCAGAACGGATACCGATCAGCACAATGTCTGCAACACCCTTGTTACGCTCCAGAACTTCGTGGGCGATACGAGTCAGAGCTCGTTTGATTCCTTCACCATCCATCAGTACCGTGTGATCATCAGCCATTCGTCAACCTCCTTGTGGATAAAAAAAAGAGCCTCCCCCGATTCAAGCGGCAAGGCCCTTCTGTTATGAATTTAATGTAGTCATCGTGTCGCCTTTGCTGGTCTCTCGTACCAGATTAAAAGGGAATTTTTTTATGCGAGTGGACAGTAGCATTATAAACTAAAGCAGGTCAAGCTCGATTTTAGAGCCTACATTGTTCTTCCGTCCGCTTCGGCAAAAAGTCTCAATTTCTGCATCATTACATCAAACTTCGCCGGTTTCAGAGACTGGGCGCCATCAGATGAGGCATGTTCAGGATCAGGGTGAACCTCGATAATCAGACCGTCGGCTCCCGCTGCCACAGCAGCATAGCTCATTGGTACCACATAATGGTGATTTCCGGTGCCGTGAGACGGGTCAATAACTATCGGGAGGTGCGTTTTCCCTTTCAATACAGGAATAGCAGATAAATCAAGGGTGTTGCGGGTGGCTGTCTCAAATGTACGAATTCCGCGCTCGCAGAGAACGACAGACTGGTTCCCCTCACTCATAATGTATTCGGCGCTCATCAGTAATTCCTGAATTGTCATTGCCATACCGCGCTTCAGGAGTACCGGTTTGCCAAGCTGGCCAACTTTTTTTAACAGCGCAAAATTTTGCGAATTACGGGCGCCAATCTGCAGCATATCAGCATAATCCGCGACCATATCGGCTGTTTCAGGATTGATAACTTCAGTTACAAAGGGAAGTCCGGTCAGGTCGCGTGCTTTGGCCAACAGCTTCAGTCCCTCTTCTTCAAGCCCCTGGAATGAATATGGAGAGGTACGCGGCTTGAACGCGCCGCCACGCAGCATCTGTGCTCCTGATTTTTTTACGGCAAGGGCGGATTCAATAATCTGCTCTTCACTTTCAACCGCACAAGGGCCAGCCATAACGACAATCTGCGAACCGCCGATTGAGAGAGTATCACTGATTTTTACTATGCTAGACTCCTTCTTGACCTCAAGTGAAGCCAATTTATAAGGTTGCAGGATTGGCAGCACATTCTCAACACCGTGCAGATTCTCCAGTGCCTGCAATGCAGCTTTACCCCGCTCATCACCGATAGCTCCGATCACATCACGTGTCGTGCCATGAATAACGTGTGACGTGTACCCCAACTCCTTGATACGCCTCAGCACCACATCCTTATCCCTCTTTGCTGCACCTGCCTTCATTACGATAATCATTCCCTGTTCCTTTCCCACAAACAGTCAAGGCCGGAAGTTCTCCCCGGCCTTGGTTGCACTGAATTAACAGGCAGTAAAAAGCCGGGGAGACTTGCGTCTGCCCCGGCTTGTGGTTTCGTGTAATAGCTTCCTCGCTTACAGCGTTACCCGGGCAGACGGCCTGAAATAAAAGCCGAACCAAAAGTAAAAGCTAAATGCGACGTAGAAGCGGTTAGATTTCATGAGCGACACTAAAGCACAGCAGTCTTGCAGTTGTCAAGAGGGAATTTTGTTTCGCTCGAGTGAACGCTAATCGCCTAACTCCTTATCCGCATCGATTCATAATTCTGTACCAATTTTCCCATATTCAAAAATATTGTTCCCAACATGAGATCTGAAATTGCACTTGCCACAATTCCAAGAGGTATCAGAAAAATTGAAGCCATCAATACTCCAGTTGCAATATTTGCATAACAGAATGGTTTCAGCATACCCCCGAGGTCATTTGGTAGCTTTAAGAGTTTGTAACCTAACTGGGTCTGTACTATTCCTTGAGCTACAACTACCGTTAATACTGCGTATTCAATAGATTCCTTCAATTGGGTAAAATAAATTGCTACTAAAGTGAGTACAGCTACAACGATATTTGCCACAATCAAAAGCAATAAATTTCGATCTACTCTGTGAAATTTAAAAAAAGCGTGAATAAACTTCATCAGGTATAAAACTATAAAAGTAAAGAGAACAGCTCCTGAAAGCGTTATTACTGTCTGAACGATGATTGTAATCAAATCGGCCTTGTTCTCCAATTTATAAGACACGTAAACCAGCGGCAAAGTTAGAAATGCACTTAACATTGCCAAGCTACCTGCAATTTTAAGTAGCCTAGAGGTCAAAGTCGGATCCTGTCAGTACCAAAATTTATTCTCCGTCAGTACAAAATTTCTCTACTCTTTGATTCAGAACTTGATGAGTTATAGGCACTACTCAATTAGCAGTCAAATGTATTTTTTTGGTTAGCCTGGAGAACCTGGATTAATTTCAAAACGGTTTCAGACTAAAGGAGGTCTGCCGACAAAAAAACATTCAAAGGTGGTCTGCCGACAAAAAAACATTCTTTTGAATTTATTTTTATGCGAGTATACTGCCCAACCTATGGTGTCACCTTATTCATCCTTAAAGCATAAATGACAAGAAAACCTCACAGAGCAGACAATATGAATGAACCGCAGTACGAAATAAACAGGCTGAAAGAGACTATTTCTAAACTCAACGAGCAGATTGAAGCCTTGCAGTACGAAAAGGTACAATCCATTCAAAATGCTGTTGCGACCGCCATGGGTGAGATCGCGCATTTGAGGGAAACCATCGCCGCACAGCGAGAAGCACAGGAGAGGATAGCCTATGAGAAAGATAAGCATTTTCAGGAAGCGATCTCCCTTAGAAACAGTGAAAATAATCAGTTAAAAGCGATCGCGCAGGAAATTCGTGATGAGATGGAGCGTAAGGCAATGGAGTTCGAAAGAAGAATGGAAGCGGAACGTAGCGCCTGTCGTGGCGAACTTAAGCAGTTACAAGACACCATACAGGTATTAAGGGATCGACTTTAGAAATGAAAATGATTGGAGGCAATAGCGGCTGATGGAAAGGGTGAAGACAGCTCGCACAAAACCGAATAACTCTAGTGGCAAAGACTCCAAAAGTATTTTAACACAGGCGGATGCTGAAAAACGATTGCGCCGAGTCGAAATGCTTCTTGGCGTCTCTAGAAAGCTTGCAACAATTGATTCGCTAGAGGAGATTCTCCAGACTCTGGTCGAATTGACTTCTCAGGAGTTGAGGGCGGAGCGAGGGTCACTTTTCCTGAATGACAGTCAAACTGGCGAGCTCTACTCCGTTGCCGCCCAAGGCAATTTCATGCGCCGGATCAGCATGCTTAATACCAGTGGCATAGCGGGACAGGTATTTCATTCGCAAAAAGGAATCATCGTTCACGATGTTTACAAAAATAAAAATTTTAACCGTGATGTTGATAAACAGACCGGCTACAAGACACGAAATATGATCTGTACGCCAATTAGAACGGCCAAGGGTGAAGTCATAGGGGTGGCTCAGGTTCTGAACAAGAGGGAAAATAAATTTAATAGGGATGACCTCGAACTTCTTGATGAGATGACCACTCAGGCCGCAATATTCCTGCAGGGTGCGCAGGTTATTGAAAAGATGCAGCGTTCCCGTGAGCGGGAACTTGAATTTCTTGATATTGTCGCTGATGTTACCTCAGAGATAGATTTGGGAACACTTCTTAAAAAGGTTATGGGCGAAGCAACAAAGATGCTACAGGCCGAACGGTCCACCCTCTTTTTAAACGATGAAAAGAGTAAAGAACTTTGGTCTCTGGTTGGCGAGGGGATCGGAGCCATCCAGATCAGGTTTCCAAACCACTTGGGAATAGCTGGCGCCGTCTTTACAAGTGGCAGTTCAGTAAATATCCCGCATGCTTACGCTGACATGCGTTTCAATCCGGCCTTTGACAAAAAGACTGGGTTCTTTACACGTTCAATATTATGCACTCCAGTTGTGAACAAACAGGGGAAGATAATCGGTGTAACACAGGTTTTGAATAAACGCGGCGGACCTTTCACAGATGAGGATGAATCACGTCTCAAGGCTTTTACGGCACAGATTTCAATCGCACTTGAAAATGCCAAGCTATTCAGTGATGTCCAAAATATGAAAAACTATAATGAGGGGATGCTCCAGAGTATGAGTAATGGAGTGCTAACCCTTGATGAGGAAGGCAGAATCGTCACCTGCAACGCTGCCGGTCGGAAAATCATGAGGGTGTCACCGGAAGAAATAATTGGAATTGACGTTGCCGGTTTTTTCGCAGGAATTAATTGCTGGATTGTGGAGAAGGTGCGACGGGTTGAAAATAGTCAGCTTCCGGAGGTGACAATGGACGCCGAACTCGAATTCAACGGCGACAAGTTGTCCGTCAACACCTCGGTTCTTCCCCTTATGAGTAGTGAAGGGAAAAAACTCGGCACTATGATCATGTTCGAGGATATCTCCGGCGAGAAAAGGATGAAATCCACCATGTCGCGCTACATGGATCCAGGGCTAGCCGATCAACTGCTCGCAGGCGGGGATGATATACTGGGGGGAAAGAGCGTATCCGCTACGATACTCTTCTCGGATATCCGGGGCTTCACCACATTGACGGAAGAACTTGGTGCCCAGGGCACGGTCAGTCTGCTCAACGAATATTTTACGCATATGGTGGACTGCATTCAGGCTGAGGGTGGTATGCTGGACAAATTCATAGGTGATGCCATCATGGCCGCCTTTGGTATCCCGTTGCCGCACGATGACAACGAGGATCGGGCTGTAAGGTCTGCCATCAACATGATAAATGTTCTCTCGAAATGGAACGCTGGACGCAGCTCTCAAGGGAAAAAGCCGGTCTTGATAGGAATCGGCATCAACTCTGATACTGTCGTTTCCGGCAATATAGGCTCACCAAAAAGGATGGATTATACGGTTATCGGAGATGGCGTCAACCTGGCCTCGCGACTTGAGTCCGCCTGCAAGCAGTATAACGCAAGAATACTGATCAGTGAGAATACCTACAATAAGCTGAAGGGCACATACCGTGTCAGGGACATCGACGATGTTGTGGTAAAGGGTAAGACTCAACCGGTCAGGGTCTATGAGGTGCTGGATTACCACAACGAAGAGACTTTCCCGAATTTGATGGAGGTAACAGGTTATTTCAAGGAAGGGCGCAGGATGTATCAGAACGGGAAATGGGATGATGCGGCCAGATTCTTCGGTGAGTCGCTGCGCTTGAATCCTCAGGATAAACTCGCCCAAATCTATATAGATCGTTGCGAATATCTTAAAATCAATCCACCCGGCGATGCATGGATTGGAGTTTGGACAATGTCCTCTAAATGACAAGCTTTGGGCTATCTTCATTTTGTCATTTTCAGCAAAGGTGACACGATATGATTTTTAAGCGACTGCTTACGGTACTGGTTTCTCTGGTTGCAATAATTCTTGCAGGTTCATGTGGTTACATGCTCATAGATGGTTGGAATTTTTTTGACTCTCTCTATATGACAATAATCACTATCGCCTCTGTAGGTTATGGCGAAATCCGCCCTTTGACTGAAAACGGTCGTATATTTACAATGCTGCTGATTCTTATTGGCTCAGGGACTCTCATCTACTGTTTTTCGATATGCACGGCCATTATTGTCGAAGGTGAACTTACCGATGCTTTGAGGAGAAGAAAAATGAAGAATGAAATTTCGAGATTGAAAAATCACTTCGTTGTTTGCGGCATCAGTGCAACGGGTCATTACATCATAGATGAACTCTTAAAAACAGGCCGAAAGTTTGTTGTCGTAGACAAAGATCCGGTGCGAATTAAACAGATGGCTGATGCCAATATTCTGAATGTTGAAGGTGATGCCTCTCATGATGCAGTTCTTGAAGCAGCAAATATTCGAAACGCCGCAGGACTCTTTGTGGCCCTTCATATAGACGCCGACAATCTCCTCGTTGTTGTGACTGCTAAAGGCCTGAATCCGACACTGAAGATTATCTCCAAAGCCATTGATGAAGAGTCATCCCGTAAACTGCGCCAGGTTGGAGCGGACCGCGTTGTGATGTCCAACTACATTGGCGGGTTGCGTATGACGTCTGAAATGATAAGACCCAATGTTGTCAGTTTTTTGGATACAATGTTGAGAGACAAATCTGGCGCCATCAGAGTGGAGGAAATAGCAATCCAGAAAGACTCTCCACTTGTGGGAAAGAACTTGTGCGATACTGGGATACTTGACATAGAAGGGGTAAGTGTTGTTGCTCTTGTTACTTCAGATACAGGTTCCTATATTTTTAATCCTCCAAAAGATCGGATCCTTGCGGTAAATGATGTAGTAATAGTTATGGGAATTGTTGATAAGATAATGAAGTTCACGAATATGACACTGTGATCAGTTTACTCAGTGGAAAATTTATACATACCAAGATGAAAGGCTACGGAATGGTATTCGGTGTCATTATGGGCACTGGGTGTGGTGGCGGAATCTGCATCAACTCTGTTTTTGAGAACATGGAAAGAGGATATATTCATGCGACTGACTCCCGCTGCTGAGCTAGAATATCGCTGTAGTAAACTTCAGGGATATATGGAGTCCGAATCGCTGGACGCCGTTATTATTGTACAGAATGCTGATCTGTTTTATTTCACTGGAACTGTTCAGAGCGGAAATTTGTACGTGCCCGCGTCAGGTCAGCCTCTTTACATGGTGCGCAAAGATGCGGGACGAGCCAGGATGGAGTCTGGCCTGAAGGAAGTTATTCCCTTTTTGTCATTGAAGGATATACCAAAAATTCTGGCGGATTATGGATATTCCGAGCCGAAACGTATCGGGCTGGAACTAGATGTTTTGCCGGTAAAAATTTTTGAACGGTATTGTGCTCTTTATCCGGGGGTTGTTTTCAGTGACGCAACTCCCCTGATTCGAAAAGTCAGGATGATAAAATCACATTACGAGATTCACCTTATGAAGGATGCCGCCGATCAGGTTGATCTGGCGTATCGTCGCGCCCGCGAAATAATCGCTGTTGGCAAGAGTGATCTGGATGTAGCCGCCGAAATCGAGTACACGCTCCGCAAAGCCGGACACCAGGGGTTGGTACGTATGCGCGGCTTTAATACGGATATCTGCTACGGTCAGATTTTTTCAGGAAGTGACAGTGCCGTCCCGTCATACATGGATTCTCCGCTTGGAGGGATGGGCCTTAACCCTTCCTTTGGTCAAGGAGCCGGATTGAAGCGCATTGAGCCGAATGAACCGGTAATAGTCGATATTGCCGGATGTGTTGATGGGTATCTGACTGATCAAACCAGGGTTTTTTCAGTCGGAGCTCCGTCCGATCTATTGCGAAGAGCCTACGATGACATGGTAAGAATTCAAACATTGATGATTGAGGTTGCCAGAGTCGGCCTGAGTTGGGGGGAGCTATACAGAATCTGCCACAAATCCGCTGTTGAAATGGGGTACGTTGACAGCTTCATGGGTGCAAAAGGTGCGCAAGTCTCATTTATAGGACACGGTATCGGGGTGGAAATAGACGAATTCCCTTTTATTGCCAGAGGCTACGACCAGATGACACTGGAAGCAGGCATGACATTCGCGTTTGAGCCGAAGGTCGTGTTTCCCGGTGAAGGCGCGATTGGCATTGAAAATACTTTTTATCTGAGTAATGCTGGTCTTAAACGCCTTACTCACTCAAGCGACGAGTTGGTAATTCTGAGTTAATTTCAGATGGTAAAATTTTTGTTGCAAGAGCAAATTTTTGTTGCATTGTTCATATATGGTCAAGTATAACGGCAATGTAAATCTTGAATGCGGTATGCCAATAAAGAGTCCAGTTTCTCCCCCCAGCATTTTGATCAGACGTTAAGAAACCTATATCCAGGTTTAACACCACACCACGAAAAGGAGAGTAAAACAATGGCCCTGAAAGACACACTCAAGCTGAAGATCGAGGAACACCGTCCCCGTACCGCCAAGCTCGTCAAAGAATTTGGTCAAGTTGTTATCGACAAAGTCACCATTGACCAGTGTATCGGTGGTGCCCGTGATATCCGGTCACTCGTAACCGATATCTCCTATCTGGATCCTCATGAAGGGATCCGTTTCCGTGGGATGACCATCCCAGAGACTTTTGCTGCTCTACCCAAGGCTCCCGGTTCGACATATCCTACCGTTGAGTCCTTCTGGTACCTGCTTCTTACAGGAGACATTCCAACCGATGCTCAGGTTGCTGAAGTTGTTGCCGAGTGGAAAATACGTCAGGTTGTTCCTCAGTATGTATTTGACGCAGTTCGTGCACTGCCGCGTGACAGCCACCCGATGGTTATGCTCTCCGTAGCCATGCTGGCAATGCAGAAAGACTCTAAGTTCGCCGGTTTCTATAACTCAGGCAAGTTCAACAAAATGATTGCATGGGAATCAGTTTACGAAGATGCCAGCGACATCGTTGCTCGTATCCCGATCGTTGCTGCTTTCATTTACAACCTGAAATATCGCAATGACAAGCAGATTGAAATCGATCCTAAACTCGACATGGGTGCCAACTTTTCCCATATGATCGGCCAGAAAGAAGAGTACAAGGACGTTGCCCGTATGTACTTCATCCTGCACTCAGATCATGAGTCCGGGAACGTTTCGGCTCATACTACTCATCTTGTACACTCCGCACTGTCCGATCCTTACTATGCATACTCTGCAGGTCTGAACGGTCTTGCTGGTCCGCTGCACGGGCTTGCCAACCAGGAAGTTCTCGACTGGACTCTCAAGTTCCAGGAAAAGTACTGCAAAGGTGTTGAGCCTACCGCAGAACTGATCAAAGCTGCTCTATGGGATACTCTTAATGCCGGTCAGGTTATTCCGGGATACGGACACGCAGTTCTTCGTAAGACTGATCCGCGCTATACCTCACAGCGTGAATTCTGCCTGAATACGGAGGGTCTCAAAGACTACCCGCTCTTCAAAGTTATCGCCATGATTTTCGAAGTTGCTCCAGGCGTTCTTACTGAGCACGGCAAAACCAAAAACCCATGGCCAAACGTTGACGCACAGTCTGGCGTTATCCAGATGTACTTTGGTTTGACCGAGTTTGAATTCTACACCGTTCTGTTCGGTGTAGGGCGTGCCCTTGGTTGCATGGCCAACATTACTTGGGATCGCGGCTTGGGCTACGCTCTCGAGCGTCCGAAGTCTGTTACTACTCCAATGCTTGAAAAATGGGCTGCTGCAGGTGGCCGTGAGTAGACATGATTAGTATCTGACGTTATTGTTTGAAATTGAGGGGGGACGCAGAAATGAGTTCCCCCTCTTGTTTTATTGAGTTTCGCCCCGTTGCCGTCCTCAATGATTTTAATATTATATTTACCACATTTTTTGTTATGTTATACGCATGCACTATATGAAACCATTCAATATCGTTCTGATCGAACCGGAAATCCCACCCAACACCGGCAATATTGCCCGGTTGTCTGCTGCCACAGGAACAGTCCTGCACCTGGTTGGAAAACTGGGTTTTTCTCTGGATGACCGCTACCTGAAACGTGCCGGCCTTGACTACTGGGAATTTGTTACCCTTAAGAGATGGCCGAATCTGGAAACGCTCCATGCGGCAGCTCCAGAGGGGCGCTTTTTTTATCTGAGTACCAAGGTCGCCCGTAGTTACCTGGAGGCCGGGTTTCTGCCGGGTGATTATATCGTTTTCGGGAAGGAGACCAAAGGTTTGCCGGAAGAGCTCCTCCAGGCCAATCCGGAGAGATCATTCACCATTCCGATGCCGTCGGAAAAAGTTCGCAGCCTTAATCTTTCCACTTCGGTCGGGATTGTACTCTATGAAGCGTTGCGGCAAAGCGGGAGGCTGGCGTGATTGATGAAAAGATACATCCGTATCTGACCGCAGACATACCCGGTATCGGTGGAACAATTAAAGGAGCTCCTGAGGAGTTTCTGGTCACTGAAATCCCTTCCTATATCCCGAGCGGTTCGGGTGAGCATTGTTTTCTCACAATCGAAAAGCGTGGAATCACCACTTTGGAGGCTATCAGCCGCATCGCAAAAAAAGTAAAGGTTCCGGAAAGAGATATCGGCTATGCCGGTATGAAGGATGCCGTTGGCGTTATCCGTCAGACTATTTCTGTTCAGTGGCTCTCACCTTCGGAGGCGCTTACTCTTGAGTTGGAAGGAGTGAAAGTAGTTGCGGCAAAGCGTCATTCCAACAAACTCAAGATTGGGCATCTCAAGGGAAATCACTTTTGCATTGTAATACGTGGTTTTTCAGGTGACGCTGCCCAAACTGTGCCAGCAATTTTGGATGTTCTCGGTAAACGTGGCGTTCCGAATTATTTCGGCTATCAGCGTTATGGTGCGCAGGGGAACTCGCATCTGATCGGGGCAGCCATCCTTCGCAAGGATTGGTTCGAGTGCGTGAATCGCCTGATCGGCGAACCGGGCTCGGTGCGTGACCAGGCGTGGTCGGCAGCTATTAGCGCCTATCAGCGGGGGGAGTTGCAAGAAGCGTTGCGAATATTCCCGCGTCATTGTCGTAGTGAGATTGATCTGCTACAGCGGCTGATCAGCCGCCCTGGAGAATATGAAAAAGCATTTTCGGTGGTTCATCCACGCTTGAAAAAACTGTATCTTTCGGCCGCCCAATCATTTCTTTTCGACGAGGCAGTGGCTCGCAGGATCTTTCGTCTTGACGAAGTCATGGTCGGCGATCTTGCCTGTAAACATATTAACGGCGCCTGCTTTCTGGTTGAAGATGCCCAAGCTGAGCAGGGAAGGGCAGAGGCATTTGAAATATCGGCAACAGGACCGATGTTCGGCTCCAGGATGAAGCGTGCAGAAGGTGCTGTCGGAGAGCTCGAACAGGATATTTTAGAAAAGTCGGGGTTGAATATGCACCTGTTTGATATGCCAAGTGGTTTGCGCCTGGAAGGAGAACGCAGACCACTACGCGTTCCTATCGGGAATCTCTCATGGAATGCATCCGGAGATGCTGTGACGGTGGATTTCTCTCTGCCGAAAGGTTCATATGCAACATCACTGCTTCGGGAGTTGATGAAGGTGTTTTAGTAACCTTACAGTATCGCTGGCTGTCCGGTAGACGAAATAACACCGCCCCATAACCTGCCGGATGGATCAATCTTCTTCCGGCTGCTCGTTGCCAGTTTAATAGGTAAATGAACAAATTGGTGATTCCAGAACCCGACGACCATGTTAGTTCGTCCCGCCATCCCTGCATGAACTGCGTTATGGCCAAGTGACAGGCAGAAAGTAGTATCATGCGGATTGGCCGGCTGGCTTCGGATTGTATAGCTTGGGTCAATATATTTCAGAGTCATTTCGACGCCGATCTCTGAAAAATGAGCAACAATTTTCTCTTTGAGAAATACTCCGATGTCTGAAAGTTTTTTATTCCCCGATAAATCAACCTGGCCTGAATCCATCATCAGCTCTTGACCGGCACCTTCAGCAACAACAATTACCGCATGGCCTCGTTGCCGGATTCTTTTTTCAAGATCGGCGAGTAATCCAGACAATGTAAAAGGTGTTTCCGGAATCAGGCAATAATTAACCTGACAATCAGCCAACGCTGTATAAGCGGCAATAAAACCGGAATCTCGCCCCATCAACTTGACAAGGCCTATCCCGTTGCGAGCTCCAAGTGCTTCAGTATGTGCAGCATATGTGGATCTTCGTGCTTCTGACACAGCAGTTTCAAAGCCGAATGTGGTTTGCAGGTAGGATATGTCATTGTCGATGGTTTTCGGAATACCAATAACGCTGATTGCTTTTCCTTGTCGGGTTATCTCTTCTGCTATTTTAGTCGCACCTCTCAGCGTCCCGTCTCCGCCAATCGTAAAAAGAATACCGATTCCAAGTTCCGAGAGTGTAGATACCATTTCCGCTGGATCTTGATGGCCTCGTGATGAGCCAAGTATTGTTCCTCCTGACTCTCCTATGCGACTGACAAGTTCTGTGGTCAGCTTGAGGGGTGCATGACCGTAACGGCTAACGAGTCCTTCATAACCATACCGGAAACCATATATATTCTGAACACCATAATGATGGTGCAGGCTCATAACAATGGCACGGATAACGTCATTCGTTCCTGGGCAGAGACCGCCACATGTGACAATTCCGCAGGATATTGAGGTGGGATCAAAGAATATCTTTCGGCGAGGGCCCGCGACTTCAAATGACAGCGGTTCTATATTGTTGGCAACGCGTTGCTGAATTTCGTCAAAGCTTGAATGATAGAGAAGACGCTCATAGTTATCACAGAAACAGAGACTCTTCATCGGTGACGGACGCAGGTTTTCGCCGATACTTTGGGCTTCAAAATCTTTCAAGGTTAAGTTTTTGCTCGACATAACAGTTACTCCTTTATTAGCGGTAGTTTCGTTTATTATTTACAATCATATTTTAGGTGCTAAGCTGAGAAGATTCAAGAAAAACAGACACAGATATTGACAAATTTATTCTGACTGGTTTTGGACAAATCGAGCAACTTATCTGGATGGAGATTCCGCACGACTCTTTGTGTCAAGAACACCCTCAATCCAGAGGGAAAGCGCCTTGCTGCTCTGTTCTGTTTCTTTTGGTATGACAAGACCGTTTTTCAGGGCAAGAGAGGCAGCATATTTTTGCTGCGCTTCACTCGGCCCACCGTCTGACGCCCTTGCTGGCGGTACGGAAAAGCCCATCTTGTTGTGAACGCCCTTACAAAAGCGCTGCCACGTCTCCTTGTTCTCTACAACCAGATCCAGAAAGTTCTCCATCTTGCTGGTCAACGCATAATCGATGACCCAGCCATGTTTATCTCTAAGATAGTCTATCAGCGTTTCCCCCGGTGGCAGCGGGACAACCTTTCCCTTCTCCTCTTTGATGTAGCCACGGTCGGTAATATTTTTTGTGATGGCGGCATATGTTGAAGGGCGACCGATGTCGAGGCGTTCCAACTCCTTAACCAGAGAGCCAAGCGTAAATCGCCCGGGAGGTTTGGTCTTTTTTTCATCGAGAATTTCCAGTACCTTCGGCACCAGTTCGCCAACCTCTACCGGCGGAAGCATCTGCAGTCTGGCCTCTTCATCCCCCTTCTTTTCTTTTTCCTCATCAACCTCTGCGTACACCTTGAGAAAGCCATCAAAGGTCAGCACCCTTCCGGCGGCCTTGAAGCGTTCACCTGCAACTGTAAAGTGCATAACGGTCGAGTCGTAGCAGGCCGCTGCCATCTGGCTGGCAACAGCACGTTTGAAGATCAGCTCATACAATCTGCCATGGTCGGGCGTAAGCCCCTCCTTTTTAATAATAGTCAAGATATCTGCTACCGAGTGCATATGGGTGGGTCTGATACCCTCATGCGCTTCAGCCTGTGAGTTTTTTGATTTGTGCTGATACGGCTTATCTGGCAGATACCCGCTGCCAAGAGTTTTCCCAAGAAATTCCCGGATCTCGGTGATAAAGGCATCGTCCATCCGGACAGAGTCGGTGCGGTGATAGGTAATGATTCCGTGGTCAAAAAGCGCCTGCGCCAGCTTCATCGTATGTTCCGGGGTAAACTTCAGGCGGGTGGCTGCGGCGGCCTGTAAATCTACCGTGGTGAATGGAGGCTTGGGGGACTGCCTGACCTCTTTTTTTTCCACTTTTTCAGCCAGCGCATGATTTTCGGCAGAGATGGCGGCAATGATCCGCTCGGCATCCGCTTTTTGCGCAAATTTACCATTGACGTGACGAGCCAGAAAGGTCGTGCCGTCTTTATCCAACAGAATATCCAGCATCCAGTAAGGGACTGAGTTAAATGCCCGGATTTCGCGTTCCCGATCTACCACCAACCGGACCGCCGGAGATTGGACGCGACCGACACTGTACCCTCTGCGGAGAGCTTTGCTGGTAATCGGGGAGAGGATGTAGCCGACCAGACGGTCGCCGATGCGACGTCCAAGGAAAGCGTTATAGAGGCCGCTGTTGGTCTTTTCAAACGGTACCGCCTTGGCAAGCGCCTCTTTTAATCCCTTTTCTGTAACTTCGTAGATCTCCATGCGCAGGCACTCTTTAGCGACCGACTTTACCTCTTCATAGATATGGCAACTGATGGCATACCCCTCACGATCCGGGTCACCGGCTAACATGACCGTTTCACCACGGGCAGCGGCGCGCAGCTCTTTCGGGAGGTTCGCCTTTTTTTCGTGGTAAACAAAAGTCGGTTCGTATGTAGCGAGGTCAACACCTAGTGAGGCATCAGGCAGATCCTTGAAATGACCCACTGTAGACATGGCCTTTGTTTTTAGGAGCGACTGTATTTTTTTTGCCTTGGTTGGTGATTCAACAATTATGAGCATGGAGCGGCTGCCTTTGGGGTTACTTGCATTTATTTTACCTCCGGCAGATATGCAGGAGTGTGAGCCGGAGCCGAACGGATATACTGGGCGGGCCAGGGTACCAGGTGACCAAGTTCGCGGGCGGCGCGGAGCGGCCACTGCGGATCGCGGAGCAGTTCTCTGGCAAGCAGCACCAGATCAGCCTGACCGGAGCGGATGATGTGGTCAGCCTGAGCCGGATCGGTAATCATCCCTACAGCACCGGTTCTGCTCCCGGTCTCCCGCCGAATCTGCTCGGCAAATTGTGTCTGGTAGCCCGCTCCAACCGGCACTTTGGCCTGTGGTGCCGAACCGCCTGAGGAGCAATCAATCAGGTCAACTCCGAGGGGAATGAGTTGGCGTACCAGTTCCAGCGATTGTTCTAGATCCCATCCCCCCTCGACCCAATCGGTCGCAGAGATCCTTACCATAAGCGGCAGATGCTCCGGCCAAATGCTCCGGACTGCAGTTACTACCTCCCGAAGCAGGCGGATACGGTTGTCGAAGCTGCCGCCGTAACGATCACTGCGCCGGTTGCTGAGCGGTGACAGAAACTGGTGCAGCAGGTAGCCGTGGGCGGCGTGAACTTCGGCAACTTGAAACCCGGCAATCAACGCCCGTCGGCCAGCCTCGGCAAAAGCGGCAGTAATCTCCTGTATCCCCACTTCGGTCAATGCCGATGGCACAACGCAGCCATCGTCATACGCAACAGCGCTTGGAGCAACAATCGGCCAGCCACACTCCGCTTCCGTCAAGGTGATGCCCCGGTTAGTCCAAGGCGGTGAAGTACTCGCCTTACGACCGGCATGAGCCAACTGAATGCCGGCAACACTCCCATGCTGGGAGATAAAGTTGACGATGCGTTCTAACGGTTCGATCTGGTCATCACTCCAAAGCCCGAGATCATGTGGGCTGATGCGCCCCTGCGGGGTTACGGCGATGGCTTCGGTCAGCACGAGGCCAGCACCTCCGGTTGCCCGGCTGCCGAGATGAACGAGATGCCAATCATTGGCGAAGCCGTCAATGCTTGAATATTGGCACATTGGAGATACAGCGATCCGGTTGGGGAGGGTTATAGCGCGCAGGGCGAGTGGTGCAAAAAGATGGGTCATAATTGATTCTCCTTATAGATTTCCTTGTTATGCAGTCGTAAGCCCAGTCGGTAACCTGTGTGCTCAGTTTATAAATGACAAACACACTGAATTTTCAGTTACTGTGTGCCGGATAGATAACCCGGCGAACCACACACGCGGCGGCGAAAAATAGCAGATTGACCAGAACGATGGTGGCGCTGGCCGGGAGGTTGGCCATGATGGAAATAATAATGCCGATAATAACTGAACTGCACCCCTGTATGGCGGCCAGCATTATACAGACTTTGAAACCACGTGCCAACTGCAATGCCCCCGCCGCCGGAACAATGAGGAGTGAGGAAATAAGCATGATGCCGACCAGCTTCATCGCCAGAACGACCGACAGCGCAGTCAGCAGCACCAGTATTGAGTTGATGAATGACGTCTGTATACCGGAAACTTTGGCAAGCTCGTCGCTGAAAGAAATGGCGAACAGTTCGTGATAATAGAGCGAGAGCATCAGCATGACCAAGAGGCAGAGCAGTGCCGCAATCACCACCTCTTCGCTTCGGATCGACAAAATGTTGCCAAACAGATAGCTCAGCAGATCAACGTTGTACCCACCTCCGACGCTGGCCAGAATAATACCGGCAGAAATACCAAGGGCTGAAACCAGACCGATTGCAGCATCGCCGCTTAAGCGCCCCTTTTCGGTCAACTTGAGAATGCCGAGAGAAGCGAGTAGTACAATCGGCATGGTCACCAGCAGCGACATTACGGAATAGAACTTTAGCGCCAGGGCAATGGCGGTACTGCCGAATGTGACGTGCGCCAGACCGTCGCCGATCAGCGATAAACGCCGTAAAACGAGGAAGACCCCCAATACGGAGCAGAGGAGAGCAATCAGGGTGCCGGCGAGAAGTGCCCGCTGAATGAATCCATATGAGAGGATTTCGAGAAGATTCATAGTCAATGCCTGTGGCACATCAGGTGCTGAGAGTGTTCGCCGAACAGCGACGACATCTCGGATGAACAGCAGAATTGATCGAAACTGCCGTAGAACAGCAGCTTTTTATCTAGATAAAGCATTTTGGAAGCATGTTCCCCTATCGCACCGCTGTCATGTGTTACCAGCAGGACAGTAACGCCGCGTGTACGGTTGATATCGGCAATCATGGCATAAAAGCGACCCCTTGTCTCCGGATCGAGGGCTGCGGTCGGTTCATCCAGAACCAGCAGTTCCGGATCATTTACGATGGCTCTGGCAAGTAAAACTCGCTGCAACTGCCCACCTGACATTTCACCAATAAGTTTATATTTCAGATCTGAAATACCTAATTCATCTAATATTACATCTATTTTTGCGGTATCATCACGATTCAGCCGTTTAGGGAAACGTTTGAGACTTAACAGGCCGAGCCCAACCGTTTCGTGTACCGTAGCAGGAAATACCGGATTGACCAAGTGAAGGCTCTGGGGAAGATAGCCAACTTTGTGCCAATCGCGAAATGCTGACAGAGGTGTGCCAAACAGCCTTGCTGTACCGTTGCCGATGGTTACAAGACCAAGCAACGCCTTGATCAAGGTACTCTTTCCGGAACCATTCGGTCCCACAATGCCGACATAATCGCCGCGTTCAACCTGAAAGGAAATATCATCAAGGACTTTCCCTTCCCGGTAGCTGCATGAGAGCGACTCGGTTACCACTATCTCGATCGACATGAAAGTCCCTTCTGTAACTGTTCGAGATTGTGCTCCATCAGATCAAAATAAGTGACAGAGCGGGAGATATCATCCCTGGATACATTATGAGCGCCATGAAGCATCAATACCCCGACACCAGCTTCCTTTGCCAATGTTTCAGTTAGGCGTGGCGATAGCAACTCTTCGGCGAACAGATAAGTGGCACCTGACAACTTGATCTCCCTGACAAGGGCGATCATACGCTCTGCCGAAGGCTCCGAATCTGATGAAATACCGCTAAGCGCCCGATAATCAAGATTGTAGCGGTCAGCCAGATAGGCAAAGGTATAATGCCCGCCATGAAGAAGTTTTCTGGTAAAGCATGTCTTTAACCGGTTTTGGTACCGTTGGTCAAGTGCTGTCAAACGGGTTTTCAAGGTGTCTGCATTCAGCCGGTACAGTGCGCTGTTAGCCGGATCGGCAGCAACAAAACCTTCCAGAATTGCATCGACCATTTGCGAAGCATTGGAAAAATCGAGCCATATATGTGGATCCATTACTTTCCGATCATGGCTATGCTCATCACTCCCTTTGCTGCCTTTATGCTGATCTCTTTCAGAGGCTTTACGATAGCTGGCTTTTTCACCTGCATTGATAACCCGCAGAGTTTTACTGTCCAGGCCGCTGATAATTTTATCCGCCCACGGCTCCATATACCTGCTGGTGTAAATGAACAGCCCCGCCCGGCTGATCCTGATCATCTCTTCCGGTTTTGGTTCAAACGTATGCGGCTCGACGCCTGGCGGCAGCAGCATGGTCACCTGCGCCTTGTCACCGGCAATCGTACGGGCAAAATCATACAAGGGAAACAGGGTGGTAACAACCTTTAAGCCGGCTACAGGCTCCACTTCAGCTCTTTTGCAGCCAGCAACAAGAAGTACAGTGCAACATAAGATATACATAATGACGCCGGCGATTTTGAATTTCATTCTTCTTCCTTTTCACTTATGTCCCGGTAGGTTATCAACTCGCCGGTATATGTTCGTATCAGCAGCGTAGAACCGTTAATTGTAACATCATCCGGTAGAAGCGCAACCTTTCCCTTTCCCCCCGCCAGATCAATGACATAGTGCGGAATCGCAAGACCGGAAATATGCCCGCGCAACCCTTTTATTATTTCAAGACCTTTCCGGACTGATGTCCTGAAATGGGCAGTCCCCTGAACAAGATCCATCTGATGCAGATAATACGGCCTTACGCGCAGTGCGAGCAATCCGGTCATCAGGCACCGCATGGTTTCAAGCGAATCATTGACCCCTTTAAGCAGTACGGTCTGGTTCCCCAAAGGAATCCCGGCGTCTGCAAGGAATGTACAGGCAGTCGTTGAATCCGGAGTGATTTCATCCGGGTGATTGAAGTGAGTATTGATATAGAGCGGGTGAAACTCTTGAAGAAGTGCAGACAACTCCGGTGTTATCCGGGACGGAAGTGTTACCGGTACTCTGGTGCCTATACGAATGATTGCAACATGGGGTATAGTACGAAGTTCGGTCAGAATTGTTTTCAATGATGCGTCATCAAGCATCAGCGGGTCACCGCCGGACAAGATCACATCATGAATTTCAGAGTGAACGGCAATATATTCGACAATTTTATAAAAGGCGTCGTTACTCATTTGAACGTCACCACTTCCCACAAGCCGTTTTCTCATGCAGAAACGGCAGTGCACCGGACAGCGATTAGATACCAGCAGGACTACCCGATCAGGATAGCGATGGATAAGCCCAGGAACCGGACTTAAGGCTGATTCGTCCAGTGGGTCGGGGTCTTGTGCAGTATCTTCGAGTTCCAGCAGATCCGGCATGCACTGCTTCCAGATGGGATCATCGGGGCGTTTGATGAGGGAGGCATAATAGTCGGTCACACTAACGGGATATCGAGCTGAAACGAGTCGAAAATCATCTGATGAGTAAGATTGAACCTTATTACAGATAGATGCAGATGTATGTTTAATATAGCGCATTAACAGCAACCTGCCCGATATTTACTGATCCAGAGTGTGGATACATTTGATTACACTTGAAAATAGTAAGCTTTTATGAAATACACAACAACTTAATATCTGCCAGCACCCAATTAATTTCAAGCTCCATCTAAATTTCATTTTATTGCGGCTACCCACTATGTATACCAAATATTTCGGTTTCAACGAAAAACCTTTCACCCTGACTCCCAATTCGCGTTTTATCTTCCTGAGTAAAAATCATAAAGAAGCTTTTGCTCACCTTCTCTATGGCATAAATAACCATTATGGTTTTATTGCGCTGATTGGCGAAGTTGGCACCGGCAAGACTACCGTTCTCCGAACATTGCTTAGTCAATTGCAGGATGATGCGTATCGCACGGCACTGATCGTCAACCCGTGCCTTACAGGAGTTGAGTTGCTTCGGAGTGTCTGCCAGGAATTCGGTCTTACGGTGCAAAGCGAATGTGTTAATGAACATCTTGTGGAGATCAACAATTTTCTGCTCTCTGAGACATCTGAAGGTCGAACCGTCGTCCTGGTTATTGATGAAGCTCAAAATCTGAATCCTGTAGTTCTGGAACAGATCCGGCTGATTTCAAATCTGGAGACAGAAAATGATAAACTTATACAAATCGTACTGGCGGGTCAGCCTGAATTGGCTACTCTTTTAGGGCGTCCCGAACTCCGCCAACTGGATCAGCGTATCGCGGTTCGCTACCGGCTTGAATCGATGGATATGCGCGAAACACGATCCTATATACGCCATAGAATGGAAGTAGCCGGCGAAACCGGCGGTGTATCTTTCAGCCGCTCCGCGACAAGGCTGATTTACTTCTATACCCGTGGCATACCGCGCATGATTAATATTCTCTGCGATCGCTCTCTTCTTATCGCATTTGGTGATGAGCAACGTCGCATAACAACAGGTGTTGTAACCAGAGCTATCAAAGAACTTTTAAATATCTCTCTGAAAAAGCATCTTTTCTTCGCTTTTGCCGGTTTGATCATTATCGTCGTTATTTATACCACACTGACTAAGAATGTGCCTCAGATTATGACAGATACGAAAAGGCCGAGCAGTGATAAACCTACAGCCGCATTACCGATTACGGGCAACGGAACTTTAGCTGTTGCTGTCACACCTGTGGACCAACGGTTTTCGGCGCTGAAAAAGGAGATACTCTCGCATGACCAAAAGAGCATTCACCTGTCGGCATTTAACTCTATAGCTGAAAGATTTGGGGTCCGAAAAATCACTATCCTCAGTGGGGAGATGTTTACTGTTCCCAAAATGTTTTCTCAATTTGCAGCGAAGAGAAATTTAAAGGTTACCGAACTTAAAGGAACCCTCGACGATGCTATCCGCTTTAACGTCCCTTTTCTTGTCGCGACTAAGTTCAGTGATACCAGTGGGAGGTACTGTATAGCGGTTACGTCAGCAGGGAAAGATTCCGTGACAACATCGCCAGCATTTTTCGGCGACCGGACTCTCTCTAAACTTGATTTAAATTCTATTTCATCTGGTATATTCTATTTGGTACGGAAAGAATCCGGACGTAATCCTGATAAGGGCAGGCCTGAGCTGAAAACGCCAGCACTTTCATCGGCAGGAAGCTCCAAATGAGTTCGATTCTAAAGGCACTTAAAAAAGTTGAAACCGATAACGCATCACGCCGTCCCGACGAGTTACGGATTGATGCTGAAATATTACGGACAGAAAACCATACGCAATTTTCCTCATCCGGCATACTGCTGGTTTCCCTGCTTCTGGTCGCCTTGGGAGTCGGTACCACCTACCTGTACATGAAACGGGACAAAACTGGTGAACTGTCGGTCTTAAATTCGAGCGTCATATCCGGTCAAAAACAACAGTCTCTTTCGGCTACTCCCGATATTAGAACTGAACAGCTTCCGCCTGCTATTGTTGTGGTTCCGGCAGAGCAACAGAATATTTTTGAAGGGACAAGGGTACAGAAACAGCTCCCTTCCAGCCAGGGGACAACTGCTCCTGTCGTTGCCAATCGCCCAGTTATGACGGAGCGCCCGGTTTTATCCCCACAGCGCGCAAATTCCATGTCAGCGCCGCCAAATAACAGCATAGTTCCGGCAATCCGGGTTAACGGCATCGCTTTCCAGGATGACGGTTCCGAAGCTGTTGCCATGGTAAATGGAGAACCGCATTCAAGAGGGGGGATTATTGCCGGTGTCAAAGTCGAAGAAATTTATAAAAACAGGGTGAAGTTCAGTTATAGCGGGGAAGTTTTTGAAGTATTGATGGGGCAATCAAATCGATAAATGCGGAATTGGTGTTACCGGGTAATTATCTTGATGAAGCGGATAAGATAATCTACACCTGACCAGGCCGTCAGTATAGTGGCAATCCAGAGAAAGAACATGCCGAAGTTGTGCATATTGACAGTAAGAAGCGGGTGCGAAAGCCCGAAGAACCAGTTGTAGTCGTAGTGAAGAACCAAGCCGAGAATGGCGACAATCTGAAAAATAGTCTTGTACTTGCCAAGATCGCTGGCCTGAATGACAATCCCCTCACTTGAAGCAATACCTCGCAGGCCGGTAATAATAATTTCCCGTCCGAGGATAACCAGCACCATCCAGGCCGGAACCCGGTTAAATGGCAGAATCATTATCAGCGCTGCCATAACAATAAGTTTATCCGCAATTGGATCAAGAAATTTACCAAAAATAGTGACGATACCCATGCGGCGAGCCAGATATCCGTCCAGCCAGTCGGTAATTGACGCAACTGCAAAGAGTATTGCAGCCCAGAAACCGGCTGATCGGGATGGAGACATCAAAATCAGGGCAAGAATCGGGATAACGGCAATCCGAGCCACGGTGAGTGTATTCGGCAGGTTCATTATTTGATTTGGCTGACCGGTTGTCTTCATTGAATTCCGCTCTCCTGATATGACTTCATGTAGGAAAGAACTCTACTTACGTATGTTCTGGTTTCATTGTAGGGTGGAATTCCGCCATATTTTGCAACTTTATTAAGTCCGGCGTTATATGCTGCAACTGCCAACGAGACATCGCCCCGAAAAGTGTCAAGCAAAAATCTGAGATATTTTACACCGCCATCAACGTTTTCTTTGGGGTCAAATCTGTCTGCAACTTTTAGAGA
Organism: uncultured Geobacteraceae bacterium; assembly: GCA_903845365.1. GTDB lineage: Bacteria > Desulfobacterota > Desulfuromonadia > Geobacterales > Pseudopelobacteraceae > JACRCG01. Next base: position 37,419 of record CAIMXI010000262.1, on the reverse strand, counting down.
TCTGGCCGTTGCAGGCATTAACTGCATTAAGCCGCTTGCGCCTTTACTGGAGACCGCGTTCGGGTCAAACCCTGATTCAGCATGGATTACCGCTTTCACCAGGCTTTGATTTACGCCATATTTTTCCGAGCAACTCTTTATGAGTTGTTCATATTCAGCCGGATTAGCCGAGGAAGCGTACCTAAGCTTTGTGCGCAGCTCTTTATCTTTTTTGAGGTCACGCATGAAAATTTTGAAACGCTTGTCAGTTGGTGCATCGGTGAAATGAGCAACATCATCTTCATCAACATACCGGTATATATCAGCGTTGAGATTACGAGGAGTTGTTAAAGCACAGATGAGTAACAAACTGCAGGAGATAGTAAAGCGTCGTGCATAATATGCCTGGGGATTAGAGTACATCGTCCAATAATCCTAAAAGCCTAGAATTTGTCAAGAGTTATTCCGTTAAGCCCTCGCGATAAATTGCGAGTTATCATGCCGGACAGAAGTTTTTAGTCATTCCCAAGATATCTACGATTAAGTCCACCCAAAATAACATAATCTTAGTTTCACTTAACAGTACAAGTCAACTAAAGACTCTCGTGAGATCAATTACCAGATCACCAAGCAAATCAACAGGAATAACGTCACCTATTCCATATCTATCCGGAACACCAAATTTATCATTACCCTGCAACTTAAACACCTGAACCAACTGCTCAAAAGGATGAACAACCCAATACTCTTTGACACCAAAACGCTCATAAATCTGATACTTTACAATCATATCGTTTCTGGCCGAACTTGGCGAAAGGATCTCTATAACAAGATCCGGCGCACCCCTTACGCCTTTTTCATCGAGCTTTTTGAGATCACATACAACAAGAATATCAGGCTGCACTACTGTTTCAATGTATTCATCCGACACATCTTTATCTGTATCAACAAGGCGCACATCAAAGGGGGCGGTGTAGACTTCGCACGTTTTACCTTGTAAGTGGTTGTAAAAAAGATTGGAAAGTGAAACAGACAATTTCTGGTGCTGACGCCCCGGTCCTGGACTCATACAGAACGCTTCGCCTTCAATTAACTCCCAGCACTTGCCGTCATCCCACGTAAGATAGTCGGCATAACTGTATCGTTCTTTTTCACGTGGTTCCGATTGTGGCATTACGTACTCCTTACGATTTATCTAATTATGTTGATTGATTACGGCGACGCCTTCGTCAACTGAATACTCTCGTGAGATCAATTACCAGATCACCAAGCAAAGTAACAGGGATGGAGTCTTCAGCACAGTAACGATCAGGAACACCGTACATACCACTCTCCAGATGTTTAAAAACAAGGATTGTTTGATCTTTAGGGTGGACAATCCAGTATTCCTTGACACCAAAACGCTGATACAACTCAAATTTTACTGTCATATCCATTCTTGAAGTTGATGGTGAAAGTATTTCTATTATCAAATCTGGTGATCCTTTACAGCCTCTGTCATCAAGCTTTTTAGGATCACAAACTACCACAATATCAGGCTGAACAACCGTATCTATGTAGTCATCAGCTACATCATCTTCCGTTTCAACAAAACGGACATCAAAAGGGGCATGGTACATTTCACAGCGCTTATCCAAGAGATATGAGTCTAACTGGCGCTCCAGACGCTTTGAAATCAGTTGATGCTGTCGCATGGGTGAAGGACTCATGCAGAAGGACTGACCATCAATCAGTTCCCAACGTTTACCGTCGTCCCACGTAAGATAGTCGGCATAACTGTGTCGTTCATTTGCGTTTGGTTTCGGTTGTAGCATTTACCTACTCCTTTACTTAAATAACAATAAACATTAAAACCAACACCCTTATTTAACTGGGATAAAAAGGATAAAGGCGGATAACAACAAAAACAAAGAGTTTAATAAGCATACTGAACGGAAATGTTAGCTTTTTCGTTCGGATTTTGCTGGAGCTCTCCTTGGATTTCAATTCTGTACAAGTAAGGATAGTGAGGGATACCAGGCTGTTTTTGAGTAACAGTACCTCCTTTTGTACTAAACCCTGTTGGAACAGCTCTTTCGGAATTACCCGCTATAGTCTTATCTAACAGCACAGGTGTGCCCCCAGTAGATGGAGAGGAAAAAGAAACAAATCTCCACTCAGTGGTATCAACTATTTTGCTGTAAACAGTATAAGGACTTCCTGTTGCCGGTGTAAGTGAAAATGAAACATCAGGCGAGCTTTTTGGATCTCCAGTTACATTTGCGCAAGCAGAACTCCAGTTATTTTTGGTATTTTCAAGACGATCTTGGAAGCATGACGAGAAAGTTGGATTCAAACTTCCCATTTGACCTGCCACGTATTGCGCAAAAGTACCTGTTGAATCACTACCATAAGACAATGCTTTTGTAAGCAGATCCTTGGTCATTATTTCGGTCCCTCCGTACGTTGCATCCATAACAGTTTTATACCGTTTTATGGCACCGGATACTTTGATACTTGACGTTACCATGTACAGCAGTGACATGCTAATTACAAGCGAAAGCACCGTAAACATAAGTGCAGTAATCAGCGCAACACCTTTATCATTAGTTATGAACTTCATAAGTGCCTTTCCGCTTGTCATCGTTGATTACTTACCAGATTTTTAGGCCGTACAATGATCCGGTACAACTTCCAGCGATATTTGCGCTGTTCAGCACTCAAGGGGTATTCGATTATTGAAGACGTTTGTTGTGTCAGGGTCGATGATCCGTCAGCAATCTGATCTCCTACAAGAATGCTACTTAAAGGGTAGGTATAATTCGGATCCCTCCTTCCTTCTTGTACCAGTATGTAAATTTTTATCAGCTTCAAGTGTTCCCTGAGCCCTTTAGGATCCTGAAACCAACCTTGAATATCAGCGTTAGTTGTTAAAGGCAGGGTAATACCTGGTGCAGGTACAACATTAAGAGGCATATAATTTGTTTTGTCTGGCATTGATGAATACACATGGACAGAATCCTGCAGCTTTTCAGTTCCAGAGTTAAAACTCCAGCCAAGAACAACCTGCATATTGGCGACACAATCAAGAAGAGGCATGTAGTTATATTCGCCTGCACCATGGGTAACCGTTGCCCTATACAGAACCCCTGTCCCAGGTGCACAAAAAGCAGGCAATGAAGTGGGGATTTTAACGAAGAAATCAGTTCGATTGAAGGGCATTCTAAGGGCTGTACTTCGCTCGATTCCATATATCATATGGATTTGCAGGCTGTCAGTCGGCAGGAAATCAGAATGTATTGAACCGGTTGTATTATAATTGAACGGAAATGTCCCTGAAGAGTCAACAAGCAGATGGTCGTCATCAGGATTATTAAAATTGGTACGAACCGCTATTACATTGTCACCTGATGCAAGATTGTTTGACGGCCATGCGACCGGTCTTGATTCGCGTCCGGATGCTGTAGTAAAGTTTCGGTAAGGGATGTAATTCCATAACTGCGCCGCCTTTGAACGACCGACAGCAGTTCCCTTAACCCCGATAAAATCTCCTAAAAAATTCGTACCATCATTAGCAAAAGAATCAAAACCTACAAAAGCTCGTGGCACAGGTGGTGACGCGGCATCATCATTCATTTTTGCATAATTGGTAGCATCAGCAATCCAGTTTGCAGTAACTGCCTCATCATAGGGTACAGTATGACCAGGTAATAATCCCCAAAATAACCCGAATCCGGTCTGTTCAAGATCGTGTCTCATCACCTCAAGGCCGACGACACCTTCAATATTACTTTCTTCGAATTTTGCGATCTTTGCTGATTCAGTGACAACCGTGTTAAATGTTTGTGCTGCTATAATAATAATGAACATAAAAACAGCCATCGTAATTATCAACTCGATAAGAGTAAAACCATGTGCATTATGTGTAAAATTGGCTTGTTTCACGTAACCCTCATCTTATCTAAAAAGTTGATACAAAAGATGAAACAGAGTGCGAATATCTTGCATTTTTCTTTTTCCACGAAACGTTGATGATAAGTTGTTGTGAATTATTCGTTGTTTTCTGGATAGTTTCTTTAACGGAATAATTTTTGAATATGCCCCGCACTTTTACCTGCGAATATCTGTCAACAACATCAATTGTATCAGCACTTGAAAACACTTTGAATCCAGCAGCACGTTTGCGCATCATACCATCATCGGCCAACATTATCGCCTCATTGCGGAACGTTGTTTCTAGGTTTTTATCAATAGCTACATTTATGGACTGCAGTAAACCGAGCATTCCTACCATCAGAATCACAATCGCAACAAGAAACTCAACCAAGGTAAAACCGGAGCAATTATTTGTCATTACATGTGCCTCCAATAGTTGCACTGTTGCCTGGGTTGATCCTTACAGTGTGCAGTTTGATGCAATTAAGTCCTGGCGTTGTGCCTGGATATTCAAGGTAGATGGTTGCAACACTACTGGCATTAGTCCCTCTTTGGTCAATCTCGTAAACATCAGCAGCATAGTCAGCAGTGGAGTTTTTTTTCAATTTATAGGTAACCGTACGAGTCCCTCCAGGTATTATAGTACCTCCCGTATCCAGATCCTCCTCTTCGCTGTCGTAAGAACGAAAAACATAACTGTTTGCATTAAGGGTAATACTGTGCCGCTGTTTCATTGTCAAGGCGCGCACTCTTACTTCATTAAAATCTGCTACCATTTGCCTTACCTGGGCTTCAACATTATGCCTGACCAGCCAAGTATTAAACGAAATAGTGGACATGGCCAGCAGAGTTGCAATAATCGCTAGAACCACTGCCAACTCAACAATTGAAAAACCATCAATATCGTTTTGTCTAATAATTCTAAAGGGCACGATTAACGCTCCTGAATATTAAGTATCTTTTTTGATGGTTGTGGCAATAAAACAATAGGTGGCGGCTGAGGGGGCGGCATTCCTTTGATGCTTTGGGAAATAGCGGTACTCATCTTCCGTCCTCCCTCTTCAGTATACAATGACTTGATATTAATAGTTTTTGCAATCGGTTGATCCGAAGTTGTCAATACCAGTTTCCCTACCATTGATGCTGCAGGTGGTGTACCTCCGGTTTCAGCATTTACCGCCCAACCGGAAGGGTAACCACCGGCAACGCAAAGGTCGCTGCTGGGAACAAATGTAGTAAAAAATACAACACCATTGACGTTTGCCGATATACCGCCGGTCATACGCTCCGCTCCAGATGTGCCGGAAGCGGTATACATGCTTATGACCCAACCTTTATCTGTGGATGCTAGAGCACTGTTGGGGGTTGAAGTCTGATCCTTCAATTGGGACAAAGTGACTGCCGGGCAATTGCTTAATTCAGTGCTAAGCTTGTTAATGTGGCCAAGGTCATAGCTGTAGCAGGGGTCGGCAACGCCGTATATTTTCCTTTGTGTTGTCAGGTCATCACCATTAAAAAAATAGCGACCTTCACCAAAAAAGACCCACAATTTTTTAGTAAGCTTGTTCTGGAGAACATCAACAGAACGCGTTACCGGCCCGATATCGTCGATTAGTGTGCTTAAAAACCAATTGCCAGGGTCAGGATCATTATTTGTGATAAGCCGGAGGACCCCACCCTTGTCCCAGGCTATCGGGTAGCCTGATTGTGTACCGGTTGTTGCAAGACTCGCCTTGGTATACGTGATATACACGACGTCATCACTCCAGTATCCATTACTGGAAGCATCACCCTTATCGAGATCGATGGTTGAATTAATCAGTGAGTTGGCAAATGCAAACGGTTTATTGGCGTCAAATACCCAGTAGTTGCATCCGGTAGCCCCGACCCCCGAACATTTTTTGAATGTGGTCAACGAGTCAGAGAATGGATTGATATCAACGACATAGATCTTAAGATTCTGATCGGAATGGCCAAGAAACTGTTTGGTTGCGGTATCGATCGGACCTGTTGGCCCTGACGCAAACACGGCAAACCATCTGCCATTGTTTTTGTGATTATCGGCAGGGGTATTTATTCTCACAATTGCTGGACCGGATGTTGTCAGACCCAGCCCCTTGAAAGCGATCTTTTGTGCAGCAGTAAGCGATGAATCCGCCTCTATGCTCGCATCGGAAAATTCCCACATAAAACCGGGATTAGTAGGTGTGGTTATGTCAAGAGCGAAATACGAAGAGTACCCTTTGTCGGTAACTGGAGAAGCGACGGTGCCGGTATTCGGTGTTTTTATGCAGTCCGTATTATTTGATGGCTCATCGTCTTTGCTCAACGTTTCGTTACAGTTTCCTTCTCGAGTAGCACCTCCGAGACCCATACTGCCGATAAGAATAGATTTCCAGGTGGATGCTGCAAGACTGAGAGTTGTTCCCGATGAATACACTGTAGTCCTCTCACAACTCCAGTAATCGGATTCCGAGCAAGCTGTCGGTTTGTGTATCGATGCATCTAAAACGGTCGGTGTTCCGTCAACCAGATACTGGTGGCAATAGCCACCGTCGGCACAGTTTTTAATAAACGGCAGTACGTTCGAAGGAATAAATGCCCACTCTTCCTTGCCAAGATCAGTATCATCCACAATTGAGGCGATGCGGTAGCGATTTGACGCATCAGATGTTTTCTGAACCAGTCCAAGTCTGAAAGCATGCAGCATGCCGTCATTTGATCCAGCGTAAACAAAATTATTGGTTCTATAGTCACTTGAACTAGTAAATTTTGAGTAAGATGAATCACCATAATCCTGGGTATAGTTGTTTAAGGGGTCTGAACCCTGAATTTGAGGGGTTGAGTTGATTATATCTCCCAGTTTCCAAACACCTACTCCAGAGGAAGCATCATTGGTAACTCCGGAAATAGTAACGGTACGTGATCTGTAGGCTCCGCCATCAAGGCCGCGAATGTAATTGATCAAAGTATCAGCTTGTGTATCCGTATACGTTCCAATACCGATCAACGGTTTTAATGCTGCCTTGTTGGTGGTAGTAAACGTATTTGCCGAATTTGTCAGCGATGAACCAGAACTCAGCAGGGTGTAGATATTTCTGTCCGAAGCGGACCTGGCTTGAAGTAGATTACCTGCCTTCCAGAGGGCATTGACTTTTGTCGCATCCGATCCAGGTGGAAGGTCTGCTGCAAGGTTCAGTTGCTTATCACCATCTGTGTCCTCATAGATTCCGCTGAATTTGATCAACGGATCGAGGTAAAACCAGAGTGCCTGGACATCACCCAGCCATTTTACCCCCATATCGTTTGGCCACTGCGGATAGAAGAGCGCCTGAATTATGTTTGCGCCACGCTCGCCACTTCTGTTGTTGGCAACAGCAGCGGCAGTACCCGATGTGGCGCGATTTAGTATGCTGGCAAATGCTTTGTAGAGTCCCGACTCGACTCTTGAAGCATCTGATGCAAAGAAATAATTGTCCGGATAACCGTCGTTGTCTGAGTCCCATTCGGAACAATACACATTGGGTGTCGAGCTTACACCACCACATGTGGCGTTTTTAAACGGGCTGTTATATTTATTACCACCCATAGTAACACTCTGGTCGTTATCCTTGTCTTCAAAACCGCCATACTTGGCAGCCAGTTGGAGCATATTTTTGGGGCCAACCAGCATGCTGCCACCAGGTTCCTGAGTGTCAATCATGTAGGTGGTCAGGTTGCGGATTCGGCCGGTTGACGTGAGATCAGGGCGCAGGTCAACGCTATGGGCATAATATGCAAGCCCTGCGATATTATAGGAATTATCTTTGGCCGGGTATGGTGGTGTGCCAATAATTCTGCCAAGCTTGCTGATAGTGACGTTTTTGCCTGCAGAGTAACCACCAATACATGCTCCCGAGGCATTCACTTCGCAGGCAACGTTTAAAACCGTACCGGTAAGCCCCTCAAGATCACCTACTTTATTGGTCCAACCTTCAACATCGATCTGGACACCGTTATCCAGAAAATCGGTATCACACGCTCCAGCTCCGCTACCACAGTAGTCGTTTGCCGCGTTGCCGCCATAACTGGCTTTAAAGGCAGATCCGGGAATGCGCTTGTCAAGCCAGGGGTTGGCATCGTTGATTGCAATAACGAAATTCTGTGAACAGGGATACAGGGTCGGGTCGCGCCACCCCCTGGCATTGGTCTTGGTTGCGTTGCAGTAGACTGCAAAGTTGTCATTCGGCTCGGTTACGCCGCTGCAGTAGTTGGTTACCGATGGCGACAGGTTTTTAAAGTATCGGATCACTTCGTAATACATTTCACCGGCGGGATCGTACCCTTTGTAGCCGGCACTATAGGCAAATTTGTTAATGTAATTGATTACACCACTGTTGCCGCCGGAAACGCCGTCCGGATTGTTGACAAAGGTGCCGTCGGTATTGATCTCTTTCTCTGGGTTGTCACAATCGGTTGAAGTAGTACAGGTCTGTACAACGTTTGAGGCATCGTGATATTTAAGACCATACGGAATTTTCGGCCCCACCCATTTCATCTTTTCCCTCAGAATACCCCCGTCCCTGTTCTGATTGTTATCGGCAGCGTAAGACATCAGGGCAAAGCGGAGATTCCCCATATATCTCTGAATGGTTCCTTCCGGTTTATTGGTGGTGGTGTTACAACGAGCCTCAACGCCGCCGGTGGCACTGCAGGCCAGGATGCGCAGGCTGTACGCGCTGGCGCCGGAAGTGGTTGTGGTAGGCCATTGTGCTTCACCGCTTCCAGATTTACCCGCATTGCACGAGGACGATCCGGAGGGGCAGAGTACAAAGCCGCTTCCAGCACCCTGCCTCATAATGGTGCGCGTCTGATTCGTTCCGGTGATCGGCATATACCGCTCGGCGCTGCTGATGGTCGGGTTGACCGGAAACCAACTGCCATCATTTACAGCTCCCAGCAGAACAGTTTCGGTCGTCGTATCAACTGCCCGATTACCTCCGGTGTATGCCTTGCGGAAAGCATCAACCGCCAGCATTGTGGCCCAATTGAGCATATTTCCGCTCCAGGCCGTGCCGGCCGTGCATTGGTGGTTTGTTGCCGCTCCGGAAGGGATGAACAGACCGGTGGCTCCACTCCCAGAGTAGGTGTAACATTTATAGTTTTCGAAATAGCCATAATAGTTTCTGCTGTTGTCATACGCCCCCAGTCCGCTGGAACTGCATGTATAGTTTAGGGATGACGGTGTACCTGTACAGGTTACTGAAGGGTTGGCCGCACCTTCCATGGGTGATTCAACCGACATCATCAACATGACGTTTGGCGGTACCGGAGTGGTAATAAAGGCAGGAACAGCGCAATAGGTACTTGGAACGGTAAATTGGACAAAAGTGACTTCAATTGTATGGTCGGCAGTCACGTTTGTGAATGTATAGGAGGTAACCGGTTCAGCAAGCGCAACACCGTCTATTACAACAGTATCTACCCGGAAGCCGGTATCGGCGGTAATTGAGAAGTTCCTGTTGCTACCGGAGTCTACGATAACATCACTAATTGGCGATATGGTTCCATTTGGCCCGGCAACTGCGTGGATAGTGCAGACCGGCAGGAAGGTAACCACCACCGTATGCGTTGTCGTTACATTACTAATTGTGTAGGTTGTCGTCGGATTTGGTACCGTAACACCGTTGTCGGTAATTGAGTAAATACGATAGCCGGTGTCAGGATCGATCTGGAAGTTTATGTCATCGCCAGATAGAACCGACACTGGTGATGCTCCGGCGGCAGTGGAAATACTCCCTCCAACGCCTGCTGCACCTCCGGCATTTCCACTAAATGACACAATATAATATGGCACAAACTGTACTGATATTGTTGTGGTTCCCCCCGCCGTAGCCGTCGCCGATACGTTGATGGGGGAAGTCTGGCCCCTGGTAACCGGTTGATCGACCCCGTTAACCCGGACCCAGTCAATGCCGTAACCAGGGTCGGGAGTCACGGTAAAGGAATATGTACCTGGCCATACATTTGAATAATTAAACGTATACGGCGATCCGGACCAACTCATCCCTCCAGCGGGATAGGTTATGGCGCCGCCCACACCTGGTGCGATGGTAAATATCCCGGTAGAATTTAAGAAGGCGACCGTAATAGTACGGTTGGAAATCACATTGGTTGCGGTATGGTTATAAGTTGAGGTTTGGTTGGTTGCAGCAGATATTGTTGTGGGCGATGCACCGGTGTCTTGCAACGAATTTATCATGTAACCACTGTTTGGCGTTATGCTGAAGCTTGGATTTGCTCCCTTGAGTACGGTTGTAATCCCAAGAGGCGTAATTGTGCCGTTAGTGTCGGTTCTTACGGTGGTCACATCAAATTTGAGGTCAAAGTCTATTTTAGATATTGCGTTGCTGTTGCAAAATAGGTATCCGACATTGTTGGCGGCAGCGGGCTTGTACTGGATTTCAAGCATCAGGAGATGCCCCGCAGCCAGCGTATAGTCAGCACCGAGGCTGAAAGAGACACCAGTGACTCCGTTGATGAGGGTTGCCGTGGTGCCTGCAGAGGGGGAACTGTACTCGGCGCTGGCAACTATCTGGGTGCCGACGGTACCGGATGCTCTTGTAGCCGGATCGAAGTCATAGAGGATGAACTTGAATTTGTCGCTGGTGGAGGTGCTGGAAGCGTAAAAAATCCCGGTGATTCCGGTGGCGGAAATATAGGCGGCGGTGCTGCTCAGGGTAGATGTATAATAGGCTCTGCCAAGCGTGTGATAGGTGTTGACCGTTGTGGCTCTGCCGGACATGCGGGTTCCGGTGACAGTCGGCGCGGTGGGGGACATCAGCGCGTAGAAGTAATTGCTGGCAAGGGTCGTGGCGGTAGCCAGCGAGATATTCCGCTGCGTGGTATATCCGGAGGTGATGGTCGTCGCCTTGGCTGTGCCGGTGCCGGGCAGGTTTGTGGCGACGCTGTGCGTCACATAGAGCGTATTAGTGGCGGCTTCGGAAACTTGACACGAAAGAATGGAGACCAGCAGCACCATAATGGCAACTAAAGTTGAATAAACACCTCGACTGGGACTTCTCAATTCCTTATTCATAGTTCACCTCATCCGAAGTAAAAAACGCCTTAGATATTCTTCAATATGACTATTTGTTCGACCCTGCCTCCAAGGAGGTAAATTCTTGCCAAGTCAATCTTTCCAACGCCTGCTATCATCTGCAATGTTGTTTTCTGCCCTTGGAGATCGCCTATAAAAACTTTACAAAAACCAGAAAGCGGATACTGTTGGCCATCCATCACAAGCATGAGGGCACTGATCTGGCTTACGTTTCCCTCAACTACAACGTAATAACCTTCCTTTTTAACGTTGGTTTCTTCAGAAAAAGTTGTCGATACCGTAACAGTTGCCAAAAGCAAGAGACATGACACAAATGTTAGAAACTTAATATTGATGCAACTCATAACGCCCCCTTCCTCGTACATGAATAACTAGGGACTTCCCGTATTATTCAAATTTGAAATACAACCATCAACAAGCACAGACCACACCAAGCCCATGACCACTCAAAATCACACATTTCCATGTTGAGAATGAAAACAGACAGCGTCGTAATTGGCGGAATCAATTACATCAGCCTCGCGACGAGCAGTCGCCAGATCAGCCTCCGCCTTTGCAATCCATTCAGCAGTTTCTGGTTTCATAGACAACCTTTCCCCTTGTCATAATTTCGGTTAAGAAGGAATCGTTTATCGCCAGCCTTGATTGAATCTGTTCAACATTACGCACCAGAATATCCAAAGGAAAATTGGCTTGTATTCGCTCTCTGATTGATGAAGCAGTTCGCCACGCCTTACCCTGATATGGCAGGATTACGAGAAGGTCAACATCTGAATCATCCTGCGGTGTTCCCCATGCGTATGAGCCAAACAAAATAATTTTATCAGGCTTAAACTCCCGTTGTATCTTTTCCGAAAGTTTCAAAATGTCACCAAACTCCACCATATTGCCCCCAAACGACCACTTATAAGTAAGTTGCTTTAAATATTTCATCCCAAGTGTTTACTGAGTTCGTTTTCCCCTTCACTAACTGCATAAATTCTATCCGGTTCTGCGATGTTCTTAAACGCTGAAGATCTATCTGAGGCAAATACTGCTTAACCTCTTCAAAAGGATACGTGATTAAATCCGGAAATGAAGCATATTCGATTATGCGGCGAAGCCGGTATACCCCGGAGCAGCAATCGATACCACCATCCCAGAAATATTTATTAAACCGTTCTTGCATGATTGATTAATTTCCTTATCAGATCTGAGCCAAACCGGTTCATTTCCTCTGGTTCAAGCGTCTGCTTCATAACTACTGTGCCTTCAAGTACGCGATCCGAAAAAGCCAATACGGTACTTTCATAATCCAATGGCACAATTTTTTCTTTTGCCCCCTGAATCAGTCGCTCTAAATCAAGTTTTTGCAGCAAAAAATAGAGATCAACAAAATCTTTTGCAGTCTTTCTGTCCTGTGCTGCAGTTATTTTGTTGACTCCAATATTTTCGAGAGAGTCAACGAAACAGCCTGACCATTCAACTAAATCACCAATGTGGGTATAAGGTTCATATATATACTCAACTTTAAGGATTGTTTCTTGTTCCGTTACCATGATCCGCTTGAAGTAATCGCTATTGAGAATTATTTCAACCTGATAAACCGATGCTAGACGCTCAATGCTCTCATGTACCTCAACTGCAAAGTTTTCTTTGGGATGCAAATGGCCATTGTAAAAAAAATCAAGATCATCTGAGTAACGATGATTGAAATACATCCGGGAAAGGGCAGTGCCACCAGAGAGATAGAGCCCTCCAAAACCAACAAGCTGACAAACCTGATCCTGAAGAGGATACAGACAGGAGTTATAATACTCCTGCTCCGAGTTTGTGGCGCAACGGAGATTGCGTGTGCTAAACATAGACATTTACCCCCTATATACCTTCATCATTCTCAAGGATCAAACCAGTAACCTCCATTAACCACGACAAACTCATACCCACTTAAAATCTCTTTTTTCAGCGGAACAAACCTGTGAAAACCTTACCCATATCTATTGCCAAATCTCCAAGGAGCGGAACCGGTACTGTATCTCCCTCTCCAAAAACTTCTGGAGACGAATATCCGGCATCATCAGTAAGCCGATAAACAAGAAGCGTACTGTCATTTGGATATATAATCCAGTATTCCTTTACCCCGTGGCGCTGATAAAGTTCAAATTTGGTCTTAATGTCGCGCTTGGCGGTGCTTGGTGAAATGATCTCTACCACAAGGTCAGGAGCACCTTTGACACCACGGTCATCAAGCTTGTTAAGGTCGCAGATAATCACCAAATCAGGTTGTACAACCGTAACGGTTTGTTCATCAGATGCATCCGAATGATCCTGCAGACGGACATCAAATGGAGCCATGTATACTTCACATGGCTTGCCCACAAGGTAATTTGCAAATTGCCTATACAGCTCACCAAGCCATTTCTGATGAAGCCGATTTGGCCCCGGACTCATGCAGGATGCCTCTCCGTCAATAAGCTCCCAACGCTGGTCGTCATCCCATGTCAGATAGTCTGCGTAGGTGAAGCGATCTTCTTCCTTGAATTTTGGTAGTGCCATGGCTCTTTATCTCCTTATTATCAACTCAACTTAACGCCTACAGTACAGTTCTCATTTCACTTTTTCAAGAGTGTAAACTTTGTCTCAAAATACTCCAGAGACTCCCGCAGAAATGCTATCAAACGCTCATCAGTCGGCATGGTTTTTTTGTCTCCTCGATCTGATACTTTCACTTTCGTGCAGTGCCCAGTCGGCAATTAAATTTCACGATCGTTAGTGTCTGGAGAGAGAGAAAGTGCAAGGTCTATATCAGAACGACAATGCTGGGTACCGTTCGCAAAAGAACCATAAAGGAGGGCAAGCTTTATCTTTCCGCTTGATTGCAATTCTCGCAACGTCTGAATAAGCGGCATCAATTCAGGATTTTCAAAACAGCCAGACATGGGTCATCCCTCTTTTTAAATCTATGTTCACGTACCCACCAGGAACCTTAAACCAACTGTCAAGTATATAACCTCATTCGTAGCAGGCGTGTCGCTATGGAAGAATGAAACTAAGCAATTTCAGTGCCACCGACAAAAAAATGGGCAATATAGTAATGTAGCGCTCCAGATATGATGCAATATACAGATGTTATTTGGGATTCAAATATATTTCAAACAAATCAGTTCACATATCTTTTAAACAAAGCTTTCTCTATGAAAATTTTGCATAACACAGAAAACGGATTAAGAGTTTATGCGGTGGATATTGACAGCAGCGGCAGCGTCTCGATCGCCGAGGTACAGAAGGTGATTAACAGCTTTTTGGGGATTGAGGATCAGTTTATCGCCCGGATACATGAAAGTGATTTGTGTCTCATAAATAAGAACTATTAGAATTCTTGACATAGCGATATTGATCGTATACAAAAAAATCATTATTTTATTGGTGAAACAACAACACTGCAGTTGGCTCCGCGATTTGTGCGGCAGCCCCCTACAAAAACCACATTTATAAATGCAAATAAACAACGTTGACCACGGCATTGAAATCGTTCCCACGCTCCAGCGTGGGAATGCAGCCAGTGACGCTCCAGCGTCACGTCAGGCAGAACCATTGAACATTGATCATGGCTGCCCTTTTTCTCATTATGCTGGAGAAGATGGGTTGGTTGCGATTTACCGGTTGTGGTAGCTGTACGTGACGCTGGAGCGTCCGGAGCTGCATTCCCACGCTGGAGCGTGGGAACGATAATAAAAAGGAAGCATCGGATATGAAGAAGGAAACTATTGTCAGGCTGAATAAAAGTTTTGAGGGATCTTCCTACCAGGAGGATGGCGTTGAATACTGGTTTGCCAGAGATTTGCAGCTTTTGCTTGATTACGACGAATGGCGGAACTTTTCCAAGGTCATCGACAAGGCGAAAATAGCCTGCGAGAACTCTGCTCAGCGTGTTGATGACCATTTTGTTGACGTCAACAAAATGGTCAAGCTTGGTTCAGGTAGCGAGCGAGAAGTTAATGACATCATGCTGACCCGCTACGCCTGCTACCTTATTGCTCAAAACGGTGATCCGCGCAAGGAACAGATCGCATTTGCCCAGAGCTATTTTGCCATTCAGGCGCGCAAACAGGAACTTCTTGAAGAGCGGATACTGCTGGTCGAGCGTATGCAGGCGCGGGAAAAGCTGGTTGCCACAGAAACGGAACTTTCCCAGATTATTTATGAGCGGGGCGTCGATAATCAAGGCTTTGGTCGAATAAGAAGTAAAGGTGATCATGCTCTTTTCGGAGGGCATACGACTCTGCAAATGAAGAAACGATTGGGGATGCCCGAAAACAGACCATTGGCGGATTTTCTCCCGACCATAACCATTAAGGCGAAGGACTTGGCGACGGAAATCACCAATTTTAACGTCAAGCGGGACGACTTGCACGGCGAAGTGCGAATTACTGCTGAGCATGTCAAAAACAACAAGGACGTCAGAGTATTGCTCGCAAAAAGCGACATCAAACCGGAGGAGTTGCCGCCGGAAGAGGATATCAAGAAGTTGGAACGGAGAGTCAAGGCGGATAAAAAATTGTCATAGGTGGAGACCCGACACTGATGTGTGTTCATATTGACAGCAATAATAGCGTCTCTATTGCCGAGGTGCAGAAGGTAATCAATTCATTTTTAGGGCTATAAAAATATAAAGGAGAATTATGTATGAGCCTTCCGAAAACTGCACTAATCGTTATCATCACTGCAATCCTCCATCTCGCGCATGGTAAAACAGCGACTGCTGCTGAGTTGAAGTGTATTGATTCTAAAGGGGCGGCTGCAATAATCAATAATGATATGCCTTCCGCGAAGCTTGAGGCTGTAGCGCGTGCCCGTTGGGCTGCCGTGGAAACGGTAGTTGGTGTTGAGGTGCGGGCACAGAGTCTGGTGCAGAATTCATTGCTTCTGGATGACATGGTCAGCACACAGGTAAAAGGGTACATATCCTCATACAAAACTCTGGATGAAAAACGGGATGGTGATATCTATAACATAACGGTTAATGCCTGCGTTGAACCGGCAATTGCGGCTGAGGCTATTTCCTCTCTGGCTCTCAACCGTTCGGTGGCTGTGTTTGTTCCAGCCCGAAAACCCAAGGTACATACCGAAGTTGAGTCGACCACGGTGGTATCCAAGGAGGGATCTAAAACCACCAAAAGAAAGTCACATACGACCGACGAGCAGGATGAAACGAACATATTTTCCGAAAGTCTCATCGACAAACTGGTCGATCAGGGATTTACAGTTACCGACGTGGCCGCAACCCAGGCGATGGATGCGGAATCTGTTGAAAAAGCGATGAAAAGCGGCAACTTCCTGACCATGCGAAGCCTGATCTATAAATTTCTCAGCAATGTTATCCTGATTGGCAAGGTGGACTATAATGTTACTCAGAATAAGGGGGAGGACATCGGTTATGACGTTGAGATGCCTTATAACAGGGTCACAGTCAGACTGACCTACCGGCTGATGTCCAGGTCGCAGGAGACAAATCAGTTTGTAATTCTTGGCGCCGGCACCGCCGAAGCCCACGGGAATGCCGCAAGCCTTGAGGATGCCACCGCCAAGGGGTTGCAATCGTTATCCGACAAGGTAATTCCTACTCTCCTCGATAAATTTGCCAGGCACATTAAAGGCTCTACGCGCAAGATAACTGTTAAGGTGGATGGATTACAGGGTGTAGAGAAAACTCTTGACTTGAAGTCGACACTGGGCGGCATCACCTGGGTGACCGCTGTCGAGGCGGTAGGGCTTGACGAATTTGTTGTCAGCTATCCGGAAAACAGTCTCTATCTGGCAAACTCTCTCAGCCGTAATCCGCATCTGAAGGTGGACAAATATGAGCCGTATATGATAAAGATTTCGTACCGAAAATAATTTATTATTGCTGGTAGTCAACTATTCAAAAGGGGGAAAAAATGAGAAAATCTGAAAAACGGCATTGGAGTCTTGGGCGTTCTGTTTTGGAAATGGTTTCGGGTGTTGCGGCGGTGGCGTTGTCTGTGGCCATTTATGCAACTCCTGCGTTTGCCATCGAAGGGGCTTCATCGCTCAATCCGGTTGGTTCCGGTGCCAGGGCCGCCGGCATGGGGGGCGCTTTTATCGCCACGGCTGACGATGCTACTGCGGCATCCTGGAACCCGGCGGGACTCGTACATTTGGAAAAGCCGGAATTTTCTTTAGTCTATGGCTATTTCAATCGTGATCAGTCTTTTTCTTCCGGCGTGCATCCGGAAGTAAGCGGTAATGATCAGTCTATGAATGCCGACGGCATAAACTATGCGAGTGTTGCCGTTCCTTTCACGCTTTTCGGAAAGAACGTCGTGACCTCTCTGAACTATCAGCGCCTTATCGACATGAACAAGTCGTATGGCATACCGACTTACAATTTTGATCCTACAACACAGATGAATAATTTTAAGTATTCCCAGAACGGGTATCTCTCTACCATAAGTCCGGCATTTGCCATTCAGGTTATGCCGGAACTTTACGTTGGTGTTGCACTCAATATCTGGAATGATTTCCTTGGTGCCTCCAGTTGGGAGTCAACTCAGGAGGGAGATATTCCTCTGGCTGGAGGACTTTTCAGGAATAAATATAAATATACCTTTTCCGGACTGAACGCCACTGTCGGGGCCTTGGTCAATCTTGACAAACTCAGCATTGGCGCGGTTGTGAAGTCGCCGTTCAATGCGACCATACATCAGAAAGATATTGGCGGCGGCGGGATGCCGGATAAAAAAGAAACCTGGAAAATGCCGATGTCAGTCGGCTTAGGTCTTGCCTATCGCTTCAGTGATAAATTTAGCTCAAGCATCGACGCCTATTGGACCCAGTGGTCGGCATCAGTATGGAAGGATTTTATTGGTGCAGAGTGGAATCCGATAGCAGGTGATTTGACAGCAAATGTTGGCAAACCTGACGACACTACTTCGGTACGCCTCGGCGCTGAATACCTTTTTATAAACGATAAATCGGTAATTCCTGTGCGTGCTGGCCTCTTCTACGATCCGCAACCAGGATTCAAAAAGGTGGATGACTATTATGGTTTCTCACTTGGGAGTGGCTATACCTATCAAAAATATTCTTTCGATATTGCTTATCAGCTTCGCAAAGGGAACAACATAAGCGCTCCTGAGATTGTTGCTGACGGTACTGTCACATCAACCACAATGCAACATACGGTTCTGACTTCGTTTATCTATAGATTCTAAACAAAACTTCAATCTGGATACCGCTTGAATACCTCACCCTCTGACTCTTCAAAATCAAGAATAGTTAGGGGGTGAAAGCGTATCTACTTTTAACCCAACCCGGACGAGCCGGAACCAAGATGTTAATAAATA
Source organism: uncultured Geobacteraceae bacterium (assembly GCA_903845365.1). Taxonomy (GTDB): domain Bacteria; phylum Desulfobacterota; class Desulfuromonadia; order Geobacterales; family Pseudopelobacteraceae; genus JACRCG01. The sequence continues at coordinate 19,080 of CAIMXI010000262.1, read as the reverse complement.
TGGTATTAAACAAAAAATCTTTTTGCTTTTGCCTTTATCCGCCTTTATCCCTTTTATCCCTGTAAATAAAAGGTTTTGTTTTTAACTTCAAAGACTTTTAACAGGGATAAAGAAAGATAAAGGCGGATAAAACCTTTTTACAAAAACGGCAGTCGCACCGCAGAGGACGCGGAGGTCCGCAGAGATAACATGAGGTTTACCATGGCTAAAATTGTACGGAAAGCATTGGCTGTTTTTCTGATTCTTCTCTTGACGCCTATTTTTGCCACCGCCGACGAATTCCGTGGAAAATGGTGGCATTATTATGAGCGGGGTGTTGACTACTCTGACAGGGGAGAGTTGGAAAAGTCCTTGAGCGACCTTACCAAAGCCGGCAAAATGCGCGATAAAGACCAGCGCATGGCCCGAACCTACGGGATGCACTTTATCGATTACTTTCCCCACCGTGAGTTGGGTATTGTCCATTTTAACAAGGGCAATATCGAAACAGCGATCAAAGAGCTGGAGGAGTCGATCCGTTCCGTAGAATCGTCTCGAGCGGTCTTCTACCTTAATCTGGCTCGCAAGTCACAGATATCCGGGAAAAAGGAAATTCCTCCTACACCACCGAAGATTGTATTTGAAAATCCGACAGGTTCGGTCATTACTCGAAATCATACCATTCAAGTCAGGGCCAAAGTCAGCGGCGCAGCGTATATATCACGCATAACAGTTAACGGCATCGACTATCGGGTTGAAAAAGCGGAGAAGCAGATTGATGTCCGACAGGAGATTACCCTTGGGGATGATCTGACCGGAATTAAAATTGTGGCCGAGGACTTACTGGGCAACAGGGTAGAGCAGGAGGTGCCGATCACCGTCAAGCGGAACGGCCCTACCATCGCCATATCCGGTATAAGCACCGAACAGCGAGATGGAAAACGCTTCACCCGCGTGGGCGGCGAGGTTACCGATGACTTAGGTGTACAAGCCGTTCGGATTGGCACTCTGGATAAGAACACGGATGGTGTCCACTCCTATTCCTTCGACCTGTTGGTGGAGCGAACCGGCGACGCCGCCTTGGTCATTCGTGCCGTGGACAGTATTGGCAATGATACCCTGGCAGAAGTTGATCTTTCCAGGATCATCGCAGAAGAGGTTGCAGAGGAGACCGCACTGTCTCGCGCTGCCGATGAAAAAGTGGAGCAGGAGAGCCTGGCGCTGGCAGAGGCTGAACGTCAACGTGTCGTGGCTGCACAGGAACAGGCGGAGTTGCTTCGTATTGCCAAAGAAGCCGAGGAGAGGGTGCTGCAGGCTCGCAAAGAAGAAGAACGGCTTCACCAGATAAAGGCAAAGGCGGAACAGGAGAAGCTGCTGCTTGCCGAGGAAGAGCGCAAGCGCATTGCCGCTGAGAAAGAGCGGTTGGAACAGTTGGCAGCGGAGCAGGAGAGGGTAGGGAAGGAACAAGCAGAACTAGCTCGCCTGAAACAGGAAGAGGCGGAACGGCAGCGTCAGGCGGCGGAGCTTGAACAGCGCCTGCGGGAGAAGGCGGAGCAAGAACGTATTGCGCTGGAAAAGGCAGAGAGCGAACGTATCGCGCAGGAACAGGCTGAGATCGAGCGTCTGGCGCGTGAGGCTCGCGAAGCTGTAGAGCGGCGCCGCGTTGAATGGGAACGTGCAGAAATTGAGCGAATGTCACGTGCCGCTGAGGAACAGCAGCGTATGGCCGCAAGGAAGGCTGAAGAGGAGCAGCTCGCCAGTGCAAAGAAAGCAGAGGAATTGTTTGCAGCAAGGAAGGCTGAAGAGGAAGCCCGTGCAAAGAGAGCTCTTGAACAGTTGGCCAGCGATGCCAGAGAGCGTGAGAGTCAGGAGGCGGGGCGATCTAAAGCTGTGACCGCGCCACCGATTATTGTAGAGCGCCAGAAACTGAAAGCGGTCGTCGACGAAATAAAATTGAGCCAGGCACTCTCTACCGATGGCGACAAACAGCTTTCCACCGGTCTGCTCATCGCAGGAGGAGGGACAAAGGCTTACACTCCTCCCGCCAGGTTACCTGTTGCGACTCAGGCAAAAACCGCTGTGCCAGCTCGTGTGAACAAAAATGCCTGCCGCAAGCGAACTGCCGAGAAGCCTGTCATCACTATCAAGGATGCCAGTTCGGTTCCATTTGTCTTTGTAGATGCCTATCCACTTGACGGCGAGGCTTTCGATAACTGCGGCGTGGAACGGGTAGTGGTTAATGGGCTGGATATCCCGATCAGGAAAGGGATGCAGGTATATTTCAGTCGCATCGTCAAGCTTGAGTCAGGCGAAAACAGTATCACTGTCGATGTCTTCAACGTTTTTGGTAATAAAACCACTTCCCGCACCAATGTAACTCGCAAGATTCCGTCCGTACACCTGAACAGCTCACGCATGAGCGTGCTTGTGCTACCGTTTGATTTCGAGAATAGGGTCGGGACTCCGATACAGCTTGCCGGAGACTATTTGGCCGGCGCGATGGCCGAGCAGAAGCGCTTTCAGGTGGTGGAGCGCAAGAAATTGAAGCAGCTTATCGAAGAGCAGAAAATGACCCAGGCATTGGCTCAGGACACTGACAAGGTAGCCGAGCTCGGCAAGATTGTCGCGGCAGAGGCGATTGTCGCCAGCACTGTCCGCGAAACTGATAAGTCTTTTGAGGTTACCTCCCGTATTATCAACACCGAAACTTCCGAGATCATGGAAGTACTTGATGTCTACACCGAAGACAAACGCCCTTTGGTTGTAAAGGAGCTGATGATCGCCCTGGCCGCCAAGATCGCCCGCAGTTTTCCTGTAGTTGAGGGTATCGTGATCAGTCGTGATGACGACAAGGTGATGACAGACATCGGAAGCCCTTTGAAAGTGCGTCAGCGCACCGGCGCTATCATCTACCGTAAGGGAAATGAGATCAAGCATCCGCAAACCGGTAGGTCACTGGGATTTGATACAGTCAAGCTGGGTGAGGGATATCTGCACGATGTTCAAGAGAATTTCTCCAAAATGCAACTTGGTGGCCGCTTCCGCGAGCAGCCGATTGCGCCAAATGACCTTGTGTTGACGAAGTAAACCTGCCTGCTACCTTCTTTGAATCAGGCGAAGTTGCCATAGAGCTTCAGCCGAAGAGGTAGGATTGCTGGACAAATCCCAATTCAATTCGTTTGCCAAAAACACGTGCTATTTCGAAGTGGTAGGAAGTAGAGACGAAATGATTGCATATCGTGGTCATCAGTCAGAAGCGGGTAATCATATTCAAATTTTGTGTCTTCACTTGCTGTTGATTCGCTCAATAGCCAAATTGTATATGCTGTGGTTATCTGGATGCATCTTCAAATGGGTTGACATACTTATCACTTCCGTCACAGAGTACCTGCCGACGTGCGAAAGAATTTTCCCACTGAGCAGATTAGATGTAGTTTGCAAACTGGACTATACAAAGCACTGGATATTAGATAAACTCCGTTCCAGGCATGATGGCATTTTAAATAACCAGGAACCCAAATGAAACCTTTAGTAGCCATCGTCGGCCGTCCAAACGTGGGTAAATCAACCCTTTTTAACCGCCTGCTCGGACATCGCCGCGCAATTGTCGATGATACCCCCGGCGTTACCCGTGATCGCAATTACGCCAACATTACCCGCTTCGACAAGCCTTTTATTCTCATCGATACCGGCGGTTTCGAACCGGTAACCGAGAATCTTCTGCTGCAGCAGATGCGTGAGCAATCCAAGCTTGCCATTGAAGAGGCTGACGTTATCATTTTTATGATGGATGCCAGAAGCGGCCTGACTCCTGCCGATATCGAGGTCGCCGGTATGCTGCGGCGCGTCAGAAAGCCGGTTTTTTTCGTGGTGAACAAAGTTGACGGCGAAAAACTGGAGAATGACTCGGCAGAATTCTATTCACTCGGCATTGCCGAGTTGTACACTATTTCGGCAGAGCACAATCGTGGAGTCATCGACTTGGTCGAAGATATACTGGATGTTTTTCCCCCTGCTGATGCAGTTGACCCTGCAGAGAATGCGACCCGCATCGCCGTTGTCGGGCGGCCAAATGTCGGTAAATCGTCACTGGTCAACCGTCTGCTAGGATTTGACCGGGTTGTTGCTAACCCGACGGCCGGTACAACCCGTGATTCTGTTGACACCCCGTTTACCTGTAACAAAAAGCCGTATGTCCTTATCGATACCGCCGGTATCCGCCGCAAGGGTAAGACGACCGAAAAACTTGAGAAATACAGCGTCTGTGATGCGCTCCGCAGTATTGAACGAGCTGACGTTGTGCTAATGGTGATCAATGCCGAAGAGGGGGTTACCGAGCAGGATGAGCGTATTGCGGGATATGTTCATGAAGCGGGTAAAGGGTGTGTTTTTGTCATCAACAAGTGGGATCTGCTCGAAAAGGATAACTCCACTCTCGGCGTTTATATTGCGAAAATCAGGGAAGGGTTTAAATATCTGGCGTACGCCCCGATCGTCTGCGTTTCGGCTAAAACCGGGCAGCGCTCAGGCAAAATCATCGCGACGGTTGATGAGGTTATGGAGCAGTACTGCCGCCGGGTCACGACATCAGAACTCGTCCATGTGTTCACTGATGCGATTGAATCGCACCACGCGCCACTGTCGCACGGCCGGAGAGTGAAGTTTTATTTTGCCACCCAGGTTGCCACACGGCCACCTGCCTTTGTCATTTTCACCAATCAGCCTGATAGTATCCACTATTCGTATGAACGCTATCTTATCAATAAGTTTCGCGAAGCGTTCGGTTTTGACGGTGTCCCTTTGAGATTGATGTTCCGTGGTAGGGACAAAACTGATACATCACGTAAAGCGGGGGGCGAACATGCCAGATAGAGAGCAGTGCCGAAACATTGACTTTCATCTATTGAACGGAAGGGGCAGAGTGTGAGCAGCAAGACAATTTTAATTGTTGACGATTCGGCAACAATGCGGGCCATGCTGCTTTCAGTTGTAGAATCAGTTGGTGACTATAATGTGGTCGAGGCTTCAAGTGGTTTTGACGCATTGAAATTGCTGCCGCGCGGTCATATCGATCTGATTTTAACCGACATAAACATGCCGGATATCAACGGTCTCGAACTGATCAGCTATATCCGTAAAAATCCGAATTACAAAGCTATTCCTGTTTTTATAATATCATCCGAGGGGAGCGCAAAGGATATTGCAAAGGGGAAACAGTTGGGTGCGAATGAGTACCTTATCAAACCATTTTCCACTCCGGCGCTCCAGTCATTGCTCAATCAGTATCTTCACAAAAGCGGGTAATAATGAGTGAACAGGGCTCACCACATACGAAAATAAATCAGGATTTTATAGCTGAAGCTGAGGAAATAATTGAACAGCTCGGCTCCGAATTAGCTGACCTCTCCGATATGGCAGAAAGTGGTGAGTTTGATCCGGATGTTCTAAATTCTATCTTTCGTGGTGCCCATTCTCTAAAGGGTCTGGCAGGGATGTTCAGCTTTGGTGATGTTGCCGAGCTTTCTCATAATATGGAGAATCTGCTCGACAGTCTGCGCCTGGGGAAACTACCGTTGACTCAGCAACTTATGGCTGTTCTGTTTGATGCCAATGAACTGTTAGCTGCCATGCTGCGGAGTTTTGCTTCAGGCGAAGAGAGCGAAATGTCTCTGGATATCACCAGATGTGTTGCAAACATCAACGGTTGTCTCGCACCGTCTGGCAATAGCAGCACCATATTATCGCTCGACACTCTAGCTCTTCCTTCTCATATGCTTAACTCACTTACGGAGTATGAAGAACATCGCCTTCGAGATAATCTTACGAAAAAACTGACCATTTACAATGTTCACGCATCATTTGACCTGTCAACGTTTGATACCGATTTATCAGCGGTTACTGACACTCTCAAAGAGCGTGGAGAGGTTATCAGTACACTGCCGTGCGTGAGTGCCAACAATGAAGCTAATATAGATTTTGATATTCTTTTTGGTTCAAAACGCTCACTTGAAGAGTTAATTACCGCCGTTGAACGTGACACTGTCTCTGTAACCAGACTAGGCTCCGGAATACTTGAGACACCGACTGAAACGGAGTCGTCAGCCATGCCGGTCATCGCCACCATGGTGAATAAAAGCGTGGAGCCGGCTAAAGTATCCGCTTCCAGATCACTCTCCGCCGAAACCATGATGGCGTCCCCGCCTCAAAAGCCGGAAGAGGCCGTATCAAGTGCCAAAAGCATGAGCCATACAGTTCGCGTTGACATCGGAAAACTGGATGAATTGATGAATATAGTAGGTGAGCTTGTCTTGGCAAACTCAGCTATTGAAGCAGTCTCGTTTAGGATGCGTGATGGCGGATATTCGGGTCTCTCTGTTGAACTCGGCAAGGCTGCAAAGGGACTCGAACGCAAACTGTCAGATCTGCAGAAAGGGGTTATGGATATTCGCATGATCCCGATTGGGCAGTTGTACGAAAAAATGTCACTCGTTGTCCGTAAAATTTCCCGGGAGCAGAGTAAAAACGTGAATCTCAAATTTTACGGAGCCGATACGGAGTTGGATAAACTGATTGTTGAGGATGTATCTGACCCGATGATGCACCTTATCCGTAATGCCATAGATCATGGCATCGAATCAAGAGAGGTTAGACTGGCGCTGGGCAAAGCTGAAAAAGGCACTATTCGGATTTCATCATATCAAAAAGGAAATCATGTAGTTATTGAAGTTGAAGACGACGGCGGTGGCATAGACGTCGAAAAGGTAAAAAGCAAGGCATTACAAAAGGGATTGATTACCGAGACAACTGCGATTACCGACCGCGAAGTTCTGAATTTTATTTTTCTCCCGGGGTTTTCAACCAACGACACCGTAAGTGAGATTTCCGGGCGTGGCGTTGGTATGGATGTTGTGAAAAACAACATCGCTGCGGTTTCCGGTATGGTTGATATTGAAACATGGAAGGGGGAGGGGAGTCGCTTCATCATTACTCTGCCGGTCACGCTGGCTATTATTAAGGCGCTTATCATACGCTGCAGCGGTAGAATATATGCTCTGCCGATCATGTCGGTACTCGAATCACTACTTGTACAAAGCAGAGATGTCATGACGGTAGAGAGGAGGGAGGTCATTACGCTTCGTGAATCGACACTGCCTCTCCTTAGACTTGAGAACTATTTTGATATTCAAAATAATGCCAAACGTCCGGAGGAATTTTATGTAGTCGTAGTTGGCGTCGCTGAAAAACGACTCGGAATTGCCGTTGACGATCTGGTCGGCCAGCAGGATATAGTGATAAAACCGCTTGGCGACTCATTCAAGCGCATCCGTGGTATTTCAGGCGCCGCAGACCTTGGTGATCAGCGTACGATTCTTGTTTTGGATGCCGGTGGAATCATTAACGAAACGATGCGTTCGGGGAACTGACGTACATGTATAAACGTTATTTCGGTTTTAAAGAAAAACCATTCAGTAAGACCCCTGATCCTCGTTTTCTCTATTTGAGTTCTGGCCATGAAGAGGCTCTTGCCAGACTCGAATTTGTTGTTGAAGAACGTGAACTGGCCGTATTAACAGGAGACATCGGGTGTGGCAAAACCACACTGTCGCGCGCTCTTATGGATCGACTGGGGGCCGGATTCCGTTTTTGCTATATCATCAACCCCCGTTTGAATGCAGTTGAATTTCTGAGGACGATTGCCCGGATACTTGAAGTAGAACAGCCGGCTGACGCAAAAGATACCCTTATTAATCAGATTCACACGGCTGTTTACTCATTTAATCAACGTGATATATGTCCGGTTCTTGTTGTTGATGAAGCTCAAATGATAACGGATGCGGAAGTTTTTGATGAAATACGGCTGCTGACAAATTTCCAGCTTGATGACCGTAATCTGCTTGCCGTTGTTATAATGGGACAACCGGAACTCCGTCAGATTATGGCCTCCAGTCGTTTTGAGCCGCTACGTCAGCGTGTCTCGCTTAATTACCACTTAAAGCCGCTGTCGCTCGATGAAGTCATGGAATACCTTGATTTTCGGCTCGAAACGGCAGGGGGCGCCCCTGGTCTGTTCACTCCTGATGCGGTTCAGCGAATTCATGAGCTAAGTGGCGGAGTACCTCGTAAAATCAATTCAATGGCAACGAACGCCTTGCTGGTCGCATTCGGATGTGACGCTGCGCTGATAGATTCACGCATAATCAACGAAATTAAAGATGAATTGATGATGTAGGCGGTTTAGGGATGGATCTCGCAAAAATAAGAAAAAAATCGTTGCAACCGGCTGAGGATGATGTTCTCACTCCCGCTCTCTCCTCAATGGCTGTTGTGCCGCTCTTTGAAAGTGCGATGCTGCAAAGTTTCGCCGAGCCACGCACCCCTCTGGAAGCAATTCTTGCCGGTAGAACTGCCGCAGGGTGTGGCGCCGACTCTGCCGATGCCGATTATAGCACTTCTGAATCCAGTGCCGAATCCAGTCGTGAATTTCTCTGTTTTCGCGTTTCCAATGAAATCTATGGTATAGATATCATGGATATCAAAGAGATTATTATACAGAGAGAAGTGACCGAAGTCCCCCGTGCCCCGGCCTTTGTTTCAGGGATACTTTCTCTGCGAGGAGTCATCATTCCTGTTATTGACATGCGTCTTCGCCTTGGTCTGGCTCGATGTGGGCAGGGGGGTAAAGAACGCATAATTGTGGTTAAAGGCAAAAACTCTTTCAGCGGTCTGCTGGTTGATGAAGTGTTTCAGGTTGTACGGGTAAAAACAGGCGCTTTTGAAGAAGCGCCTGCTGTCATGGATGGTATTGACCGCGACTTTATCAGTGGGATAGGGCGTTCTGACGAACGACTTATAATAATTTTAAATGTGGAAAATTGTGCTGACATCGATTTGAACTGATTAAGGAACAACCTTATGGAAGAGGCGCCAACTCATATTGAACTTGCATGTTTAAGTATCGGAAATACCCAGTTCGCTGTTGATATAATGAGAATTCGTGAGATTCTTGTGCCGCAGGTGCTTTCTCCTTTGCCGTGTGCTTCAGATCTGCTGGAGGGAGTTATTAATCTTCGCGGGGCTGTTATACCAGTTATGAATATGCGCAAGCGCTTCGGAATGCCTGCAAGAGATGATCTGTCTGCCGGTAAGCTGCTTGTCGTATCACTGGTCAGACAGCTACTTGCTATTGTTGTTGATGATGTTATGGAAGTTATCTCAGTGCAGATCAGCGACATTAAACCGCCTCTGCAAAATGTAACCGGTGTGGGAATGGAGTTCCTGATAGGCGTATGTATGCATCGAAACAGCGTATATATGATTCTGGATATTGATTCACTGCTTCACAACCAGAGTCATGAAAAATCTTTTCTATTTCAATGATGCCGTACCATCTGCAGACAGGAGTATTACGGTGATTGATCAACAAAATATATTCGCTGCTATGGGGGACGAAAGCTGGCTGGTACGAAAAGAAGCGGTTGAGATTTACGTACAGTCAACTCCCGATCACGATTCTGTTCAACTTCTGCTGGAACTTATCCGCAATGAAGATAACGCCGGCCTAAGAAATTCAGCCGCTGAAGCCGCAATCAGGCTCGGCTCTCTCACCGCACCGCTCCTGATAAAAATGATGGATGACGGTGATGCCGCTCTGCGCAAGTTTATAATAGATATCATGGGGGGAATCGGTGACTCTCTCTTTGTCCCTTCATTGATTCGTGCGTTGAATGACCCCGAAGCTAATGTCGCCTCTGCCGCAGCAGAGCGATTGGGTGTTTTGGGGGATACGGATGCTGCAGAACATCTGATGAAGGCGCTTTTTTTGCGGGACGATCTATTTTTCCATTTTGCTGTTCTCGGGGCTTTGAGAGTTCTGGCAAAGCCGATACCGATACCCGGCGAACTTCTGCAACTGGCTGATAATGAGATTCTCAGGAAAGCCGTTTTTGACTGTGTGGCTGCCATTAAGAGTGCCCACCTCCTTTCGCTCAACCCAGATTGTAAATGACTTCATTCTCCTTCAAGCAAACTCACACCATGTCTGACGATGAATTCATCCTTTTACGGGACTGTATTTATGCGCACTGTGGTATTTATTTTGAGTTGGAATCAAAATACTTTATTGAAAACCGGCTTTCACACCGCTTACTTGATTTAAATCTCGCATCTTTTTATGATTATTATCATTATTTGAAATATAATCGTCGTAAAGAGCAGGAACTCATGGATATCATGAGTATTATTACCACTAATGAAACCTATTTTTTCCGTGAATCCTACCAGTTGAAGGCTTTTTCTGATGAAATAATCCCTGAACTGATAAAACATAAAGCTGCTCGCGGTAATCATTCGCTGCGGATTTGGAGCGCTGGCTGCTCTACCGGGGAAGAGCCATACACCATTGCCATGCTGCTGAGCGATATTCCGGAGCTTGCCGGGTGGAAGATAGAAATAATCGGGACTGACATCAGTCAGAAAGTTCTCCAGCAGGCCAGACGGGGCGTGTACGCTAAACCATCTTTTCGTGCCACGGAAGAGAAAGATCTGAAGCGCTTTTTTGTCCAGCAAGATGACAGCTACAAGGTAAACAGCTCCGTTCGTGAACTGGTAACCTTCACCTACCTCAATCTGTTTGATACATCTCATCTCTCACTGTCTGGTCAGTACGATATTATATTTTGCCGTAATGTTATTATCTATTTTAACGTGGCGGCCAGGAATCGCGTCATAGAATCTTTTCATTCAGCGTTATATGAGGGTGGCTTTCTCCTGTTGGGTCACTCTGAATCGCTAATAAACATAAAAAGCTCTTTTATCCTCAGACACTTTAAAAACGATATGGTTTATCAAAAATCAGATCTTTTTTTGCAAGAGGTTCTCTGTGAAAAGAATTAAAATTGTTGTTGTTGATGATTCGGCCTTCAGCCGCCGTACCATAAGTCGCATGCTCGAGAGTCTCGACTCCGTTGAAGTGGTAGGTTATGCCACAAACGGAGAGGAGGGTATTCAAAAAGTCATAGCTTTAAAGCCGGATCTGGTGACTCTGGACCTTGAAATGCCGAAAATGGATGGCTTCACGCTTTTACGTATCCTGACGACACGTTTTTCACTGCCGGTAATCGTTATCAGTGCTCTGAGCGGAGCTGACAAGGTTTTTAAGGCACTTGAATTAGGGGCGCTCGACTTTGTTGCAAAGCCTTCCAGTTCGGCATCGATAGATCTTTTAAATATTCAGGAAGATCTGCACAAAAAAGTACTGCAAATTCTTTCGCTCACGCATAAAGATCGAGTCAGCCCGGAGTCAAAAAATGCCGTCGTTGTAAACAGAGATGCCAAGCCTGTGACACCGGCAGGAATTGCGAGAATTGGCATTCAGCATCCTGCCGACCTCGTTGCGATAGGATCTTCAACCGGCGGCCCGTCTGCTTTGCACCAGATTTTTTCAGCATTTGATCAAAAATACCCCTTTGCTATAGCCGTTTCACAACATATGCCGCTCGGCTTTACCAAAGCGTTTGCCGAGCGCCTTAATCGGAACTCACATTATGATATTAAAGAGGCTGAAGATGGCGATTTTGTTCTGCCTGGCAGGGCTTATATAGCTCCAGGGGGGAAAAATATGATCTTTGAAGTACGCGGGGAGCAGGTAGTTGTCCGCACAGTACAGCCATCTGAAACGGACAGATATATTCCGTCAGTTGATCTCATGTTACAATCGTGCGCGGCAATTTACCGCAGCCGAGTAACTGCGGTGATCCTGACCGGGATGGGTAACGATGGCAGCAAGGGTGTCAGGGCTATTAAAGAACATGGTGGGTACGTTATTGCCGAGTCCGAAGAGTCAGCCGTTGTGTATGGTATGCCGCGCGAAGCGGTTGCGACGGGAGTTGTCGATCGCTGCGTCCCGCTTGATAAGATTGCATCGGAAATAATTTTTCAAGGCGGAGCGGCTTAACAAAAACCCTGCCTTCTCCCCTCATCCGGCCTTCGGCCACCTTCTCCCCGGGGTAGTGGGCATTATTCCTTCTCCATTAGGACCCACAGGGCCTAAAGGAGAAGGTGCCCGATAGGGCGGATGAGGGGTGATTTTGACGTTCCGCAAAAAACTGGCCGGACACTACTAATTCACATTCAAAGAACGAAAGGACATTACCGTGGAATTGAAGTACTCACCTAAAGAGATTGAACAAAAATGGCAGTCCATCTGGGAAAACGAGAAAACATTCAAGGCGTCGGCGGACAAGAACAAGCAAAAGTATTATCTGTTGGAAATGTTTCCCTATCCATCAGGGCGCATCCACATGGGCCACGTTCGTAATTATTCGATCGGCGACGTAGTCGGCAGATTTAAAAGAATGCGCGGCTTTAACGTCATGCACCCGATGGGGTGGGATGCGTTTGGTATGCCGGCCGAAAATGCCGCTATCCAGAATAAGAGTCATCCAGCCACATGGACTCATGAAAACATTGCATATATGCGGAACCAGATCAAAAAAATGGGTTTCTCTTACGACTGGGATCGCGAACTGGCAACTTGTGATCTTGATTACTACCGGTGGGAACAGAAATTGTTTCTGGAAATGTTTGCCAAGGGTCTCGCCTACAAAAAAACATCTTTTGTCAACTGGTGTCCGAAGTGCGAGACCGTTCTTGCCAATGAGCAGGTTGAGGACGGCGGTTGCTGGCGCTGTGACAGTGACGTCAATTTAAAAGAGCTGGATCAGTGGTTTTTTCGGATAACCGATTATGCCGATGAACTTCTTGAAAACACCTATACGCTTCCCGGTTGGCCGGAGCGAGTGCTTGTCATGCAACGCAACTGGATCGGCAAAAGTTTCGGCTGCGAGATTGACTTTGCGGTTGAAAACAGCGCGAACCCGATCCGGGTTTACACCACGCGTCAGGACACCGTCTTTGGTGCGACTTTTATGTCGCTGGCTCCTGAACACCCTCGGGCGCTTGAGCTGACAACTCCTGAAAACAGGGAGACGGTCGGCGCTTTTATCGACAAAATCAGAAAAACAGAACGTATCAAACGCACCGCCGATGATTTGGAAAAAGAGGGGGTTTTTACCGGTTCCTACTGCACGAATCCGGTGACCGGAGCCAGAATGCCGGTGTATCTGGCAAATTTTGTCCTGATGGATTACGGAACTGGCGCCGTCATGGCGGTGCCAACCCATGATCAGCGTGACTTTGAGTTTGCCAAAAAATACGACCTGCCTCTGCAAGTTGTCATCCAACCGGAAGGGGTAACGTTTGATTCTGCAACTATGAGTGAAGCATTTACTGAAGCCGGGATAATGGTCAACTCCGGCAAGTTTGACGGTATGCAGAGCGTTGATGCAAAAGAGGCAATAGCTGACTTTCTGCACGAGCAGGGTAGGGGAGCCAAAACTGTCAATTTCCGCCTCAGGGACTGGGGGATCTCACGCCAGCGTTACTGGGGCAATCCGATTCCGGTGATCTACTGCGAAAGTTGTGGTGTGGTACCGGTGCCGGAAAATGACCTGCCGGTGGTACTGCCGAAAGATGTTGCTTTCAGTGGCGAAGGGGGGAGTCCTCTCGCCAGGATGGAATCTTTTGTAAACTGTTCATGCCCTGTATGCGGAAAGGATGCCCGTCGTGAAACCGATACGATGGATACTTTTGTGCAGTCATCCTGGTATTTCCTGCGCTACTGCTGCCCCGACCACAAGGACGGCATACTTGACCGTGACTCCGTTGACTACTGGATGTCTGTCGATCAATACATCGGCGGTATCGAGCATGCCGTACTGCACCTCCTCTATGCGCGCTTTTTTACCAAGGTAATGCGCGACCTTGGGCACATTTCAGCGAGTGAACCCTTTATCAATCTGCTGACACAGGGGATGGTGATAAAAGATGGCGCAAAAATGAGCAAGTCGAAGGGGAATGTGGTCGATCCTGACGCCTTGATCTCAAAATATGGCGCTGATACCGCTCGTCTTTTTTCTCTTTTTGCTGCGCCACCTGAGAAGGATCTCGATTGGAATGATCAGGGTGTTGATGGCTCTTTCCGCTTCCTCAGCCGTATCTGGAAACTGGTTCACGATCGACTTGACATGATACAGGGTGCCGGTATGCTTGATCCGTCATCGTTATCGGCAGAAGAACGAAATCTGCGCAGAGCGGTACATAAAACAATCCGGAAAGTCACCGAAGATCTGGATGAGCGTTTTCATTTCAACACCGCTATTGCTGCCGTAATGGAGCTGCTAAATACTCTTCAGCCTGCGGAATTGACATCGCCACAATTCCCGGCTGTTATGAAGGAAGCTCTGCAGAGTGTGATTCTCATGATGTCTCCATTGGTTCCTCATATCACAGAAGAACTCTGGGAGATAATGGGCAACTCGCAGCCGTTATCGCAGATGGTTTGGCCTGAATATGATCCGGATGCTGTGGTTGATGAGGAGTTGCTGGTGGTAGTGCAGGTGAATGGCAAGCTCCGTTCCAAGTTGACCGTTGCCGCCGATACCGGGGAAGATGAACTAAAAACTCTGGCTCTGGCTGATGAAAAGATCGCTACGTTCCTTGCCGGCCTGACTGTTCGTAAAGTGATTTGTGTACCGGGTAAACTGGTCAATATCGTGGCGGGTTAGGGAATGCTGACGAGGATGTTGTATAGAACGTTTCTGTCAGCGCTTCTGCTGATCACACTCTCCGGCTGCGGCTATCATCTGACAAACTCATCAGCCAACCGTAAACAGAGTTTCCAGAATATCTGGATACCTTTTTTCAGTAACGAGAGTATTAGTCCGACCGCGCAAACTGTGCTGAGGCGGGCATTTTATGATGAAATACACGCCCTTCGTGGAATTAGTCCTGCGGATAGTCAGGAAACAGCGGATCTCTCCATGAAAGCGAAAATAATTTCCTATTCCAGCAGAGCCGTTTCGTACAGTGCCAAAGATGAAGTTCGCGAATACCGGCTCTCTCTGAATGTGGAACTTGAAGCCTATAAAAAGGGAGAGCTGTCGCCTGTCTGGAAAGGGCAGCTCCAAAGTTCCAGGCAGTATCCGGCAAATTTAAACATGGCTCTGCAGCGTAACGCCGAAGAACAAGCGCTTGACGCCGCCGCACGTATTCTCGCTCATAAATTTATTTCTGCCATAGAAGAGTCGTATTAACCATGACACCTCAGGAATTTGAAACATTGCTGAAAAAGGGGATTATCCCGCCAGTCTGTTTTTTGTATGGCGAAGAGCAGTTTCTGGTTGAACGGGCCGTCAACATGCTGCTTGCCAAGGCGATTGACCCTTCGCTCAAGGACTTCAATTTTAATGTCTACTACGGAAATGAGTCGAAAGGGGTGGATATTGTAGACGCCGCCCAGACTCTGCCGATGTTTTCTGAACGGCGTGCGGTGCTGGTGAAGCGGGCCGAACTGTTAAAGGCAGAGGCTCTCGAAATAATACTTCCTTACATACTGAATCCTTCGCCAGGCACCTGCCTGCTTCTTACCGGTACGAAGATTGACCAGCGCAAGAAGTTTTTCCTGGAATTTAAAAAACATGGTGTTCTTGTCGAATACAAGCGCTATTACGACAATAAGCTGGCGGGGTTTATTCAAGCCGAAGCGGTGACGCACGGAAAACCCTTTGAAAATGCTGCTGCCGAACTATTGGCCGCACTGATAGGCAATAATCTGCAGGAATTGAGTTCGCAGATCGAAAAACTGGTGGTTTATGCAGGGACGAAACAGCGCATTACAGTGGATGATGTAAGGATTATGGCAAGCAGCAGCAAGGCGTTTAGTGCCTTTGAGCTGGCTAAATTTCTCAGTTTGCGTGATCTGCCAGGTTCGCTCAGATGTCTTGATGCTCTGTTTCTTCACGGCGAGGATGCACCGATGATAATCGGCGCTCTCACCAGTCATTTTCGCAAATTATGGCGGGTAAGAGAGCTCCTTGATAAAAAAATGTCACAGGCGGATATCGGTAGTGAGCTATCGATCAATTCCTACTTTTTAGGGGAAACCGTTACGCAGGCACGTAATTTTACCAGAATAGAATTGAAACGTATTTTTGAAGAATTTTATCGCTGTGACGTTGCTTCGAAGACAGGCGGCGGGCAGTCGTACACTCTCCTTCACGGGATGACCATGGGGATCTGTACCGGTGGCTGGTAATACTCTTGAACAGTCGATCTAATATTTTGAACCAATGTTTTGAACTTGACTCCTTTTCGTGTAAACAGTATTGTCCCACTTCAGAAATAGTCATATAATTCAGGAGGTTTTATGTCAGACACCAAACATTCAATTGAGACGCTTACTCTTCATGCCGGCCAGACTCCAGATCCGACCACGCTTTCACGTGCGGTGCCGCTCTACCAAACCACTTCGTACGTTTTCAAAAGCTCCGAACACGCTGCCAACCTCTTTGGCCTCAAAGAATTCGGTAATATTTATACCAGGCTGATGAATCCGACGACCGATGTCCTCGAACAGCGGCTTGCCGCTCTGGACGGTGGCGTCGCCGCACTTGTGGTAGCCTCCGGTCAGGCGGCCATTACATATTCGGTGCTCAATATAGCCAAGGCGGGCGACAACATCGTCTCCACCAATTATCTCTACGGTGGAACCTATAATCTGTTCCATTACACGCTCCCCAAGCTCGGCATCAAGGTGAAGTTTGTCGATACCTCCAATCCCGAGAACGTCCGGCAGGCGATCGACGGAAATACCAGGCTGGTGTACAGCGAGTCGGTCGGTAATCCGAAAAACAATGTCGATGATTTTGAAGCGATTGCAGAAGTAGCCCATCAGGCTGGTCTGCCATATATTGTTGATAATACTGTCACCACACCGTTTCTCTTTAAGCCGCTTGAGCATGGCGCTGATATTGTCGTCTACTCATTGACGAAATTCATTGGCGGTCATGGCACCAGTATCGGCGGCGCTGTCGTCGATGGCGGAAAATTCCCCTGGAATAACGGAAAATTCCCGGAATTCACCGAGCCGGATCCTTCCTATCATGGCCTTAAATATTGGGATGCGCTCGGCGCTATCTCGTATATCATCAAGATGCGTGTTTCCCTGCTCCGCGATATGGGTGCCTGTATCTCTCCTTTCAATTCGCACCAGATTATTCTGGGGCTTGAAACTCTGCACGTCCGGATGGCTCGCCACGTTGAAAATGCCCGCGTTGTTGCCCGTTGGTTGGAGGCGCATCCCGATGTTACCTGGGTTAATTATCCCGGCTTGACTAGCCACAAGGATCACGCGCGGGCACTCAAGTATCTGCCAAAGGGGGAGGGGGCAATCATCGGTTTCGGCATCAAAGGTGGCATGGAGGCCGGTAAAAAATTCATAGATAACGTCAAGCTGCTGTCACATCTGGCAAATATCGGCGACGCCAAATCATTAGTTATCCACCCCGCATCTACCACCCATCAGCAGCTCTCCGCTGAAGAGCAGGTCGCAACCGGTGTAACCGCCGACTTTATCCGGCTTTCGGTCGGCATCGAATGCGTGGATGATATCATTGCCGATATCAAGCAGGCGCTGGCAGTTTCTCAGAGCTGAATATAGTGATAAATAGGAGGTTATAGAAATACCGCAGGCAGTGGAAGCCATTTACCACGGAGTTTAATTGCCTGTAATCCATGATTGTAAAAATTTTCAGAAGAATAAGAAATTAATTACTGGTATCCACGAAAGTGTTTTTTAAGCATTGTGTCGTAATCTGGTTCGCTTGCGCTGTGTGCAGCTCACTTCCTATCGCTTCCTTCATACCCTGCCATTGCCAGCAACGCACTTGCGATTCGGATTGTCTTCCCCCCGGTCGGGGTGACGCCTGTTTCTTGCAACAGGCCTTTTGTTTGCCCGCTACGCTGGGCAAACAAAAGGCCCCCATGGCTGGATGCCGAGGGAGACTTGAGGGACAACTTAAGTGTATCGGATTGGCGGATGTGGGAAAACAGCAAGGTGAGTTTGTTGTGCCAGTCTTCAGAATAGTCGAGTGTACCTCGTATCTTTGAGATAAGAATCTATTGCAGAAATGCATTAATGATAGTGGAAAAGACTTCTACAAAATATTTGCTAATTTTTTAACCTATTGAAAAGATATAAATAGCAACAATGTAAGGGCAACAAGGAGCCTTATGAACATCAGAAAACTGATTATTTATGCACTCGGGACATGTTTATCATTAATATTATTGCTTGGAGGTACCGGAATTTATGAACTGAATACATCCATTACTAAGTGCGTACAGATCGTTGACACCGATTCCAGGCTGGTCGAATATGCTCATCGAGTACGAGCCGACATCAACATTATGCGCCGATTTGAGAAGGATGCCTTCTTATCTGTAGGAGATCCCGCCAAGGTTGAAGAGTACCGTACCAAATGGGTCGGTGTCTACGAGAGGGCCAAAAATTGTCTGGAAGTTTTACAAAAGCTAGAGTCTGAACCTAAGCACAAACAGAAGGTGATTGATACATCAAAAAAAATCGAAGAGTACAAAACAATTTTTTTAGAAGTCATCGCACAGATAAAGAACGGAACAATAACCTCTTCAGAGAATGCAATTAAAGCTATCCAATCAGGCAAGGGATCAATACATCAGGCAGAGGACATGATTGAGGCCGTTGCAGTTGAAAATGACAAAAATATCTCCGCAGCAAAAGGGGCTATTGATGCTGATACACACCAGGCAACAATCTTCTTCGTATTTATCACTGCGGTCTGTTTAATAATTGTTTTGTTGGGGGGGCGCAAACTGATCCGCTTCATTGACCAGTTGCAAGCCGATCAACTCAAGTTACTTCACGCCGTAGAGCAGAGTCCGATCACAATAGTGTTGACTGATATCAATGGCAATATTGAATATGTTAATCCGTATTTTACAACACTTACCGGCTACTCTGCTAAAGAGGTCGTTGGCCAAAATCCCCGAATACTGCAATCAGGTGAAACGCCACCAGAAATATATAACTCGATGTTCAAGTTTTTTGATCTTTATAAAATGAGCCTAAGTCGTATAATAGCGCTTGGCAAGAATTGTTTGTAGGTGATCATCCTGTTCTGTTCCGTATTATTCTGTTCCGTATGAGGTGACCGATTTCAGTGT
>CAIMXI010000261.1 GCA_903845365.1 uncultured Geobacteraceae bacterium | reverse complement strand
TCACAGGGATAAAAAGGATAACGACGGATAACGGCAAAATCAAAAAGTTTTTTGATTTGTATTCAAGGAGTCTTAACCTCATGGCACAAATGTTTTCCACCCCGGTTGAAATACGCTTTTGCGATCTCGATGCATATGGACATGTAAATAGCGCCATCTACTTCAGCTATCTTGAAACGGCACGGGTCAAGCTGTTCCATGATTTTTTCCGGGAAGTATCGGAACATGGCATTTTTACCCTGGTCGCACGGGCGGAATGCGACTACAAAATCCCAATTCTGCTTTATGACCCGGTTATTGTTACGCTCTGGATAGCAAAAACAGGGCGTTCCAGTTTTACTCTCGAATACCGGATCCATGATGGCGGGGGCAAGACTTACGCTACAGCTCAAACAACAATGGTCTGCTTTGACAGCATAAAAAATAAAACCGTAGCGATTCCGGAAATCATCAAGGCCATGGCGTAATTTGGCTTTAGCATAAGGAGCGGAATTTATGAGCCACACAGAGTATATCCAGAGCGAGATTTGCAACTGCATCTTGACGCTGCGAATCAACCGCCCCGAAAAGAAAAACGCCCTTAATCTGGCCATGTATCAGAGGCTGGCTGATGCTCTAAGAGAGGCGGATTGTGATGACTCTGTACGTGTGATTTTGATCAGTGGCGCGGGGGGGTGTTTTACCAGCGGCAACGATATGTCCGATTTTCTCTCGGCCCCACCCACCGGTCCGGAAAGCCCGGTCATGCAGTTTCTGTTCGCCATCAGTGAGGTCCGCAAGCCACTTATTGCCGCAGTTGATGGCTTGGCAGTCGGTGTAGGCGTCACCATGCTGCTGCATTGCGATATGGTGTATGCCGGAAGTAGCGCGACCTTTCAGATGCCGTTTGTCAATCTCGGACTCTGTCCGGAAGCCGGTTCAAGCCTTCTTCTGCCGCGTATCATGGGGCACCAGCGTGCTGCGGTGCTGTTATTGCTTGGTGAGGTGTTCAGTGCCGAAAAAGCTTGCAATCTAGGGATTGTCACCGAAGTCTGTCCTGATGATGCGCTGCTCGCAACAGCAGAGAAACGTGCGTTGCAGCTGGCTAAACAGCCTGCGGCAGCCGTTCGTTCGGCAAAGAGTTTGCTCAAACGTGATTATGCTGTCCAGTTGCGGGAAGCAATTGTTGAAGAGGGAGCAGAATTCATGGCGCGGCTTAAGTCCCCAGAGGCGGCTGAAGCGCTGCAGGCGTTTATGCAGAGGAGAACACCCGATTTTTCACGCTTTAGCTGAAGGAGACTTTAATGGGCCACCACCTCGGCTCTAAAAGCAGTATTATCCCGCTCATTGATCGGCTAAACAAATACCCGATCGGCCTTGTCGACAGTGACAAGCTGCGCGAAATTCTTTCGCTCCTGTTTGATGAACGCGAAGCTTTTGTTGCCTCCAGTTTCCCGTTGGAAGAGGCGACTCTTTCTGAACTGGTGCGATTAACGAAAATTCCGGAGGCGGAGCTGCTGCCGCTCCTGGACAGGATGGCTGATAAAGGGTTGGTTATGGATATGCCTTACGGGGAGGAGGTATATTACCTGCTGCTGCCCGGCCTGATCGGTTTTTTTGAGTTCACCTTCATGAAGAACCGGACGGATCTGCCTTTGGAGCG
>CAIMXI010000260.1 GCA_903845365.1 uncultured Geobacteraceae bacterium | reverse complement strand
GTTGTTCAGGCTCTCCTTGAGGATAGCGAATTCGCCGCGTACCTCACCGGTCATGCGGCGGCTCAGATTGCCGCATGCCATAGACTCCATGATGCTGCGGACTTCATTGATCGGGGTCGTCACCGTATCAAGCGTGTCGTTAAACCCCTGCACGATAGCCCGGAAATCCCCCAGATGGCCGGCAGCCTCGACACGGGTGGAGAGATTTCCGGCAACAGCGGCATCAGCCAGCATTTTCCCATCAGTGATGACCTTCCTGACTGCGTCAGCCATCTTCTGCATCGACTTTTGCAACGCTCCGGTTTCGTCATGCGCCGTCGTATCTAGTGTTACATCGGTACTACCGGCTGCGATCTTATCTGCCGCTTCAACGCAGGCATTTAGCGGAGTGGTAATAGATTTTGACAGATATGTGGAGAGAATTAAGCCGATTATTACGGCGATAAGAGCCATCACCTCTGTGATGAGATTAGTTGTTGCGGCCAGTTTGCTTGATTCTGCGCCGATCCGTTCGACTTCCCCCCCTTGATAGAGGTCAAACGACTTTGCCGCCTTGTTAAAATCAAGCTTTTTAATGGTCAGGGAGCCTTGCAAGAGTGCAATTGCTACTTTCTGCTTGCCGCCACGAATCAATCCCCGAAAGTTTTCGCACTCGTTTTTGTACACCTCACGACTCGCCTTTACTGACGCCAGGTGTTTTTTGCCGGTCTCGGAAAGAACCAGTTTATCGAGCTTTTCCATAATTTGGCTGACTTTGTCAGCATATTCGACAATCTTTTCGTCTTCTCTCTTTATGACTGCGCTGTTGGTGGTGAGCGCCATGGCCTGAGAAGAGATAAATACCTCATCCATTTTGTCGACCATGTCATTTATCAACTGACTTTTGACCCATTTGTCCTTGACCAGAGATTTGATCTCGTCGTCCAGCCTGCTTACGTTGTAGAAGTTTACCGTCGCAATGGCCGTCAGCATCAGCAGCACCATGCAAAATCCGGTGGTAAGACGGGTTCCGATCTTCAAGTTTTTCATTTCTGTTCCTCCTGATATTAGGAATGTTTTTCCTGATTGCTGTTGCGCCTGGCTACCTGGGCGGCCATTTCGATAATGTCCATTACGACCTCCTTGTTGATCGGCTTTTCGATAAAAAGGTTCATGCCGCTGGCGAGCGCCTGTGACACCCCTTCTCCCTGGGAGAGTGATGTCAGGGCGCAGATAATGGCTCGCGCCTCCGCATTTCGCCCGCTATTCTGCTCAATTTGGCGCAAGGCACGTGCCACCGTGTAGCCATCGATATCCGGTAGCCCGATATCGAGCAGCACCAGGTCATAATGCTTTTCTGTAAACATCCTGATGCCGCCGTTGCCGGTCGCCGAATCGTCAACAATATGCCCCATGTGCCGGAGGTAATCGCGAACCAGACTGGCACACTGCGGGTCATCCTCAACCAGCAGGGTACTAATCGGCGGATGAGTTCCCTCCCTTTTATTCTGAACGGCATCAACCTCCTGAAACGGATCACCCTGTTGAGACTGGTTGCTAATGGCAGTTTCAAAATCCACGTCGCGTAACATGTCGATAAATTGCTCTACCAACTCCGGATCAAACTGATTCCCGGCGTGATCGGAAAGTTCCTTTATCGCAACTTCAACCGGTAATCCACGCCGATAGGGGCGATGGGACGTCATGGCGTCGAAAGTATCGGCAATTGACAATATGAGGGCTTCTGTCGGCAGATTCTTCCCGCTGATGCGGTTCGGGTAACCTTTGCCGTCGAAGCGTTCATGGTGTTTGGTGACAATTTCCTGAACTTCCAGCATGCTTTCGATGTTACTGAGAATCTGAACACCGATAGCCGGATGCTGCTGCATGATGGTGTATTCTTCAGTAGTCAGCTTGTCCGGTTTATGCAAAATAGCCTTGTCAATACCGATCTTGCCGATATCATGCAGGATAGCGGCCTGCTCCAGAATTTTGAGACGTTCGGCTGTAAAACCGATTT
Organism: uncultured Geobacteraceae bacterium; assembly: GCA_903845365.1. GTDB lineage: Bacteria > Desulfobacterota > Desulfuromonadia > Geobacterales > Pseudopelobacteraceae > JACRCG01. Next base: position 4,286 of record CAIMXI010000260.1, on the reverse strand, counting down.
TTCTGGCCAGCGCCAGACTGTAATCTGTCACTCGCGCCGAATGGCCATGCGTGTAGGGGTCACTGGCTTCAATAGTGCTTACCATGGCGTTGATAATGCCCAGGTACATTATTTCCTGGTGCGAGCTCAGCAGTTTTACCTCGGCAAGTGACTTCTCCAGTTCTCTGTTTATTTCGAGCAGTTCTGATTCGTGCTGCACTCGCTCCTGCACCTGAGCCATGTCAAAAACCTGCTGGGCTGTGCTGTCAATCAGCAGCATGACCCGGTCAACCATCAGGTTGAAACTCTCTGACAACACTTTCATCTGCCGACTGCCATTTATCTGCAGTTTTGCATTTGAATTACCCTGTTCAAGCAGGCGCATCGATTTTGTCAGACTGGCAAGAGGCGCAGAAATATAGTGGTGGATAAATGCGGCGCTAACCAGCAGGGCAATCAGTATGCCGATAATCAGCATGAACGCGGCATCATCAAACTGATGAGCCACTATATATACCAATCCCATCGAAAGGGTGACGAGAACCGATAGTTTTAATGTGAGTGAAGAGAACATTTTTATTTCCTGTAAGGTTTAAGGCTCCCCCTCCTGTCTTTAAGGAGGGGGTCGAGGGGTGGTCAGCTCAGGCTAAACTTGATTTTCCCGATTGCCTCGACTGTCATCTCAACCGTTCTTTCCAGTTCGGGCAAAAGCGCATTGACCGTTTTCATATCGCCTTCCTTGGCAGCCGTTTCAAGCCGCAAACAGATATCGCTCAATGCCAATGCGCTGATATTTGACGCCGCTCCCTTCAAAGTGTGCGCCTGCATGCAAAGGGGTTTCATGTCGTCACTGATGGACAGTGTGCAGAGCAATTTTTTCAGCAAGAGCGGTAATTGCGTGGACGAGAGCTCGAGCAGTTGCATCAAAAAATCCTGATCCCCGCCAATCCGTGCCAAAATGTCTTCCACATCAACCAGAGAAAGCGACTCCACCGTTGCAATCACGTCATCCATCGGCTCTTCGCGCGGTTGAACCCCGGCGAGCCATCTGTCCAGCATCACTGCCAGTTCAGCATTTCTGACCGGTTTTGCGAGATAATCGTTCATCCCCGCCGCAAGACATTTTTCACGGTCCCATTTCATGGCGTTGGCGGTCATGGCGATAATCGGCACTTCGTGGTTGCTCACTTTTGAATCCTGGCTGCGGATCATAACGGTAGCCTCAAAGCCGTCCATCTCCGGCATCTGGCAGTCCATCAGCACCAGATCGTAGCCGGTCGTCTCCAGCGCCTGCACCGCTTCCTCGCCGTTTGCCACGACATCGCACTTGAAGCCCAATTGATTCAAGATACCCTGTGCGACTTTCTGATTGATGATGTTGTCTTCCGCCAGCAGGATACGTGCATTGCGGCTTACCTCCGGGCTGACGACAGCGGCCTGCTGTTTGGAGAGCAGATAATGTATAATCTCGTCATCAGTCGGCTCTTCGCGCGGCTGAACCCCGGCGAGCCATCTATCCAGCATCTCAGCCAGTTCAGACTTTTTAACCGGCTTTGAGAGATAATCGTTCATCCCCGCTGCAAGGCATTTTTCACGATCCCCTTTCATGGCGTTGGCGGTCATGGCGATAATCGGTACGTCGCGGTTGTACACTACTGAATCCGGGCTGCGGATCATGGCGGATGCCTCAAAGCCGTCCATCACCGGCATCTGGCAGTCCATCAGTACCAGGTCGTAGTCGATCATCTCCAGGGCCTGTACCGCTTCCTCGCCATTTGCCACAACATCGCACTTGAAGCCCAATTGATTTAAGATACCCTGCGCAACTTTCTGATTGATGATGTTGTCTTCCGCCAGCAGGATGCGGGCAGTGCGGTCTGCAGATGAGTTGACGACAGCGGTTTGCTGTTCGGACAGCAGAACAAGCTGCTCCATTTCACTCTCGGAACATTTCTCGAAGCGAACCGTAAACCAGAAGGTGGAGCCTTTGCCCATTTCGCTGGTGACGCCGATCTCCCCTCCCATCAACTCCGCCAGTTGCTTGCAGATGGCCAGCCCCAGACCAGTGCCGCCGTATTTACGGGTGGTGGCGCCGTTTGCCTGGGTAAACGGCTCAAAGATGGCTGTCAGCCGGGATTCCGGTATGCCGATGCCGGTGTCGTTGATTTCGAATCGCACGGTGGCGCAATCATCTTGCTCTGATGCCAGCGACGCGTTGACACTGACCGACCCGTGACTGGTGAACTTGAGAGCGTTGCCGACCAGGTTGGTGAGGATCTGCCGTACCCTGCCGGGATCTCCTTTGAGGTACTGCGGTACATCCGGCTCCATCCGGCAAGCCAGCTCTAATCCAGCATCCTCGGCACGATGGGCAAACATCAGGGCGGTTTCCTCCAGCGTCTGCAACAGGTCGAAGTCGAGCAGTTCCAGATCCATCTTTCCCGATTCGATCTTCGAGAAGTCGAGGATGTCGTTTATAAGAGTCAGCAGATGGTCGCCGCTACGGCTGACGGTTTCGGCATAGTAGCGCTGTTTTTCATCAAGTTCGGTGTCGAGCAGCAATCCGGTCATGCCGATGACGCCGTTCATCGGTGTGCGGATTTCATGGCTCATGGTGGCGAGAAAATCCCCTTTGGCCTGGGTGGCTGCTTCGGCCTGTTCTTTGGCGTAGACAAGCTGCTCCATGATGATTTTCTTTTCGGTGATGTTCTCCTTGACGGCAATAAAGTGGGTTATATCCCCTGCGGCATCGCGTAGCGGGGAAATCGTGGCATGTTCCCAGAACAGGCTGCCATCCTTACTTTTGTTATGAAACTCCCCTTTCCAGACATTTCCTGACGTTATGGTCTTCCAGAGATCTTTATAGGTACTTTTAGGCGTATTGCCGGATTTGAGCATACGTGAATTTCGGCCAATAGCCTCTTCAGCGGTATAACCGGTAAGCTCGGAAAACTTAGGATTGATAAATTCAATATATCCGGCAACATCCGTTATAACTATACTGACCGGGCTCTGTTCGACGGCGCGAGACAGCTTGAGGAGTTCAAATTCTCTCCGTCTGCGCTTACCGATATCACGGGTTACACCAAGCAACTGAACGAAGGCACCGTCGTTGTCGTACATTCCGTTTATGATTATTTCGGTCCAGACGGTAGAACCGTCTTTGCAGAGCAATTCAAGTTCCAGCAGCACCTTTTCGACCGGAAGACCTAGTCTGACGTTGGTAATGATTTCGCCAAGTTTTGCGTACGCAGTGGCGAGAGAATTTGGAGCTATTACCTCATCAAAAGATTGAGTTATCGCCTCTTCCGCAGAGTAACCCCTTATTCTGGAAATGGATTGGCTGACAAAAGTCATTCTGCCATCAAGATTCATTGTCCAGATATTGTCGCTGGTGTTTTCGGCAAGCAGGCGGAATTTGGCCTCTCTGTCCCGTAACTCCTCCTCCAGATTCTTTTGTTCATTGATGTCTGTCAGGACGCTCAGAGTAGCCGGGCGGCCTTCCCACTCAATTTTTACCGCATTGTTTATGACCCAGATAGTTCCGCCATCCTTCGCCAGCATCCGGAACTCATAACGACCGGGAGAGTTTGCGCCTTCCAAGCGCGCTTTATGTCTTTCAAGCACCATAGCTTGATCGTCTGGGTGGACAAACGCCAGGAAAGGGGTTGTGGTAAGTTCCTGTTCCGAATAACCGGTCATGTTTATCGCAGCAGGATTGACCATGCAGGCCTTACCGTCCTGGATCACGCTAATGATTTCGTTAGCGCACTCCACCAGCGCACGATATTTCTCCTCGCTCGCCAGCAGTGATTTCTTAAGCTGTTTCTCCGCTGCCAATCGACGGGCGAACGTCAGGAGTGTCTCTTGAAGCTTGTAAATATCAACCGGCTTGGTCAGATATCTGTCGATGCCGATGTTGATCGATTTCATCAGGTAATCGTTCTGCTCAAAAGCGGTGAGAACAATTATGGGGACAGATTTGTCCGCTTCACGGATTTTCTCGGCCATGGCCAGGCCGTCCATAACCGGCATCGAAATGTCCGCAAGAATGATGTCCGGGTGATGCCGGTTAAAAGCCTCAATCCCCTCCAAGCCGTTGGTTGCGGTTATCAGTTTACCTACTGAACGAGACAGGAGTTCACTGAACTCTTCGCGGCAATCCTCGTCATCTTCGACATACAGCAGAGTGAGCGACTTCAGGTTTTCGTTATCCAGAGCGGCAGCGTCCATGAGATCCCCTATTTTTTCATTTTGGAATAATCAAAATTTTCAATTACTTTCATCTGTTCCTTATAGCACTCCGG
>CAIMXI010000259.1 GCA_903845365.1 uncultured Geobacteraceae bacterium | reverse complement strand
TCTCCTTGTCGTGAAGAAAGAAAGTGCCGATAGTGTCGTCTATCAGCGAACTGAGAGTAAAGCTGTGCTCATCAAGTTCCAGCCTGTGCGCTTCAATTTTTGACAGTTCCAGAATATTGCTGATCAGTTTCACCAGGTTATGGCCCGCTTTTTTCGCAAGCTCGGCATAGTTGCGCTGCTGCTCCGTCAGCTCCGTTCCAAGCAGCAGTTCTACAAGCCCTATTAAACCGCCCATCGGCGTGCGAATCTCGTGGCTCATATTGGCCAGGAACTGGCTCTTGGCTCTGTTTGCGGCTTCGGCCCCATCCCGCGCCTGCTTCAACTCATACTCATGTTGCTTGCGTTCAGAGATATCGTAACAAATGCCCAGGAAATTCAGCCCCCCATCAGCCGAATCTTTCATAGATGATCCATGCGCCTTGAACCACAGGTACCTGCCATCCTTGTGCACTGTTCTGAATTCAATAGTGTTGTTCGTTTCACCATATTCCAGAATCTGCTGCAGATAATTTGCGCAGTTGGCCACATCGTCGGGATGAACAAAATTTGCAAATGGCTGACCGATATTTTCGCCATGTTCATAGCCAAGAATTCTGCCCAACTGAGGAGAATTATATGTAAAAATTCCGGACGGATTAATAATGAAAACGATGGCATTGACATTTTCGACAATATAGTGGTAGCGCAGCTCGCTCTCTCGCAGCAGTTCTTCAGCCTGCATGCCGGAAACTATATCCCAGACCAGGTTTGCCAGTTGGGAAACGGTGGCAATATCATCTTCAGTGTAGTCTGACGGCTTGTTGCCGACGCCGATTACCGCAACTATCGAATTGCCACGGAAGATCGGCACGGTCATCTCGCGCACAACTTCCGCGTGCCCCTCCGGCATGCCTTTGCGATCCGGCATTGTGGCATAACTGTTATGAATCACCGCTTCCCTTTTACGGATACAGTCTGCCCAGACGCCTGCCATTTCGGTGGAGTAATGCCCTTTTTTACCCTTTGTCGCGCAGATGCCTGACTTGGTATTTGAAGACCATGCCTGCATGAGCAGTGCCTTGCGGCTTTCGTCATGAAAATGGAAAAAACCGATTGAACTTCCGGTTAATGCCTCCGCTTCATCCAGAGTTCTGACCAACAGCTCATTCATCGAATGGGTAAGGGCATATTCACTCAGACTGATCCTGGCGTTAAGAATGGCGTCCAGCCTCTTGCGCTCCGAAATGTCACGATGCAGGCACTGAATAAATTGCCACTCTTCGACAGAGATTAGTTTGGCAGACACTTCCAGCGGTATGACATTGCCATCTTTCTTGTAGTGATTCACCTCGAAGAGTATGTTTTCCCCTGAGAGTATGCGGTTCATTCTCTCTGGCACCAGCTTTGCTGTTTCGGGTGTATCGAGATCAGCCAGACTCATGCCTGCCATTTCATCTTTTCTGTAGCCGTGCATCCTGGCAAAAGCCTCGTTTACTTCATGCAGCTTGCCATCGAGGGTCATATTGAAGATCCCCTCACTGGCCTGCTCAAAGAGACTTCTGTAGCGATACTCGCTTTTTTTAAGAGTAACTGCAGCTTCCACCATATCGCCACCCTTGCTGACTGAGGTGGAAGAGAGTGCCTTGTCAAGCTCCTGACGAGTCAGGTCAAGCTCTTTTTCCAGCGCCAGACGACGGGAGCAGGCCAGAAGCGCTTCCCGAAGCAGGTGCATATCTACCGGCTTGATCAGATATCTGTCGACCCCGATGTTGACTGATTTCATCAGGTAATCGCTCTGGTCATAAGAGGTGAGGACAATCATGGGGACGGACTTGTCCGTTTCACGGATTTTCTCTGCCATGGTCAGACCGTCCATAACCGGCATCAAAATGTCGGTGATGACAATATCCGGGCTGTACCGGATAAAAGCCTCAATCCCTTCAGTGCCGTTCGTTGCCGTTATCAGTCTTCCGATGTAACGGGACATAAGCATGTTGAAGACTTCGCGGGTATCCCCGTCATCTTCGACATACAGCAGAGTGAGCGACTTCAGGTTTTCGTTATCCAGAGCGGCAGCGTCCATGAGATCCCCTATTTTTTCATTTTGGAATAATCAAAATTTTCAATTACTTTCATCTGTTCCTTATAGCACTCCGG
>CAIMXI010000258.1 GCA_903845365.1 uncultured Geobacteraceae bacterium | reverse complement strand
ATCCTTCACTCAGTCGCATTACCGACGAGGAAATAAAACGGCTTATGATCGAGGCGTCAGAAAGACTGGAGGCGCTTTTACTGCTACGAGAAACATCTCCAGAAGAATACAAGCGAACCATTATCGATTGTGCGCTCTGTTATTGTCGAAAATGGCAGCGGAACGCATAACCAGAAAAATGCAATCTGGCTTCACGGTAGATACTCCAACATGCTATGCTCTATGGAAATCATGAAAAAACCTGTCTAAGTCGGTTGGGGGGGTCTGGGGCACCTCAAGGCAACGCTGAACCATCTGCTTATAGTAACTCTTATCGGTATTAATAATTGGTCTTTGGTGGTCATCTGGTGATTCACGTATTTGAGTGCTCTTATGGTTGGACTGATTAATGGTTACAATGTGATCTGTAGGACTCATAAAATGTTTTAGCTCTGTTCATGTCCTGTACGTAAATTTCAAACCAGCCGACTGGATTGACATTCATATCAATTACCTCCTCCTGCCATAATCCGTTCTTTCAATTCCTTACCGACTTTGAAGAACGGAGTCTTCTTGGGGGCGACCGAAACTTCCAGGCCTGTTTTCGGATTCCTTCCAGTGTAACCCTCATACTCGCGGGTTTCAAAGCTACCGAATCCCCTGATTTCAATCCTATCACCGGCAATAAGCGTATCAGACATACTGTCAAATATTTCCTGAATTACCCATTCAGCAGCTCTGATGCTAATTACTTTACTCTGCGCCAACTGTTCAATCAATTCAGATTTTGTCATTTAGTTTTCTCCGCAAGTTCAATTACCCGTTCCGACCACGCGATAGCCCGGTGGTAACGCTCCAATTCATGTGATGTCGGGAGTCTACCACTGGTCATTGCCAGCGATGCTTCATGCAATTCTTTCAAAGCTGCCAATAGATTTGAAAATGCTTTGCTAGTTTTAATGGTAATGACAGCAAGGCATTTGTGTGCGCGGAATGTCTTTTCAGCTTACAGCTTTTGCAGCATCTCCTTGGCCATTCTCAGATTATGATAGGCAATTACCCTAATTTTTTGAAGCTCCGATCCCCCCTTGTGTTTACCCAACTCGGCCAGAAATGCATCCAGTTCACTCCGCGCCAATCCGGTTTTGCTCTCATCATACGGAATGGACAAGTCAACTCCCTTCACATCCCAGGCATCCTTCGGCAGCAGAGCGAATGGTGCTATATCCTCAAGTTTGCGTTTGGCGGCCAAAGCCGGATTTTCCCAGACCTGATTGCTGAAGCGGATACCGTTTTTATCGGCGGTTACGGTGTAGCTTCCCTTGAATGGCTTTGTCATATCCTTCTCTTCAAAATACTTCCACGCTGATCTGCCGACCTGGGCGTGTGAATCGTGGCAGGTGCTGCAACTGCGCGATTTGCCCATGGCGTGACTCAACTTGTCCATCTGCACCCAGAGAATTGCCTTGTTGCCAGAAGGAAGATCACTGCGGGTGCCGACGATGATAAAGGCGTCATTGACATCGGTCACTGAGCGCGAAACGTCAAAGAATTCAGGCTCGCCAATTTTCGTGTTGCCGGGAATGCTCCGTTTGGGGATCGAGCGAAACAGCAGGCCGCTTGGCCCCAGTTCCAGCGTCTGGTTAAGGACTGCCATCGGGTACGGTTTTACGCCGATCCAGCGACCGGATGCATTTTTGATGATGGTCGGAAGGTCACGTGTACCGTAATATTCCTTATGCTT
>CAIMXI010000257.1 GCA_903845365.1 uncultured Geobacteraceae bacterium | reverse complement strand
GCCAGAATTTTGTCCATAGAGCCTTTCACTCTTTCATCATCCTCTATATCCATCTGCAACAGACAGCAGTAGCCGTTGATAATGCTGAGTATATTATTGAAATCGTGAGCCAGGCCCCCGGCAAGCTGCCCGACAGCCTCCATTTTCTGGGACTGCAGCAACTGTTCTTTGAGCTTTAAATTCTCGGTGACATCGGTATCGCTGCCACGATAGCCAAGGAGGGAGCCATCGTCGTCCAGCACCGGAATGGCGTTGGTGGATATCCAAATGGTTCGGTTATCCTTCGTTTGTATGCGGGTTTCAATATTGTTAAGCTGTTCCATACGCTCAAAGGCCGCAAAGGTTTCCTTTTTGAACGCTTCACGTTCGTTTTCCGGAAACAGGTCGTAGAAGTGCATCCTCCCGATCATTTCTTCAGGACGGTATCCGAATAACAGATCAGACACATGGTTGATATATGTGTAAAGCCCCTGGGCGTCTACTTCCCAGAACACAGTATGGCTCTTCTCTGACAACTCGTTAATTCGGGACTGGCTCGCCTGCAATTCCTGAGTTCGTTCATATATCCGCTGTTCCAGCAATTCGTTGAACAGCTTTAGTTCCCGTGACTGTTCCATCACTCTGTCAGTTATCTCACTCAGTCTTTTCTCGCTGTTTTTTAGCTCCGTGATGTTTTTGGATGAGCAGATGGCGACATAAATTTTTCCTTTCGTGTCCTTGATCGGATTAATCGTTGTGAGATGATAACTGGCGCCGTCTGCATGGGGGATGCAGACTTCAAGACTCACCACTTCACCTGTACGGAATGCCGAACTAAGCACAGAGAAGCGCTTCGCCGCCTCCTCTTTTGAAAAAACCTCCCAAAGTGTTTTGCCGATAATCTCTTCGGTCGGTTTACCGATACCTTCGGAGAATGCGCGGTTGACGAAAGTGTAGCGTCCCTCCGTTGTAAGGGCAAACATGGAGTCGCCTGACTCTTGCAGAAGGATTCGGTGCTTCTCTTCGCTCTCCTGTAGCTTGTTTTCAATCTGCTTGCGCCTTGTGATGTCGTGAGCTGTGCCGCTAGCGCCGACAAACTCGTCCAGTTCATCCATCACATATATGGCGTTGAACACCAGACGTATTGCGTTGCCTGACCTTCCGTTAAAAGTGGTTTCAAATTGTTCTATTGATTCACCGTGCTGCAGGCGGTCAAACTCGTTCCGATATAATTCCGCCTCTTCATCTGTTTGAAAATCTGAGTGCTTTTTACCCAGCATTTCATCCAGTTCATAGCCCAAAATATGCTCCCAGGCCAGATTGAGGTAGATATATCTTCCTTCAGCATCACAGCGCCAGATCAGATCCTGCGATGTTTCGACCAGAGAGTGGTAAACATCTTCGCTATGCTGCAGGCGTTTAAGCAGATCAGCCAGTTCGGAGCTTTTTTGCTGTTCTGAGACTAAATGCTCCTCTAGTACACGATTCATATCTTCGAGTAAGTTCTGTTTGTGGAACAGCTCCTTTTCCATCAGCTTGCGTTTGGTGATATCGTGCCCGATCCCGTAAAATGAAATTTCTTCCGTAACAGGATCTCTCACAGGTGATGCATTAGACACAAACCAGAGCCAGCTTCCGTTTTTATGAAGGATCCGGTATTCCAGTCCGCTCATTTTTTCCCCTGACTCAATAACCTGCTGCAGAAACAGTATGCATACCGGTAGCTCATCTTCATGAATAAGCGGTGCGAAGGATGTCCCGATCAGTTCGTCTGACCGATAGCCCAAGAGCTGCTCTACATTCGGAGCGACATAGGTTATTATTCCCGCCGGTGACAACGAGTAGATGAGATCATTGGCGTTTTCGACAAAGGAGCGGAAACGAATTTCACTGACACTAAGGGCTTGGGAGACAATGCTTTTATCAATGGCGATACTTGACAGATTGGCGGCCTGTTCTATGATGGCGATTTCGTGATCATCAGGCGAGCATGCCTCATGGTGATAGATGGCAAAGGTGCCAAGCACCCGGTTGGATGAAGAGATAACCGGTTGCGACCAGCAGGCGCCGAGACCAGCGCTGGCAGCCAGCTCTTTGAAGGACGCCCAGTAGGGGTGCGTGGCAATGTCTTCAACAATAACACGCTCGCCGGTGAAGGCGGCAGTGCCGCAGGAGCCGACACCCATGCCGATTTCAAGTCCTTCAATCGCTGCGTTATAAAAACATGGCAGACTTGGGGCGATGCCATTGCCGAGATGCATCCGTTTACCGTCCAGCAACAATATGCTGCAGAGCATCGTCTGATTAATCTCCTCAACTCCCCGCACTATGGCTTCAAGAACTTTGTCGAGCGGCACATCCTCTGCCAGCAATTGGAGTATTTCGCTGCGAAACAGTTCGATCGATCGTGATCTATGTAGTTCATTTGTCCGCTCCTCAACAAGCAGCTCCATAACTTTATTTAGCTGCTGCTTCCTGATAAGACCCCAAGTCAGCCCACACATTGATAAGGTTAAAACAAATGCGACCAGCAGCATCCGGTGTTTCATGGAGTTAATCGGGGCAAAGGCCTCTTCTGTTGCAATCTGAACAACAACGTACCAGTGAGCCTTCGCGATGTTTTTAACTGAAGCCAATACTTCAACACCATGCGGATCTACGGTGACACTTGACGAATCAAATCCTTGAACAGCCTGGTCGATAAACTTGTTTACGCCTGATGGCGGAAGTATTTCCAGGACACGGCTCTTGTCAGTTGATGCAATTATCTGCCGCTGTTGCCGCGCTATAATCAGATAGCTGCCGCTTTTGCCATAACGGTTTGTAGTAATCTCGTCCAGGAAATTGGGCTTGCCAAGGTCTGTAACTCCAACCAGTGCGCCGATGACTCTTTCCTTTTCATCCCTTATCGGAGCGGCAATCGAGAATACCGGTTTTTTAAGGCTTTTGCCGATTACCACCGTCCCAACCGACGCTTTCCCCTCTTTGAGTGCAGCAATCATGTAATCCCTATCGCTGACATTTAAACCAAGCCTATTTGCAGAAACAGGAATATCTGCGACCGGAGTGCCATCAAGCCGGGTCACGAAACAGCCCGCATTGAACAAATTCAACAGTAACGGCCGCTGCTCCAACTCTGCCTGCAAGGCACTCGTATTGCCGAGAACGGACGGTGTGATCCTTCCGGCGACCGTTGCCAGCGAACTTAAACGACTCCCCAACTCCTGGTCAATCTCCGCGGCCAGCAACGCAGCCGTCGACTGTTGCTGCTCAAACAGCAGCTTTTGTGTGTCTTCCTGCATAACGTATGTGACATAGAGTGTAAGAGACCAGATACCGGTCAGGAACAAGATCAGTGAGAGGATCCATAGACGTGTGCCTAGCTTCAACCTGAATATGTTAATATTTAAATTCATACGCTCCTCATCAGACTATATCTTCAATGCGTTCAGTTCCTTCATCTGTTCATCAAAACATGTTGGACATATTCCGTGGCTAAAAAGTGCTTCTGAATGTGCAGATATATAAGTTTCAAGTTGTTGCCAACTCGCCTCATCGTTTCGTATCTTTTTACAATAACTGCAAATAGGGATAATGCCCTTAAGCTGCTTTATCTGGTTTTCAAGGTTCGCTCGCAATGCCTCTTGTGCTTCAACCCGTTCCGTAACATCTACGCAACTTCCAATAAACCCTGTAAATTCTCCGTTATCGCTATAAAATGGTACACCTCTGTCAAATATCCAGCGATAAACTCCGTCATGTCGCATTAAACGGTACTCCATTTCAAACGTCTTACGTATTTTGAAGTTATCTGAATATATCTTTAGACAACGGTCAAAATCATCCGGATGAACCCCCTCAGCCCAACCATTACCATACTCTTGTTCCATTGTACGCCCTCTGAAAGAAAGCCAGCGGTCATTGAAGTAATCGCAAAGAGCATCGGTATTTGCTCGCCAACTCAGTATTGGTGACTGTTCAACAAGAGCTTCGTATTCTGGCAGTGTAAGTCGGTATGTCATAACCTCTCCTGGTAAATTTTTGAAAAATATTCTTATACTTTCCTGCACTTGTAAAGTGAAACGAATGAAGAACTTGGCAGGTTTACGTTGTCACTTACTTCATCAGTCTTAAGTCCCATTTGCCAGCAGTTCGTCTACGGCAACTTTCAGCACTTTAATATCAAGAGGTTTGGCAATTACTTTATCTGCCCGCATTGCTTTGGCAGTCGTAAGCATGAGGTCCCTGTCTACGTAAGCCGCCCCACCGGTCATCGCGATGATCCGTATGTCCGAGAATTCCCTCCTAATCGCGGTGATGAGCTCTAACCCGTCCATTTCCGGCATCATTACGTCAGTGGTTACCAGATCAAAGTGGTTAAGCTTAAGCATGCGCATAGCCGCCTTGCCGTCTCCGGCGGTATCAACAGTGTGTCCCTCCTTTTTGAAAAATCTCTCCAGGATGATGCGGATATCCTCTTCATCATCAATTACCAGTATGTGAGCCATAGCATTATCCTCCTTTGGTTGTGATGCAGGAATGTACATTCTCGTTAAAGTCGCCAATTACAGCCTGTCAAGCATCTCCCTCACCTTTTTCATAAGCTCGGCAGGTTGCACCGGTTTTGATATAAACTCGGCATTTTCCCCAAGTTCCCCCTGCTGTTGAACGATTTTTGCGCTGTAGCCACTGCTGAAAAGAGCCATTACACCAGGCTTGATCTGTTTGATCTCGTCGTAAGCAGCTTTGCCGCTCTTTTTAGGCATTATCATATCCATAATGATCAGATGAATGCAGTCTGCGTTTTCCCTGAATTTATCCACAGCCTCCTGACCATTAACGGCACAGATAACCTGATAGCCGAGCTTAACCAGTATTTTACGCATAAACTCCAGTAAATCGGCGTTGTCTTCTGCAATCAGAATTGTCTCGGTTCCGGCAGATGTTGTCAGACTACCTGTTATAGTTACCTTGCTGGCAGCAGTTTTCGATTCGACAATCGGTAAATATATCATGAAACTGGCCCCGTGACACGGCTCACTGGCAACATCAATATATCCATTGTGCTGCTTTACGATGCCGTAAACCATTGCCAGGCCAAGCCCGGTTCCTTTGTCAACCGCTTTGGTGGTAAAGAACGGTTCGAATATCTTTTTCCTGGTCGCTTCATCCATCCCTGTTCCCGAATCGGAAACAGTGATAACAGCATAGCTCCCCGGTTTTCCAAAGCCATGCACAGAGACGAACGAACCATCAATGTTCATGCTGTCGCTGGTGATTGTCAGCTCACCTCCATCTGGCATGGCATCTCTGGCATTGTTTGACAGATTGATCAGAACCTGTTCGATCTGTCCTCCGTCAACAAACACCGGGAGAGTTGCTTCATTGGTTACGGTTTTGAACTGAATGTTATCTCCGATAATTTTTTCAACAAATGCAGCCGTTTTTAAAACAATCCCGTTCAGATTCTGGTGCTCCGGTTTCATAACCTGAGTACGGCTGAAGGCAAGCATGCTGTGGGTCAACTCCCCGGCTCGGGCTGATGCTGCCAGAATTTTGTCCATAGCCCCTTTCACCCTTTCATCATCCTCTATATCCATCTGCAACAGACAGCAGTAGCCGTTGATAATGCTGAGTATATTATTGAAATCATGGGCCAGGCCCCCGGCAAGCTGGCCGACGGCCTCCATTTTCTGGGACTGTAGCAACTGTTCTTTGAGTTTTTTATTCTCGGTGACGTCGGTATCGCTGCCTCGGTAACCAAGCAGTGATCCATCGTCGCCAAGCATCGGAATGGCATTGGTGGATATCCAAATGGTTCGGTTCTCCTTGTTTTGTATGCGGGTTTCAATATTGTTAAGCTGTTCCATGCGCCCAAAGGCCGCAAAGGCAGACTGCTTGAACGCTTCACGATCGTTTTCCGGAAACAGGTCGTAGAAGTGCATCCTCCCGATCATTTCTTCAGGTCGGTATCCGAATAACAGATCAGACACATGGTTGATATATGTGTAGAGCCCCTGGGCGTCTACTTCCCAGAACACAGTGTGGCTCTTCTCGGACAACTCGTTAATTCGGGACTGGCTCGCCTGCAATTCTTTAGTTCGTTCATATATACGCTGTTCCAGCAATTCGTTGAACCGTTTAAGTTCCAGTGACTGTTCCATCACTCTGTCAGTTATCTCACTCAGTCTTTTCTCGCTGTTTTTTAGCTCCGTGATGTCGTGGGCCGTGCCGCTGGCTCCGGCAATCTTTTCTTTCTCGTCAAACAGATACAGCGCATTAAACACCAGGTGGATTTTGTTGCCTGATTTCCCGATAAAAGTTGTCTCATGGTTCTTAATTTGTTCGCCTCGCATCACTCCGGCAAACGCCAACCGACTCCGTGCAGCACTTGCCGGGGTTTGGAAATCGCTGAATTCCTTTCCGAGAATATCTTGCAGTTCGTAACCGAGAACATACTCCCATGCCGGATTGAGATAGGTATATCTCCCTTCAGCGTCACATTGCCAGATCAGATCCTGCGATGTTTCAACCATTGAGTGATAGAGCTCCTCAGACTTTCTGAGTGTTTCCATCATCTGCTCACGCTCGGTAATGTCGCGCGCCGATGCGAAGAAGCCGATAGTATTGCCACATTCTCCATATTGAAGTGAAGCGCTCGCGAGGACCGGTGTTACATGCCCGTTACGATGCCTGACGCCAAGTGGAAAATCTCGCGCTACCCCCTCAAGGAGGACACGCTGCAAGCCTTGCTGTGCTTTCTCAGGTTCAGTTAAGTAATCAAAAAATTTACTTCCAATCAGTTCCTGTCGCTGATATCCGGTTACTATTTCGCAGGCAGAATTTACATCGGAAATTTTTCCTTCCAGATCGATAGTAACCAGTGCGTCGAGGTTCGCTTCGAATAAGCCGCGATTATATGAAAGGTTTTGTTGCATAGTCTTTTCCATCTGTTTGCGCTCGGTGACATCGCGCATGAACACAACCGTCCGACCGCCTTCGGTAGGCCGATACTGAACGTTTGCTTCGACGGCAAAAATGCTCCCGTCTTTGCGGCGATGCTGTGAAGTGAAAAAATCCTCTCCCTTCGTCATGATTTTTTCGATGTGAGCTGCAACGTCAGCCGCCGATTCGATGATTTCCAGGTCGGCAATAGTCATGGAAAGCAGTTCCTGCTCGCTGTAGCCGCTCATCCTGCAGTACGCGTCATTAACTTCAAGCAGATGTCCCTGCATATCGGTCACCCAGTAGCCATCCATAGCCATCTGGATTATGGTTGTATGATTTCTTTCATTCGTCTGTAATTTGTTTAGCGTATCGGCCAGTTCTTCCTGCAGCGCCTTTGATTCTTCGAACTGTGCCGCCAGTTCAGCATTAATCTCTTCCAAACGCTTACTATTATCCTCTAGCTGTTGTTGGTTCAGGCGTTTTTCGGTGACGTCGCGCACAGTTGCAATGATCCCGACAATGTCTCCCTGTGCATTGCGTAATGGAGCACTTATATCTGATGTCCACCCTGAGACTCCTGCATTTGGGAGAGAAAACGGAAAGTCACAAGCGAAAGGGATTCCATCAATCAGTATTTGTTCGAGGCGCTCGATAATGCCGGATTTCTGCAGGAAGGGGAAAAACTTCAGCGGATGACTACCCAGCACTTCAGTGGCGGGCAAATTGGTAAGGCGTTCCATGTAGGGATTCCAGACCCGATAACGTAAGTTTCGATCATATACCACCACACCTTCCTGGGCGCTGCTGATGATCTGTTCGCTAAACAGCTTTGCTTCGTGCAGATCCGCCGTCCGCTCTGCCACTTGCTCTTCCAGCGATTCGTTAATCTGCTCTATCTCTTCGTACTGTTCGCGAATCTGCCTTTCACTGACCTTCAGATTTCTGGAGGTTATTATCAGCCGTACGGCAATTATCAGCAGGGCGAACCCCATAAATGACGATGCAATCCAATAGAAAATCGTCAGATTTTTTTGAGGATGCGGATCATACATGAATTTCCGGAGATCGACCTTTTTTGGCATCAGACCAAGATCTTTATAGGTATCAGCAATATGCTGCCAGCGACCGGAATGCATATAGCCGATCTCCACCAGGTTTGGCTGAATCAACTGCCTGATCTGCTCCGCCTCGTATTTCAGGTGAGAGCGGTCAGATTGTGGAGAGTAGACATTAATAATCAGATTGATGATTTCGTCAGGATGCTGCATGGCGTACTGCCATCCTTTCAGACTGGCTTCACGGAATGCTTTAGCCCTGGCGGGATGCTTTGTCAGCTCATCTTCTGAGGTAAAGATGTTGTCGCCATAAAAATCAATACCAGCAGAGCGGGGAGTATAGGCATGGTACGGAAATCCAGCCCGCTCAAGTTCATGGGGATCATCGGTGACATAGCCGGAAATTACATCAACTTTTCCGTCAATCAGATCCTTGATGGAAAAGCTGTGCGCAACCATCTGTATTTTTTCAAGCGGAATTCCCTCGGCTTTGAGATATGCCACCAATTCATCAGCTTGTGGTTCCAGCATCAGGCGTTTACCGGCAAGGCTATGGATTGTCTGACTGGCGTTACTATCTTTCGTCAGCAGGATATAGGGAGAATGTTGGAAAATAACCGCCAGGCTCACGACCGGTTTGCCGGCATTACGTTCAAGCAGCAGACTGCTGGTGCCGACGCCGTAGTCAGCTTTGCCGTTCAGTACCTCCTTAACGGGATCTTTCCCCGGAGTTGCCGGGACGATGGTGACATTCAGACCGGCGTCACGGTAATATCCCTGCTGCACAGCGGCGTAATATCCGGCAAACTGGAACTGATGCATCCATTTGAGTTGCAGCGTAACATCTTCAAGAGCAGACGCCGGTGAAACCTTGCAGAACATGAGGATAGATACAAGCAATACAATAGGCAAGTAGCTAATAGACAAAACCTTTTTGATGTAAACGCACATTACCTAATCCTCTCCAGCATTGATTGTCAGCCCAAATAAGGAAGCTACCCGCAAGCAATGCCGCAACTGACCGAAAAACTGAATCTACTCCCACCGCCCGGATTGTCCGCAATCAGAATAGAACCACCCATCATCTGCACCACGCGACTGGCAATCGAAAGTCCTATGCCAAGGCCGCCGAATGCTCGTTTACTTGAACCATCTGCCTGAGTAAATGGCTCAAAGATCACCGTTTGAGTTTCCGGCGGCACGCCAATGCCGGTATCTGTTACGGAGCAGTTTAACTGGATAGAGTTCTCCTCCCGAACGCCCGGTTCGATACGTGCGACAACCTTTCCTGCAGGAGAGAATTTTATGGCATTACTGAGCAGATGATGGAATATCAGTTGCAATTTATCCGGCAGTCCTGTCAGATTTTCCGGGATATCGGGGTGAACCTCTACCTCCATCACCGTCACTCTGTTTCTTTTCGCCTCAAAGGCGAGGGAGGCAATCGACTCCTGAACAGTTGTCCGGAGATCAAAG
>CAIMXI010000256.1 GCA_903845365.1 uncultured Geobacteraceae bacterium | reverse complement strand
TGGCGGGGTCATCATTGATCGTGGCGTATTTGACTGGAACAGTTCAAAGTTTCCGCATTTCGAGCAGTTCCATAAAAAATACCGTGCATTTGCCTTTACCGCCCGCGCCCGTAAACTGGTGCATAAAGATGTAGGAGCCTGTGCTGCGCCGTTCAATTCCTATCTTCTGACTGAGGGTGTCCAGACGTTGGCGCTGCGTATGGAGCGCCACTGTTCAAGCGCATTGGCGCTTGCCAGTTTCCTTAAAGATCACCCAAAGGTTGCTTGGGTCAGTTATCCGGGACTGAAGGATTCACCACAACATGAAGTTGCCACAAAACTCTATGGCGGCCGCTACGGTGGTCTGCTGGCCTTTGGCGCCGGAGACAAAGCTTCCGCTTTCAAAATCATTAACGGACTCAAGCTGGCAAAAAATCTGGCCAATATCGGTGATGCAAAGACTCTGGTCATCCACCCGGCAAGCACCATCTGCGCAGATTATAATGCAACTGAAAAAGCTCTGATGGGTGTTACGGAAGACCTTATCCGGGTTTCAGTCGGTATAGAAGATTGCCTTGATATAATAGACGATTTCAAACAGGCGCTAGATGAAATTTAAAGGAGATGTCAAATGAACATATCGATCAATGGTAAAGAAACCATCCTTGCAGAAAACAGTGCCCGCACAGTTGATTCGCTGCTGGAGGAGCTGGATGTATCGCAGCGTTTGTATGTTACTGTTGAACTGAACGGTGAAATTCTGGATCGTCCGGCGTACGAGACTGCGCCTGTTAAAGAGGGAGATGTTATCGAATTCCTCTATTTTATGGGCGGAGGATGCTGATATGCTGACAGAATCACAAATCGAGCGTTACTCACGACATATTATCCTGAAAGAGGTTGGCGGCAAAGGGCAGCAGAAGCTGCTTGACGGCAAGGTGCTGATTATCGGTGCCGGTGGTTTGGGCGCACCGGTTGCCCTCTATCTGGCTGCTGCGGGCGTTGGGACAATCGGTATAGCCGACGCTGACGATGTTGATCTCTCCAATCTGCAACGTCAGGTGATCCATTTTACAGCCGACATCGGCAAGCCGAAGGTCGACTCTGCCCGCGAGAAAATTGAAGCCATCAATCCTGATGTAAAGGTTATCACCTACAAGGAGTGGGTTACTGCTGCCAATATCGCAGGAATTATTGCCGATTATGATTTTGTCATTGACGGTACCGATAATTTTGCGGCAAAGTTCCTCATCAATGATGCCTGCGTCCTTGCCGGCAAGCCGTATTCGCATGGTGGAATTCTGCAGTTTATCGGCCAGACCATTACGGTGCTTCCAGGTCTCTCCCCCTGCTATCGCTGCCTGTTTCCGCAACCTCCTCCCAAAGACGCCATTCCCACCTGTTCGCAGGCCGGGGTTATCGGGGTTTTGCCGGGAGTGATAGGCTCCATCCAGGCCACCGAGGCAATCAAGTTCCTGCTCGGAAAAGGAAGGCTGCTGGCCGGGCGGATCCTCATGTATGACGCACTCGAAATGAGATTCCGTGATGTTGAGATCAAGCGTAATGCCAACTGCCCGATTTGTGGTGAACATCCTTACATAACGGAGCTGAAAGATGAGTTGGATGCGATGACTGTATGCGATCTGAAGGAATCCTGAGATGATTATTATCCCGAAAGCAACTTACGACGACATGATCACTCACGCTCAAGAAGGCTTTCCGCTTGAGGTCTGCGGGATTCTGGGCGGAATATACGACACTGTTTCGGCGAATTATCGGATGACCAATACCGATGCCAGCAATGAGCATTTCATGATGGATCCCAGGGAGCAATTTGCCGTGGTCAAGGATCTTCGAGCAAAGGGCCTTACAATGCTGGCCATCTATCACTCTCACCCCGAGACCCCGGCCAGGCCGTCTAAAGAGGATATCAGGCTGGCACTGACACCGGATGTGTCGTATCTGATCATCTCTCTTGCCAATGCAGATAAACCGGAAGTCAACTCATATAAAATTAGTGCAGGAAATGTTCAAATTGAGGCGATAAAAGTAATAATATAGAAAATCTGTAGATAATATAAAATATTCCTTGACAGACATTCTTTGTTTTGGCATTGTCTGATCACACTAAACATGGGAGTTATGCTTTATGTCAGACAAACAACAGACAAAAATAGACCTGAATAACCTCAAAACCGGTGGTTTCATCAAAGAACGCGGCAAGGATCTTTTTACCGTGCGACTGCGGGTTCCGGGGGGCAAGCTGCCAGTTATCCGGATGCGGAAGATTGCCGAAGTTGCGGAAAAACATGGAATCGAGTTTGTCCACCTTTCTGTGCGCCAATCTGTAGAGCTGCTTCATGTCAATTATAAGGAATTTGATGGTTTAGTTACCGATCTGGAAGGGGCTGGTCAGAAAGTTGCTTCATGCGGAGCCCGCGTCAGGGTACCGACCGCTTGCGGCGGTTGTGAATACAATCCCAACGGCCTGATGGATGCTCAGGCTTCAGCATTTGAGGTCGACGAGAAACTTTTTGGCACAGATACCGATCACCACAAGTTCAAGATCAGTTTTTCGGGGTGTCCCATTGACTGTTTCAAATCATACCTGAATGACGTCGGTTTCCAAGGGGTTGTATACCCTGCCCTTAACATGAATGAATGTATCAGTTGTGGCCTCTGCGCCAGGAATTGTGGCGCAGGAGCGATAAAAATGGGAGCGGATGCCAAACCTGTCTTTTATCCTTCAGACTGCCTGTACTGCGGTGATTGCATCAAGGGGTGCCCTACCGAAGCCTGGACAGCGGCCAAAAGTGGTTATCTGGTTCGTATAGGCGGCAAGGGCGGGCACAATCCAACACTGGGAACCATGTTCGCCCTGTTTCTGTCTGCCGAAAACGTGGTCGATTTTCTCAAGGAGGTACTTGCCTGGTATAAGGAGAAAGCTGTCGGACTGGGACGTACC
>CAIMXI010000255.1 GCA_903845365.1 uncultured Geobacteraceae bacterium | reverse complement strand
TTTGCTGCTTTCACCGCTTCCAGCGTCAGCCTCTCGACGACCACTTTCGGTAACCAGAGCGACGCACAGACCCAGTCCGGATTGACCGGCTGTTTTATTTCGGTCTTCTCGATTCGTTTGACAGTGGGAGGAGCTACTGGCTTCAATGCAGACGATGGTGGCGTTGTCTGCGTAGAGAGTTGATCGGCTGCATTAAGAAAAGCTTCCGTGGCATCGGTTGCGGCGTTATCCAGCGATACATCGAGATTCAGGGTAGTGTTTTTCTTTTTCGTACTCATCTGTGGTCTCCCTATTGGAATATAGATTTCGCAGTAAAACGGCTGGTTACCTGCTACTTGGTCAGTTTCATCAGTTCTGTGTACAAAGCCGTAACGTTCCTGGCCGCTTCACTTTTTGGCGCGTACTCACCAACACCCATTCCGGATGTGATGGCATCCTGGAAAACAGCAAGACGTTTCAGTCTGGTTTCACATATTTTGTAGTCCGCCTTGATCATGGCATTCATTGCTTCAGTGACTGTGCGATGCAGGCGATGTGACCAGTGCCACATGTTGATGACGATCACTCCGGTTGAGGTTGCTTTCGTTGCTTTATGCATTTCTTTCAGAACAGGAATGGTTTCATTTCTGAGTACATGAAAATCAGCGCCGCTTGGGGTGGTTGGCACAACGATAAGGTCCGCCGCCAGCATTGCCGAACGTAGTGCACGGTTATCAGTACCGCACACGTCAATGACGGCGAGATCCCAACCTGACGGAAGCTGGCGAATGCCTTTGTTCAGATCACCATTCTCCGGTTTCCACTGATAGACCGGGATTTGCGTAAGTGCCGGGTTTGCATTCCTGAAAGCGTTCCAGTAGACGACACTCTTTTGAGTGTCAGAATTGACAATAATGACGTTGCGGCCTGCTGCCGCTGCTTCTGTGGCTATGTTGGTGACGATGGTTGACTTGCCGACGCCACCTTTGGTCGAGATAACTGAAATAACTTTTTGTTGAACAGTTGCCATGGGTGGTCTCCGAAATGTTATGGCTTTGGTGCCAGTCAGACTTTAACAGGCAATTATTTCTTCGCTTGCTGCATCAAGCAGGATAATAATTCGGTCTCATTGCTGTTTAATAGGGATCTATAAAGGAAGGCTGATAGGGAGAAGAGTTCGTTGGTTTTTTGATATACTCAATTTCGGCTCTACAGATACATTACGGTCGCGCATAATGTACAAAAATACTGTCTTTTACCTCGGCGCTGTTGCCGCAGCAGCAAGTGGCGGCCTCAGCCCTTCCTGAATCGCCCATTTAAGCGTCGTTTCGATCATCCGCCTTCCAAGTAGTGCCTGTGCATCAGACTCCCGTAACATCTTCGTACCCGGTTGATAAATTGGCCCCCACCGCAGAAAATCTTCCTTTGTCGGAGTCGGAACTCCGCATAGGTCGTGTACCGCTTTGAACGCTTTCAAACTTACTTCCTGTTTGTCAGCGGGAATTTCCTCTATCATGCCAAAGTAATGCAGGTACGTACCGATTGCGTTCAGGAACTTCAAATCCTTATTGCCCAGGAAACAATTCTTCTTGATATCAACCCACATCTGCGGGTCACGTTT
>CAIMXI010000254.1 GCA_903845365.1 uncultured Geobacteraceae bacterium | reverse complement strand
TTTTTCTGCAAGTGATACAGTTGGTGTAACCGGTTACTGCCTGACCGAGACCTACGGTTCAACCGGCTGTACATGGAGTGCGACCGCTCCGACAAGTTATATATTCAGTAGCGCGGGTAGCTACAAATCTCTGTTTGCCTATGCTAAGGATGCGGCAGGAAATGTTTCGTCT
The DNA here is from genome assembly GCA_903845365.1 of uncultured Geobacteraceae bacterium. Lineage (GTDB taxonomy): Bacteria > Desulfobacterota > Desulfuromonadia > Geobacterales > Pseudopelobacteraceae > JACRCG01. The sequence continues at coordinate 26,921 of CAIMXI010000254.1, read as the reverse complement.
CCAGGAGGGGCTTCGGTAACCATTGCTTTGCCTGATATAACGGCACCGACAATCACCAGCTTCAGCATTCCCACAACGTCTACAAGTCTGTCGATATCCGTAACTTTGGTGGCAAGCGATGCGGTTGGTGTCACTGGATATTGCCTCAAGGAAACGACCGGTTCAACCGGCTGTACTTGGAGTGCGACAACTCCGACAAGTTATGTCTTCAGCAACGCCGGGAGTAAATCTCTGTTTGCCTATGCCAAAGATGCCGCAGAGAACATATCCAGTATGAGCTCGGCGTCTACAACCATTACCTTGCCCGACACAGCGGCTCCAACGATCACTAGTTTCAGCATTCCCGCTACATCGACAAGCTTGACAGTATCAGTTACTTTCACTGCCAGCGATGCGGTAGGCGTTACAGGTTACTGCCTTAAGGAAACGACCGGTTCGACCGGTTGCACTTGGAGTGCAACCGTACCGACAAGTTATGTCTTCAGCAGCGCTGGGAGTAAATCTCTGTTTGCCTATGCCAAAGATGCAGCAGGGAATATATCCAGCATGAGCTCGGCGTCTGCAACCATTACCTTGCCAGACACAACTGCACCTACTATCACCACCTTCAGTATTCCCACAGCGTCAACAAGTCTGTCGATATCCGTAACTTTGGTGGCAAACGATGCGGTTGGTGTCACTGGATATTGCCTCAAGGAAACGACCGGTTCAACCGGCTGTACTTGGAGTGCGACAACTCCGACAAGTTATGTCTTCAGCAGCGCCGGGAGTAAATCTCTGTTTGCCTATGCCAAAGATGCAGCAGGGAATATATCCTCGTCTGGCACGGCATCCACGACCATCACCCTACCAGATACGACAGCCCCAATCATAACGACCTTCAGCATACCCGCGACTTCGACAAATCTTACTGTTTCGGTGACTTTTACGGCAAGTGATAATGTGGGTGTTACCGGTTACTGCCTTAAAGAGACTGCCGGTTCAACCGATTGCACCTGGAGTTTAACAGCACCTACCAGTTATGCCTTCAACAGTGAAGGCAGCAAGACTCTTTACGCCTGGGTTAAAGATGCTGCCGGCATAGTGTCTAACCCGTCTACTGCCACTATCACCATATCATCGGCACCATCATTGCCTAATCTTACTTTATACCAGCCACCAGGCTGGGCCGACAAAATGATTATATCAACAATTACAGGGGGAAATGCCGACAGCACCGTATTTAGCACCGACGATACGGTTTACGTTGACTGGGCTGCTGAGAACTATGGCACAGTTAGTATCTCATCCACGTTTTATACAGCGATTTATGTGGATGGTGTGCAGAAAATGTATTGGTCTACTGACTCGTTAGTATCCAGTACAACATCTTCCGCATATATATTCGTTTCAGATTATTCTTTAGGAAAACTGAGTGCAGGAACACATGAGATAAAAGTTAAGGTTGATTCAACTGGTGCCATTACAGAAAGCAATGAGAGTGATAATGAGTATAAAAAAACGATAAATATTACGGCACCGTTAATCATCGGCATCTGCGGCAGCAGCAGCGGCGGGTCGTTTGTAATCGCCCCGACAACTGGGCTCTGTTCGACGGGCACCGCTTCAGCCGTATCAGGAACAAGTGCATGGAACTGGACATGCACCGGGACTGGCGGCGGGGCTACTGATAACTGTTCGGCCTCCATAAAACCTGATACAACGGCCCCCGCGATTACTGCCTACAGCCTTCCGGCGACTTCATCAAACCTTACTGTTCCGGTGATCCTATCCGCCTCGGATGATGCCGGCGTTACCGGGTACTGCCTTAAAGAAAACGCTGGATCAGCCGGCTGTTCCTGGAATACTTCCGCTCCGACCTACTACACGTTCAGCAATGCTGGAAGCAAGATACTCTTTGCCTTTGTGAAAGATAACGCCGAAAACGTCACCTCAAGCGCTGGAGCTACAGTTGTCATTGCCGGGGTTCCGGCGTCTCCCACCATCCAGCTTCCCAAAACCGGGCAGTCTCTATGTTATGACACTTCCGGCGCTGCCATTCAGTGCAACGGAAGCGGCCAGGATGGTGAAAGGCAGAGCGGCGTGCCATGGCCGGACCTCAGATTCGTTGATAACGGCGATGGCTCGATACTGGACAAGCTCACCAGCCTGATATGGACAAAAGATGGCAATTTGATGCAGACCCGCGACCCGTCGTTTGACGCCGACGGCACGTCGGGCAATGGAAAGGTGACATGGCAGCATGCTCTTGATTATGTCAAAAAACTGAATCTGGAAAACTATCTTGGTCATAATGACTGGCGTTTGCCTAACATTAATGAGCTGGCAAGCCTCGTAAATGTCTCTGCTGTAAAAAATACCGAGTGGCTTGCGGCTCAAGGATTTACTAATGTCCTTAGTGATGTGTACTGGTCTTCAACCTCTGAAGCTAATCCGCTAGATCCAGGTTGGGGTACGAACGTTGCGTGGTGCATGGTTATGGATTCCGGATTTGTGTGGGATTTCAGCAAATCAAACAGCAATTTTGGAGGTGTGCAACAGATTCCACTCTGGCCGGTACGTTCCAGTACGGATACGCTTCCACTCTCTCCAGTGCTCCAGACCGGTCAGGTTTCCTGCTGGAATGCTTCAGGCACTGCCATTTCATGCTCTGCGACAGGTCAGGATGGAGACACCCAGAAGGGAGCTGTCTGGTCGACACCCCGTTTTGTACTCAATAATAACGGGACAGTGACCGATCAATTGACCGGGATTGTTATTGCCCAAGACGGTAATGCCCCTGGCCCCACGGTCTGTAATCCAGGAACAATAAAGACATGGCAGGATGCGCTGAATTATATAGCATGTTTGAATCAGAACGGTTATTTGGGATTTAGCGATTGGCGAATGCCCAACCGCACTGAAATGATGAGCCTTATTAACTGGCAGGTACCGAATTCTGCAACCTATTATAACTCAATAGGTTTTACCAATTTTCAGAGCAATTACTGGACTTCAAGTACGCTTGCTAGTGAATATACCAGTGTGTGGGGTGTGAGTCCTGCAATGGGATGGGGCGAACCGATAAGAGCCGTACTGAAAACCGCCAGCGCAGCCGTTGTACCCATAAGACTCGGGGCGCAACTTGCGGGACAATTGCTGAATGTTACCAGATCCGGTTTCGGTTCAGGCACGGTGACAAGTGCTCCTGCAGGAATTGACTGTGGCGGCACATGCTCGGCTAGGTATGCTAAAGATACAAAGTTGACTCTTACCGTTGCTGCAGGAACTGGCAGTATTTTTGCCGGCTGGAGCGGCGCGTGCTCCGGCACCGGGGATTGTGTAGTCACGTTTGACTCAGACAAGAGTGTTACAGCGTCTTTCAACAGGGTCGCCCCCTATATTTCACTCTCTCTTGCTGCCAGCAATTTTGGTTCGGTGAATACCGGTACATCTTCTGCAACGCAGATATTTACCATCACGAACAATGGTGCTACACCGCTCGTGATCGGTACTATCTCGATAGCCGGAGCAAATGCTGTGAATTTTACAGTAACGAACGATAATTGTTCTGGACACAGTGTAGCTTTCGGCACGAATTGTATGGTTTCGGTCGCTTTTGTACCAGTAGCGGGTGGTCAATTGACTGCGAACCTTGTCATTCCTAACAATGACCCTGACACCCCTTCATTCAGCGTGGCGCTCTCTGGAAAAGGTGAAGCTCCTGAGACCATCTCTCTACCCAAGTCAGGTCAGACAACCTGTTACGACAAGTTTGGCACCGTCATATCATGTGTCGGCACGTGGCAGGATGGCGAAGTGCAGGCTGGCGTCGCGTGGCCTGGGGTAAGATTTACAAATAATAACAACGGGACAATTAAAGATAACCTGACTGGCCTTATTTGGGCACAGGACGGAGGCACTTCAGCATTTACAACTTGTGCAGGCGGCACAAAAACCTGGCAGGGAGCGCTGGACTACGTCAAATGTCTTAATCAGAATAATTACAAAGGCTCAAGTGACTGGCGGCTGCCGAATATAAATGAGTTTGATAGCCTGATAAATATCGGAGTTACCGACCCCGGCCAATGGCTGATAGACAAAGGTTTTACGAGTATAAAGGATGACTACTGGACATCTTCAACATTTATTAACTTTAGAGACTACGCTTACATGGTGTCTACGAGGAATTTTATCGAAGTCGGTGAAATATATAAGAGTAAAGCGGAGTTACATTATGTGTTACCTGTTCGTGGCGCATCAGATGGCACAGCAAAGGTTGCGCGGACCGGTCAGAAACTCTGCCATGATACCATGGGCAATCAGATTGATTGTGCTGGCACTGGACAGGATGGCGAGCTGCAGGCAGGGACAATTTGGCCTTCCCCACGATTTATTGATAATATGGACGGCACTGTAACTGACAACCTCACTGGACTTATGTGGTTGCAAGATCCCAAGTGCTTTGGCTCAATTGTTTGGCAAAATGCGATTGACAATATCAAGAGTTTCAACAGTGGTCAATCTACGATGCACTGTGCGGAATATTCCTCTCAATACAAAAATTGGCGGTTACCGAATTTAAAGGAACTGCATAGTGTTTCAGACAGATCAGAGTTCAATCCATCTTTGCCGTCAGGTCACCCTTTCATAGGCATGGCAGGATTCGATCAAACTATGTGGACTGGCGATACTGTCGTCGGGGGTGATACGAGTGTGACAAACAAGGCATGGTCGATAGGCATGTCCCATGGACCACATTACGTAAAGTACAAGGAGCTTCAGTTAAGCGCTAGAGATGCAATGTATGGATGGCCGGTACGCGATGGCGTCAGAATATTCCCGTTATCAAACGACCTTGGTATCATCAGCGCTGGAAAGGCTTCGCCAGACAAGTCTATAACTGTATCAAACAACGGATATGTTGATCTTGTTATAGGTTCTGTAACTTTGAAAGGTGTCAATCCGGCCGACTTCACAAAAACTTCTGATAGTTGTTCCGGAAAAAAACTCCAGAGGCTTGAAACCTGCAATGTTACTGTTTCGTTTTCTCCTGCCGCCGCCGGAGCTAAAAGTGCTTTGCTTGAAGTGCCGTCCAGCGAGCCGACGACCCCGATATTAAATGTTAATCTCAGTGGTACAGCTCTTGTCCCTGACAATACGCCTCCGAAAACTGAAGTTAACCCAAAAACTGGCGGCACCTATAATGCTCAGTTTTCTCTTCAACTGTCATGCGATGATGGTACAGGCTGGGGATGTGATAAAACTTATTACACCACTGATAACTCCACACCAACAGTAGTATCAAGCGTTTATGCCGCTAAAATTCTGATTGATAAAAACACAACACTTAAATTCTTCTCTGTAGACAAATCGGGTAACGCTGAAGCGGTTAAAACCGAAATATACGTGATTGATACCATAAAGCCTGTTGTTTCAATAGCATCACCTTTAGGGGGCAGTTCCCTGCTTTCTTTGAAAAAAATAACAGGCACAGCCTCTGATGCAGAAACTGCCGTGTCAAAAGTAGAAATACAGATAAAAGAGGGGGCAAACTACCTGACTGCTGCTGGCACCTTCACTAACATAGAAAACTGGATACCTGCAACTGGTACAATTTCGTGGAGTCTGGCTACTGAAAATGTTGTCTGGAAACCAGCTACCAGTTACACCATTACAGCGCGGGCTACTGACACCGCCGGTAATACCAGTGATGAATTTATCGCGGTTGCTTTCCAGGAACCGGCATTCACGACACTCAGTATCGATCTCTCCACTCAGAACATGCTGCAGAACGGACAGCTCAAAGTCAGCGGTAAGCTCACCCGCCTGCCGGACAAAGGTGGAGATCTGTCAGGTCTCACCATCACGCTCTCAATCATCAAGCCGGATGCAAAAGAAATACGTCCGCAACCAACAACAATAACTACGGATGCTTCCGGCCACTTCATATTTGACAACATAGCGCAATTAGGTTTTGCTTTGAAGGGGGCATACAACATCAAAGCATATTTCGATGGCACAAGCACTTTGGAACAATCGGATTCGGACGCCAAAACCTTGCTGGTTGGAGAAAAAGCCGGGTACGCCATTATAATTCAAGGCAAAATAGCTACTGACCTCGAGGGTCAGAAATCCCATGCCAAGACAGCCAACCGGATATACAATGCACTCAAGTCGCGAGGTTTCGGAGATGACGCTATCCAATATTTCAGTTATCAGAGCGCGGCTGAGGCAGTAGCTGCCAAAGTATTGGTAACAGCAGCCCCTACAGTTGCCGTCATTCAGGATGCAATAACCAACTGGGCATTAAATAAAATGAAAGGTGTGGCTGCTCCATTATTTATTATCATGGTTGACCATGGCACAAGTGGCAACTTTATAATAAACAATGAAACCATAACACCTGCTGCTCTCGATGGGTGGCTTTCAACACTGGAAACCGGACTTGTCGGCACCGATGCAGCCAACACCAAACGGATCATCATCAACGGTTCCTGCTTCTCCGGCAGTTTTATTCCCACTCTTTCAAAAACAGGCCGTATTATTATAACCAGTGCTGCTGCAACTGAAGAATCGTACAAAGGACCAAGTGAGCCTGATGGCGTTAGAAGCGGTGAGTTCTTTCTGGACGCACTATTCAGATCTTTAAAAAATGGCATGTCGATAAAATTAGCATTTGAGGAAGCAACAGATCAGACACGGATATATACCCGCAAAGGTGGAAGCGCAAACGGTACCGGACTCGGAGTTGACGGAGCGGTTCAGCATCCGCTTTTGGATGACGATGGCAGCAAATCTGGCTCAAACAATCTTTCATCGCTCGATGGTGACGGTGTAATTGCCAGTAACATCTATCTTGGTGTTGGAAACACTATCACCAATGCCGCAGGAGCAAGCGAAATTACGGATATTACTCCAACAACGCTACTTGCTGCAGATAAAACCAGCACACAATTATGGTTGCAGACGTTTGGTTCCCACGCAGCAGTTTCTTCAGCCTGGGCAGAAGTGCGTACTCCTGATATGGTGCTTGCCCCCGGCGGCACTTCAAGCAGCCAGCTTGACCTGACCCTTGAAAAACAACTGATGATCCCAAAAGCAGGTACAGTCAATCAATGGGAACTTAATACTCCATACTCCGGTTTTACGGCACCTGGAAAATACGAAATCTATTATTATTCCCGTGACGCTATAAGTAGTGAAATCTCTCCGATGAAGCGAAGCATTGTTTACAAACAAAAGACAGGCAATATGCCACCAGAAAAAGTACAGAAGCTTGTAGCTCCGGAAAACGGCGCTAAACTGAAGACCATGTCCGCTTTTGAGTGGACAGCTGCCACTGATCCGGAAAAAGCCGCACTTACCTACACATTGGAGATTGCAACCGACGAGGCATTTACAAACATAGTCCATAAAGAAGAGGAAATTGCCGGCACCGCAACCTATGTTGCCGATGGCATATTGAAAGATCTGACAAACTACTACTGGCGTATCATTGCAGTTGACCAGTATGGTGAGAAAAGCACCAGTACAGTATCCAGCTTTTCAACTGATAATACTAATGGGTTGCCTGGACTTATAACTGGTTATGTAAGAAGCGATGGCACTGGATCAGCTATACCAACTGCCACTGTAAAAATAGGGGATGGCATTGCCAGCCAAGTAATGCCTAATGGCGCTTATTTGCTACAGTCAGGTACCGGGGCAACTACCGTGACAATACAGAGTGCCGGTTACAAAACCAAAATACTCAATGTCACCATCACTGCAGGTAAGGTGTTGAATAGTTCCGTTTATCTTTCCCCTGATACTCCCGCTTCGGTCAATGGCATCTGCGGAGCAAACGACAAGGTGAACTTAATTTCAGCTCCGACAACCGGCTTCTGCACAAGTGGAAATGCAACTCCTGTTGTTACAGGAAGCAACTCATGGTCATGGACATGCGAGGGAACGAACGGAGGATCAACAGCAAACTGCGCGGCAAGCAAAACCAAAGCTGGTGATTGCGACGGCAGCGGGACAGTAACGATCGCCGAAGTGCAATCTGCTATCAATATGTTCCTGGGGTTGAAGACGGTGGAAGCTTGCGTGGATCTGGACAGCAGCAATAGTGTGTCAATTGCCGAGGTGCAGAAGGTGATTAACAGCTTTTTGGGGTTGTAACCCAACCCGGACGAGCCGGAACCAAGATGTTAAAAAATACGGTTTAAACAAAAAATCTTTTGCTTTTGACTTCATCCGCTTTTATCTCTTTTATCCCTGTAAATAAAAGGTTTTGCTTTTAACTTCAAAGACTTTTTAACAGGGATAAAGAAAGATAAAGGCGGATGAAACCTTTTATACTCAAAGCTAAATTATCCAGTTGAAAAATTATTTTAGCACCCTTCAAGCCCTTATGCGGACAGGATGTCCGCGCTCCCAGGAAAAGCCATCATATAAGTAAGTCTATTACAGACTTATGAGCCTGTTGCAAAAAGATTGTCTTCCCGGAAGGCTTCTATCGCAGAAGTACAGAAGGTGATCAACAGTTTCTTGGGGCTTTAATATCTTGGCAAAAGAGCGACAAAACTACAACGCATTGTCCTCATCTTCTGTAGTACGAACCTACGGGGTCAGGTACGCTTTGCTGTCTTATACTCGCAGATCTCCCCAAATCAGCTCTCCCTCAACGCATCAACGATACTGATTCTCCCGGCCCGGAGCGCCGGAATAAGGCCGCCGGCCAGCCCCATGACCATCGAGAAACCGATTGATTCTATGGCAGTGGCTAAGGTGAGACTGAATGAAAAGGAGAGTTCTGAGAAACTCTGCCAGTTCATGGTGGAAATGGTGAGCAGTTGCAGGAATGAGGCGCAGAACAGACCGGCCAATCCGCCAATCAGACCGAGTATCAGAGCTTCGGAGAGAAAGGCGGCCAGTATGCTGGAGCGCTGGAAGCCGAGCGCCCGGAGAGTACCGATCTCCCCAACGCGGTTTGCAACTGAGGCGTACATGGTAATCATGGCGCCGATTATCGCTCCGAGAGAAAAAATTATGGTCAACGTCATGCCGAGTATGTTAAGGAATTTGGACATCGCCTCTGACTGATCCAGATAATAACGCGGCTCGCGCTTCGCCTCCAGCGTCAGGCGTGGATCGCTCTCGATCTGCACTTTGAGCTTTTCAAAGTTGCTGCTGTCGGCCAGCCTGAACAGCATTGAAGAGTATACCGGCCTGCGGAAAGCCTGCATGAGCTGATCCACATCACCCCATACCTCCGAGTTGAATCCGGTCGTTCCCCCGTCAAATATCCCGACAACAGTCCAGTCGCGCATCCCGAAGCGGAGATGTTCTCCTATGCCTGTCCCCTTAAAGCGGCGGGCGATGCCGGATCCGGTCATGATTTCGGAGGATCCGGACTGCGGCATCCTCCCTTCGACGAGCCGCACTTGCGGTCGTAACGCCAGTGATATGGAAGATACCCCGCGAATGACCACGTTTGAGGGCTTATTGCTCCCACGTTTGGGGAGGTTGATCAAGACTACCAGTTCCTTGGACAAAAGGCGGCTGCCTTCGGAACCGATGGCGATTCCGGGCAGGCTCTCGACCAGATTTGCCTGCAATCGCTCTACGCCGCTCTGTACTTCGGTTTGGGCACCCTTCCGTATTACAACCACATTGTCCGGTGATCCGGTTTCCACCAGCGTTTTCTTCAAGCCGTCGGTCAGCATCAGAGTGGCCGCAAAGACCATGACCACAAGCGCCATTCCGGACGCGGTCAGCACGGTGGTCATCCGTCTCGTCAGCAGGTTACGCAGGCTGTATGAAATTGGTATTTTCATCTCAGTTATCCGATACGCCGCAGTCCAACGGCAATCCTGATTGTTGCGGCTCGCCAGGTGGGGAAGATTGAGGCAGTGGCACCTACCAGAATGGCTGCGGAGAGCTGCAGAACAGTGGTGGTCGTGGTTACCTGAAAAGTGGGAAAAAACTGAGACAGCTCCTTTTCAATGAAGAGAGCAGCGGGGAAGGTGCCGAAAATTCCGGCAATTCCACCAAGAATGGCAATGAACAAAGATTCGCCAAAAACTGCGGCAGCAATATGATGCCACTGAAAGCCGAGCGTTTTCAGGGTGGCATACTCCGAGATCCGTTCACGCGCGGTCATGGCCATAGTATTGGCCGCCACGACCATGATAATGACGATCACCACATATGAGACGATCTTGATGGCGATCATAATCGCCTCGGTCATGGCAACAAAACTGAGCTGGAAGGCTTTTTCAGTCTCGGTCATGGTCTCGGCGAGGGAATTTTTGAACGAGGCGTCGATTGCCTGCGCCACCTCGGCGGCCTTTTCCGGATTGGCTACGCCAACTATGTAGATTCCGGCCTGATCGGCGCGTCTCGGGATGGTGCGGCGAAGCGATTCATTCAAATAATCCCAGTTGAAGAAAAACTGGGTTTCGTCGGTGCTTCTCTGGGCTCCGCGATAAATGCCACGGATAACGAATTCCCACTGTCCAGGGAAGATAGTCCCCTTTAAAATGACCCGGTCGCCAAGCTTCCAACCATGCGTGTTCGCCAGTTTTTGGCCGACAACGGCACCCTGCCGATCCAGCAGGAACCCTTTTTGCTCTTCCGGAGAGAGGAGAAATTCCGGATAGAGGTCGAGAAACGCCTGCGGCTCGATTGCGAAATTAGGAAAGAAATTTTTCTCCGAGATATAGATTCCGCCGAACCAGTTCATTGCGCCTGCCTTGGTGACTCCCGGAATCTGGCGGATACGCTCCTTGTATGAAATCGGCAGAGAAAAAACCAGTGAAATGGCATTGCGGGCAACCAGTCGGGTGGATGAAGATGACTCGACGCCGAGGTACCAGAGTCCGACCAGGGTGCGCAGGAGCCCAAAGGCCAGAATGGCGATCGCCACTCCGGTTACCGTCAGCAGGGCGCGGAGTTTGTGGCGGAAGGCGTTGCGGAGGATGTATTTCAGCATGAACATGTTATCTGTCCGTAAGCAGCCCTTTTTCCAGGTGCCTGATAATATGGGCTTTTTCAGCGGCGCGCGGATCATGGGTGACCATGATGATGGTCTTGTCAAAATCCTGCACCAGATGATCCATCAGGGATAATATCTCTCCAGCGGAGACGCGATCCAGATCCCCCGTCGGTTCGTCGGCAACCAGGATAGCGGGGTCGGTCACGATAGCCCGCGCTATGGCCACACGCTGCTGCTGGCCTCCGGAGAGCTGTGAGGGGCGGTGATCCATGCGGTCAGCCAGATTCACTATTTCCAGAGCAGCCTCGACATGTTCGCGTCGTTCCCGACGTGAGAGTCTGGTGAGAAGAAGCGGCAGTTCGACATTTTCGTAAGCCGTCAGCACCGGTATAAGGTTGTAAAACTGGAAGACGAAGCCGACGTTTACTGCTCGCCATCTTGCTAATTCGGTCTCGCTCAAGGTTGTGATCTCACAGCCGCCGATGATGATACTGCCGCTGTCGACCTTGTCGATACCGGCAATCAGGTTCAGGAGTGTACTCTTGCCGGAACCGGAAGGCCCCATCAGGGCAAGAAACTCGCCGGATTGAATACTGAAACTGATATCCTCCAGTACCGGAACGATCTGACTGCCGCGACGGTACGATTTGGTCACATTTCTGATGGTGACGATGTCTGAGTTCGCGGCCATCTATTTCTCCGCCACGCTGATTTTTTTACCGTCCTTCAATTTGTCCAGCGGGCGCAGTGCCACCTTGTCTCCAACTTTAACCCCGCTTACCTCCACCTGTTCGCCAAAACGTGCACCAACCTTTACCGGTCTGATTCGGACATATCCCTTGTCCAGAAGATAGACTGAATCGCTGCCGCTAGCCTTGACTACTGCCGCCGGGTTAACAACTGTTTTTGCCTGTTGATCTTCTGCGGAGGCCGGACGGGAAAGGATGGCTACCTTGGCGCTCATCTCGGGCAGAATGCGGGGATCGCTCTCCAAAAACCGCACCTTCACCATAACTGACGCCTTTGTCCGGTCGGCGGTAGGTACAATGGTCTGCAATACCCCTCTGAAACGGGAGTGCGGCAGAGCATCCAGCGTGATCTCGCACGGCTGCCCGGCCTTGATCTTTTCCAGGTTTGATTCGGAGACATCCGCCTCAACCTGTAGAGATGCCAGATCGGCGATGGTTACCACAGCGGCCTTGGCATTGGCGGCCGAACCGAGCGGAGTGATGATGTCTCCGACGTCGGCATTCTTGGTCAGGACGACTGCGTCAAAAGGGGCGCGTATCTGAGAGTAATCATCTGATATCCGCGCTCCCTGCAGAGACGACTCCGCTACGCGCACCGCCGCTTCTGCTGCAGCAACGGCAGCCTTGCTACGCTTGAAGCGTGACTCGGCGGTGTCAAACTCCGACTTGGAAACTATTCCCTGACCGCTCAACTCTTTCAGTCGATCGTGGAACTGTCTCGCATCATCAAGTTCGGCCCGTGCCTGGTCAACATTTGCCCTGGCATTCTGAACTGAGGCTATTCCCTGGCTGACGACTGCGTCGCTGTCGCGATTCTCAAGACGGGCGATAATCTGCCCGCTGCTGACGCGGCTCCCTTCAAGGACGCCGATCCACTCCAATCGTCCGGTCATCTTTGAAGCAACGGCAGCCTTACGCTGGGCAACAACGTAACCGCTCGCATTGAGCAGAGTGAATGTTTGCGTCGGGTATAGCAAAGATACGGTCGCTGTCTCAATCAGGACGCCTCTCCGGTCAAGCCCCCAGGCTGCAGCTATAATTACAAGCAGAACTGCCGTAGAAATGATAAGCCAGCGTTTTCTGCTCCTAGCTGTGCGGTGAAAAACCGTCTTGTCAATTTTTAATTTACTTATGGAGTCAAGGCTCATTATGATGGTTCCTCCAGCCGTATGAAATTATATGGGTTCAATTATATACACCATTTCAGGATATTTTAGCTATCGGAACTCGACATGGCAAATAGAGTTTAATTTTGTCACACCTCTTGCATAACCCTCAGTAATGTTTTTGACCATTTGCGCGGTTCGGTTCTTGAATGCTTGAGATAGAAGGAAATATCTGGGCGTACGCCGCTAAAAGTGTTATTGCCATCACTACCAACGGTTCACTGACGTCGGACGGTAGAGCGATATTCGGGCGGGGTGTGGCGAAACAGGCGGCACTTCGTTACCCGGAGCTTGCTCACAAATTAGGCAGTCTGCTCAAAGATAAGGGCAACCATGTCTTTGATCTAGGCAACGGCATTGTTAGTTTTCCAGTTGAAGAGACTCCATGGTCGCTTCTGGATCTGCGCATAATCGCCAGTTCGGCGGAGGAATTGCGACAACTTGCAGATTTCATCGGTTGGCAGAAAATAATTGTGCCCCGCCCCGGTTGCGGTGGCGGAGGTCTTGCATGGAAGGATGTAAAGCCGCAACTTGAGCCGTGGTTCGATGAGCGTTTTGTCGTTATCAGCCAGAAAACAGAAGCATGCTAATGCCACTTTTTTAAATTACAGGAATACACACCTAACCTCATCTACACAAGGAGTGCGCCATGTACAGTGCCGGCATTCAGGGGAACAAACCCCGCACCCCCTATCACGAATTCTATGCCGATGACTTCACCCCCCGTGACCATTACCGCCTGCTCTGGGATCACATCAAGGCTACCGGCAACAGTGCGCTGGAGGCCAAGGCTCACGAATCGCAGTTGGCGCTGCGGGCCGAAGGGGTCACCTTTACCGTCTATGGCGAAAGCGAAGAGGGGATTGAGCGTATCTGGCCCTTCGACCTTATCCCGCGCATCATTACTGCAGCGGAATGGGTGAAGATCGAGTCCGGTCTCAAGCAGCGGGTGCGGGCATTAAATTTTTTTCTGGGCGATCTGTATGGCGAGCAGCGCATCATCAAGGATGGAGTCATACCGCCGGAGCTGATCTACCAGGGGCGGGATTTCCGCAGAGAAATCGTCGGCATCGTACCTCCGGGCGGTATTTACACCCATGTCAGCGGCATTGACATCATCCGGGATGAAAAGGGTGAGTTTCTTATTCTCGAAGATAACCTCCGCACACCGTCGGGCGTTTCATACATGATCGAAAACCGGGTTATTGAGCGCCGTATACTTCCGGAGTTTTTCAACAAATACCGCGTTCGCCGCGTTGAACATTATCCTTCGCTCCTGCTTGCCGCCCTGCGCGCCCTCTCGCCACGCGGCAAGAAGATCGCCGAGATTGTTCTGCTGACTCCCGGTATCTATAATTCTGCGTATTTTGAACATACTTTTCTGGCTAAAGAGATGGGAATCGAGTTGGCTGAAGGGCGCGATATGGTCGTGGTCAACGACATAGTGTATCTCAAAACGACTACGGGCCTGCAGCGGGTGGATGTCATCTATCGCCGTATTGATGATGACTTCCTCGACCCGCTGGTATTCCGTTCTGACTCCTCCCTCGGCATCGCCGGAGTGATCAATGCCTGGCGGGCGGGAAATGTCGCTATCGTCAACGCGCCGGGAAGCGGCATCGCTGACGACAAGGCGGTGTATCCGTACGTCCCCGACATCATTCGTTATTACCTAGGTCAGGAGCCGATTCTCAACAATGTGCCCACCTATCAGATGACCAACGTCAAGGATCGGGAGTACGTTTTCGACAATATGGAACGTATGGTAATCAAGGCGGTAAGCGAATCAGGAGGCTATGGCATGCTGATGGGACCTTCATCGACACCCGCTTCGCGCAAGGAATTTATGGGGCTGGTACAGGAAAACCCGCGCAATTACATCGCTCAACCGGTTGTATACCTGTCGCGCCACACCTGTTATATGGACGGAGAACTGGAAGCGCGTCATCTTGACCTCCGCCCCTACGTAATCTACGGCGAGGATATCGAGGTCGTACCGGGCGGTCTGACCAGGGTGGCGCTGCGCAAAGGTTCACTCGTAGTAAATTCATCCCAGGGTGGAGGGAGTAAAGACACCTGGGTGTTGGCGGAATAAATTTTCTTCCCCCTTTGTAAAGGGGGATTGAGGGGGATTTGATGTTAAGCCGCATAGCTGATTCCATGTACTGGATGGCTCGCTATCTTGAGCGAGCCGGTGAAACCGCCCGCCTGATGGAGATCAACCTGCTCTATCTGGTGGAGGCTGAAGAGGATATGGGTGAAGAGGATAAATGGCGTCCGATCCTGCAGATCAACTCGTCCGAACCGCTATATGTTGAACAGTTTGGCGGCGGGAGTATCAGCACGTCGCGCGTACTGCAGTTTATCAGCGCCGGTCGAACCAATCCGAGTTCGATTCGTACCTCTCTGCGGCTGTTCCGCGAGAACGCCAGGGTAGCCCGTGACCGGATTTCCAAAGAGATGTGGGAGGCGGTCAACGAGATCTGGATGAGTTTCGATGAACGGCTGAAGGGGACACTTTCCGCAGAGCGGGCCGGTGCGCTGTTCGTGGAGTTGCGTAATCAGGTGGCACGTTTCAACGGCCTGACGGCATCAACCATGATGCGGGGCGAAGCGTACGCTTTCTATCAGTTGGGCGGCTGTTTTGAACGGGCCGACATGACTGCGCGCACACTAGACGTTAAATACCATATCATCCTCCCTGATCTCTCGAT
This sequence comes from uncultured Geobacteraceae bacterium, assembly GCA_903845365.1. GTDB lineage: Bacteria > Desulfobacterota > Desulfuromonadia > Geobacterales > Pseudopelobacteraceae > JACRCG01. The sequence continues at coordinate 11,329 of CAIMXI010000254.1, read as the reverse complement.
GGTCGGATCGGCCCTTGACTATTATCAATGGGCGGCGCTGCTTAAATCGCTGTCAGGGTTTGAAGCGTTTCGGCGCAATTATCATTCAGGTTTCATGCCGGCAGATGTGGCTGAGTTTGTCGTACTGAATCGAGCCTTCCCCCGTTCAATCGTGTTTTCAGTGGAGCATATCGGAAATGCATTGGCTATAATCGGTCTGGAACGGAAAGATGCCACTGATGCTGCATTTACCCAGCTTTCCGAAATGGTACATGTAACGTCATCGCAGATTTTTGATACCGGTCTGCATGAATATCTGGTAAGTCTGCTGCTGCGCTTGGCACAGTTCCACGGGGCGTTGGTGGAAGAATTTTTCCAATAAGCGGAGTTCAAATGCGTTATCTGATAGAGCATGAAACAATTCTTGAATATCCCAATACAGTGCGAGAACACCACATTGAACTGCGTCTGGCACCACGTTCCGATGGCCATCAGCAGGTGATCTCCTGCAGTATTGAAACTGAACCGGCGTCAGAAATGGCGACATATAGGGACTATTTTGGCAACCGGGTCGATTATTTCTGTATTATTCCCCCGCACACCAGACTGGTAACACGCCTGAAAAGCGAAGTGGAGACTCTGAAGGAAAACCCCTTCAGCTTTGAAGCAATTCCACCGTCTGAAGAGCAGGAGTGGCTGCTCAAAGCGGTTCGAAATGCCCCCTCCATGAATGATTTTGTTCTGCATCGCAGCCTTTTGACCCCCACCGCCATGAAGCTGGCCGACGCCATAACGCAGGCATTTCCGAGGCGGGACAAAGAGCGGCCACTGCTGGAATCTCTTTTGGAGTTGTTGGCCTGGATTCCGACAATTTTGGAGTATCGCTCCGGCTCAACAGAAGTTCATGGTGCGCTCGTTTCGGCGGTTGCTCAGGGTGGCGGCGTCTGTCAGGACTTTGCCCATCTGTTCATAACCGTCGCCCGCTCCTGGGGAGTCCCTGCCCGCTATGTGATGGGGTATCTTGATCCAGGCATCAGCCAGATCGGAGAGACACTGACAACCCATGCCTGGGCAGAAGCGCTGGTGCCTGGCGCCGGGTGGGTCGGTTTTGATGCAACACACAACCTGCTGACGAATGATCATTATATTGCCGTTGCCATCGGACGTGACTCCTATGATGCCGCACCACAACGGGGTAGCTTCAAAGGAGAAGCTTCTGATGCACAGCCGTTAGTAACGGTGACAATGCAGGAACAAGTGCAAAACTGAACTTTTTTGTTTTTTTGAAAGGCCAACGATGTCCGTACCACCATCCATGAAAATGGAAACTTTTTTCACTATAGAAATGCCGTACCGTGAACGGATGGAAATCAGACGCACTGTTTTTACGGGCGGCAATGGCCCCAGGGTTGCGGTCGTGGCCGGAATCCACGGCGATGAGTTGGAGGGACTGTATGTCTGCCACCTGCTGGCAGCCTGGCTGGAACTGTTGCAGCGCACATCTCCCGGCAGCCTGCTCGGAACGGTAGAACTTTATCCAGCGATCAACACTCTTGGCCTGGACACCCTGACTAGGGGACTGCCGGTTTTTGACATCGATCTCAACCGCGCATTCCCTGGTTCTTCCGGCGGGCCGCTCCCTGAGCGTCTTGCCGCTGCTCTCATGACGGCGCTTTCAGGGTCTGCTCTGGTCGTCGATATTCATGCCAGTAATATCTACCTCCGTGAGATTCCACAGGTGCGTATCAATCAGGAATTTGATGTTATGCTGGTGCCGCTTGCCCGTCGCATGAATATCGACCTGATCTGGCTGCATGGTGCTGCCACGGTGCTGGAAACGACAGTAGCACACAGCCTTAACAGTTGCGGTACCCCTTGTCTGGTGGCGGAGATGGGAGTTGGCATGCGTATCACCCCGAAGTACTGCAGCCAGTTGATGGCCGGCATTCTCAACGTCTGGAGAAACATCGGAGTTCTGGCCGACGATGTTGAAATCCCGGAGGCATGCCATACACCGTTAATTGCTGATGACAGCAATGTTCACTACCTGAATGCCCAGACTTCCGGACTGTTTGTGCCGGCGACAGCGCATTGGACGAACGTCCGCCGTGGTGAAATTCTCGGGACGATTGTCTCTCCGTTTCATGGCGATATCCTTTCCGAAGTCCGCTCGCCGGTTGACGGTGTACTCTTCACTCTGCGGGAATACCCGCTGGTGTACGAGGGTTCTCTCATGGCACGGGTTATGGCGCGAAAAGGTGGTGTGTCATGATCCGCGATCTGCTCTGCATGACTGCTCCGGTACGAGAAGGGTTCGATATCCCATGCCATGAAATCGGCTCGAAAATGTCCAATCCGGGTGCGGCACTTGTTGCCGGACTTCATGGTGACGAAATCAACGGCACCTTCATTCTATCCCGTCTGGCAGATTTTCTGAACGGTGTCGAGTCGGGAAAATATCCGGAGTTGAAACTTGTCAAACGGGTGCTCATCATCCCGGCGGTCAACGTCCTGGGGATAAATCTGCGCACGAGAACCTGGCCATTCGACAAATCAGACATCAATCGCATGTTTCCAGGCAGTACGACGGGAGAAACAACCCAGCGTATTGCATATGCCGTTCTTGAAGCGACCAAGCGCGCCGACTACCGAATCGATATCCATACCGCAAGCGCTGATTTTGAAGAGATTCCCCAGGTACGCCTTCATGGACCAACTGCTGCAGAACGAGAAACGGCTCTGCTGTTCGGGCTGCCGGCTGTCATGGAACGCTCGCTTTCTCCGGTGTTTAGCACGACTCTGCTCTCCTCCTGGAAAGTTTGGCCCGGTCGGAGTTTCGTCCTGCGGGTGGGTCAGGCCGGTCTCGTTCAGCTTGATCACTGTCAGAGGGTGTTCCGTTCTCTGGTGGCGTTTCTCGGCAGGGTCGGAATTCTGGAGGGGGTTAACATTGCGGCTGAAGATGAAGAGGTCTGCTGTTTTGACAAGGCAAGCGCCTTCAGAGTCTATGCCGAAAAAGCCGGGACTTTTGTTTCCGACCGGCAGGTCGGGCGATGGGTCGGCTCAGGTCAGGAACTAGGCTATATTTATGACAGTTTCAGCGGCAATGTCATTGAAAAAGTACTTTCCCCGGTAGCCGGCCTGCTAACCGGTATCCGCCGCCACCCGCTGCTCTTTGAGGGAGATCTCATACTGCGGGTGAACAAAAAGGGGTGAGCTGCATGTTGCACATAATCCAGAATGACCCGGAAGTGCCTCCGGGGAACCTGCTCGATTATCTATCCATTCCGCACGCAGTCCATCATCCGTACCGTGGCGAAAGTCTCCCTGAAGTTGGCGATATTGCGGCGTTGATTGTCATGGGGGGTGCCATGGGGGCAAATGACGACGCCCGATATCCCTTCCTTACAGACCTGAAAACCCTCATTCGTTCCGTTGTCGCAGCCCGGATTCCCTATCTGGGTATTTGTCTTGGCGGGCAGTTGCTAGCGGCATCTCTCGGTGCGGAGGTTGTCTCGCATCGCTGGGAGGAGCTTGGCACACTAAACGTTTCACTTACAGCAGAAGGTAAAGCGGATCATCTTTTTGAGGGAGTTGACGAGGTTTTCAGCACCTTTCAGTGGCATCACGACAGTTTTGACATACCTGATGGCGGCGTGCTGCTTGCGACTTCAGCGGCGTGCCGCCACCAGGCATTTCGTGTCGGTGATACGGCGTGGGGAGTCCAGTTTCACCCAGAGGTGACTGAAACTATTATTCGCAAGTGGAGTGCATGGGATCGATCAACATCGGCACGAGCAGAAGAGTTGATCGAACGGTTTTCCAGTAAAAAAGAGTGCTACCTTACGACTGCACGGCTTCTCTGGGATAATTTTCTCCTGAATTCCGGAATGGGTCGTTGATAACTTTTTGTCGTAGCAAAGACACCTCTTCATTCACCAGCGCTTGCGTGCCGGGAAAAGAAACAGAAATATAATTGCGGGACAAGCCTCTGCAAATCCCAGTTTTTTCGTTGAATCCCTGAACCAGTACCTGCAGCTCAGTACCCTCAAAGCGCTTCAGGAAAGCTGCTTTTTTTCGTGTGGCAACACTCCTTAACCGTGCAGCCCGTTCCGTAACAATCCGGTCAGGAAGATGTCCCGGCATGCTGGCAGCCCTGGTTCCTGGACGGCTGGAATAGGGGAACACATGCAGATCAGATAACGACAGCTCCTCACATAATTTGACGGTCTCTTCAAATTCTGTATCACTCTCTCCCGGAAAACCGGCTATCAGATCGGCACCGATAAATGCGTCCGGCATTGCAGCAGAAATCTGTGCTACCAAATCTCGAAAGAAGCCGGAACTGTATGCTCTGCCCATGCGATTCAACACTGAATCGCTCCCGCTTTGCATCGGCAGGTGCAGGTGGTGACAAATGTTCTCGGAGGTCGTCATCAGGTTCAGAAGTTCCTCACTGAGCTCATTTGGTTCGACAGAACCGATACGTAATCGAGGCACAATCCTCTCTGCATCAATCAGTCTGACGAGAGTTGATAGAGTCGTCGGAGACGGAAGATCATGGCCATATGCACCCAAATGGATACCGGTCAATACGACCTCCTTGAAACCATGAGCGGCCAGATCACGTATTCCCTGGAGGGTTTCGTCGGCAGTGACGCTGCGACTACGGCCACGGGCGTAGGGGACAATGCAGTAGCTGCAGAAAGAGTTACAGCCATTCTGAATTTGGAGAAAGGCACGGGTATGTTCGGCAAAACTGGTCAGCTTCAGCGGTTCGGCATTGACTATTTGTGAAATATCTGCAACAGAGCGCCCGGCTGATTCCAACAGGCTTGAGATGCTAAGTTTTTCCTGATTTCCAATTACGCAGTCAATTTCCGGCATCTTTTCCAGTTCACAAGGCGCCACCTGGGCATAGCATCCGGTTGCAATAATGCGTGAATCCGGATTCAGGCGTCTGGCACGGCGGATGAGCCTCCGGGTTTCCGCGTCGGTTCGAGCCGTGACAGTACAGGAATTAATAATATAGATGTCAGAGGGTTCGTTGAAATGGACCATAAGGTATCCGGCGGTTTCCAACTGTTCTGCCATCGCGGCCGACTCAAATTGATTCGTTTTGCATCCCAATGTGCTGATAGCGACCCGTTTCATATCCTGCTGGCATCCTTTTTATGCGCGAGAATTGTCTTGAGTAATAGCTAAAGGTATGAAAGCAGGGTAATTACTCAAAGGTCAAGAAGAAATTGCGGCATTGTGTACCATTTTTTACACTTAGAACTTTACAGGCAGTTAATTGCTATGCTATAGTCTCCCTCTTTAAAATGCTTCAAGAGGATCAGGTATGTTAATAGTTCTTACAATTTTACATGTGCTAGTTAGTCTGTTTTTGATCGCAGTAGTTTTGCTACAGTCTGGAAAAGGTGCTGAAATGGGGGCTTCGTTCGGCAGTGGCGGAAGTCAGTCTGTCTTTGGAGCCGGGGGGGGGACATCCTTCTTGAGCAAATTGACTACCAGCGCGGCCGTTATATTTATGTTAACGTCGTTGACTTTGGCGTACATTTCAGGCCAGCCATCATCTTCTTCTATAATGTCCGATAAAGGCAAAACGGCACCGGTCACGGCGCCAGCCGCACCGGCCTCTGCGCCAGCTGCTGCACCAACAGAGCAGAAGGCGGATTCGGTGCCTGCAGCTGTTCCTGCACCTGCACCTGCACAGAAAAAATAATATTTACACTTGCTAAAACAGCACTGCTGTGTTAGAAATCAGCTCATTATTTGTTAGCATCAGTAAAAAGTTTCCTCAAACTATTTAGGCATGTGCAGAGGTTGTGCATTCTGCTTGCGGTGGTGGCGGAACTGGTAGACGCACCAGCTTGAGGGGCTGGCGGGGGCAACTCCGTGATGGTTCGATTCCATTCCACCGCACCAGTTAAAATAAGTCGTTTAAAATCAGCGACTTAGACAACCTTAGAGGTGGATTATTAGATTTGTGATACATTTTGTGTATCAGACTGAGAATCCACCTTTATGCGTTTTAGGGCTCCTTACGTCTCTTTTCCGCAATGGTCATGCTCATTTTATGATTCGGGTTCCCCTGGACCTCGTAGACAAGTTTAATTCGCAGTACATCAGAAAATCTCTCAAAACCTCCCACCCTTCAGAAGCAAAACTCCTTGCCAGTTTAATGGCATTAATGGTGATGTCTGTTTTTCCCTTCTACGCTCAGGAATCCTCTCAGAAGAACAAACACAGATTCTGATATCATCATCATAATAACCCCACAAAGGCAAAATCTGTAAGCCTGAGAGACCTTTACAATCACTTTTATTCCGAGAAGTCACCCAACTGGTCAGATAGAACCCCAGGAGAGCTTAACGCTCAGTTTGAAGGGAAGCTGTCACTCGTCAATGGTTTGAAACACATAAGAGTCGATGGTCAGATGGCCATTCTAAACACATTATTAGCCGAAATGGCAGATATTTATTTATAGCATGTTAGCTGTTGGCATGTTATGTGCTTAAATCTTAATACAGCTACCGGTAACATACCTATTTGTTTTTAGATTATAGCGGCAAGGGCGCCCCCATAAAAAAATGGCTGCGCCCTTTTCCATTAAGAAAGGAAGGTGATGAACCATGAAAATCGCATTTAGCACATCAACCGGCGAAATAATCGATCAGCATTTCGGTCAGTGCCAGAGTTTCCATATATGGGAAGTCGAGCCCGATGAAGCCCGGTTTCTGGTGGCTGTCAGCGTAGGTGTGCATGGGACGGATGAAGAGGATCGCATCGCAGCTAGGGCACAGTTGCTTGCGGGCTGCGCCATCGTCTACACCATGCAGATCGGTGGGCCGGCGGCAGCCAAGCTGGTTGCACACAAGATTCATCCCATGAAGACCGATGTAGAGGTCAATCTGAAAGAGGCCGTGGAGCGATTACAGGAGGTGCTTCGAGGTAATCCGCCACCCTGGCTGCGCAAAGCGATGATGGGAGTTAAAGACAATTTTGAGAGCTGAACCATAATTTCGTTCTAAGTCTTTGTTTTTCGTTGAGTTCATTACGGCGTTGCGTGATCAAATGCCACCTTTGGGATAATATGCCTGAGAGTTTATAAGGTTTTATCCGCCTTTATCTTTCTTTATCCTTTAGACCCGCTTTTGGGCCCTGTCAAAAAGTCTTTGAAGTCAAAAGTAAAACCTTTTATTTACAGGGATGAAAGGGATTAAGGCGGATAAAGGCAATAGCAAAAAGATTTTTTGTTTAAAACCATATTTTTAGCAACATCTTGGTTCCGGCTCGTCCGGGTTAGGATAATACAAAACCCAAAAAAGGGGGAAGAGAACAATGGCATTTATAACAGGAGTAACAAAAGACGGACATGAGTGGACACCACAGTTTATAAAGGCGATCGATAAAGATCTCTGCATCGGCTGCGGTCGCTGTTACAAGGCGTGTACCATGGATGTGCTGACATACGAAGAGGTGGATTCGGAAGACAGCGCTAAAGCGTATATGACCATTGCCACTGCCGGAAATTGTATCGGCTGCCAGGCGTGCGGACGAACCTGCCCGAAAAAATGTTTCACGTTTGAACCGGTTGAAGCAAAAGCATAGGCGTAGTGCCGTTTGGATTAACCGAATTGATTGAGCTGCCGTTTTTTCAGAGAGGTGGATCATGCTGATTGCAGTCACATCTAAAGATGGTAAGGAGATAAATCAGCATTTCGGTCATGCTGAACGATTTCTTATCTATAGCGTCGAGGACGGACAGGCAAAACTGGTTGATGAACGCGGGGTGGAAAGGTACTGCAGTTTTGACCCCGATCACCCTCTGCGTGCGCATTTGCTCAAGAGTATTTCCGTAGCCATTGCCGACTGTCGTGCCGTTGTGACCGCCCAGATCGGAGAGCATCCGAAGGGCGAGCTGGAAAGACTGGGGCTTGAGGTTTTTGCGATCAGTGGGCCGATCAAAATGACACTGGTGGAGCTGGCTAAAATTCTCTGATGGATGAGGTGATGGCCTGTCATGCACAACGGTTCCTTCAATAACTGTAACCTGCCACCCTGGGTCATCGCCTCGCGCCATTTCAACGACAATCCACAGATGCTGGAAATACAGGGTGTCAAAGAGGGAAACCGCTTTCTGTTCGACCGGCTTGTTACTATCGAAAGCCAGGAAGAGCGTGCTCTGACCTTCAACGATTACATGTCGGTAAAGTTTCAACTGCACCAGTGGCAGAATCAGACCGACACCGCCCGGAAAAGTATCAAGAACAGCTATCTCCGCTATCTGCGCGGCTGGATGATGGATTCAAACTCTATTGAAGGGGCGGTCCTCAAACGATGGGTAGAGAGCCGCATGGGGATTACCCCCTCCTTTCATCGCGCCAGTATTAAAGGTATCCACAGTGAGGAATATTTCGACTATTCCGTGGATGTCATGAAAGGAAGCGCCCGCACTAACGCCATTCAATCACAGCTAGACATCCTTTACGAATACTGCCAGTTCGAACTGATCAGAAAGTATCCCCATTCATCAATTGTTCCCCTCTATCGCGGCACAAATGACGCCAGCGAACATGACGTCATCGAACAGATCGATAAGCGCAGCCAGATCGTCCGCCTGAATAATCTTGTGTCATTCACATCAGATGAAGAGCGAGCCTGGGAGTTCGGTTCAACGGTTTGGGAAGTTCTGGTGCCGTTCAGCAAGATATTTTTCTATAGCGAACTGCTGCCGGGCAGCATTATGAAGGGGGAGGGGGAATATCTCGTTATCGGCGGGGAATATCGGGTTCGGAGAGTGATGTGTACTGCTTGACTGGACAATCTACTTCTCTATCGGCAGTGTAACCGTAAATGTTGTGCCCCCTCCCATCCTGCTTGTTACTTCAATGTTCCCACCCATGCTTTCCACCAGACGTTTCGTCACGAACAGCCCCAGCCCCGTGCCTTCCCCCTGTTTTTTTGTAGTGAAATAGCGATTAAAAATGTGGTCAATAGTTTCGATCGGGATTCCGGGGCCATTGTCGGAAATGATAAAGCGTACGGCGTCGGTTTCTGCATGAGTGGTTTCAACGAGGAGTTTTCCGCCGCTCTCTTCCATGGCCTGCAGGGCGTTCATGATTATATTCATCAGAATCTGCTTCAGCAGGTTACCGTCCAGGCGGACAGTGGGGAGCGTGTGATCAAGCTTTTTCAGGACAATTACCGCGCGACGGGCGGCTTCAAATTTCACGAAGTTGAGAATGAAATCTATGGTGAGGTTGAGATCCACGTCGCTGATAGTTTCGTCGTGGCTGCTGAAATTAAGCAGTCCTTTGGTCAGTTGAGAAAGTCGGTGCGCCTCGGAGCCGATGCGTGAGATCATTTCCTGTACGGCTTCCGGAACACCCTCTTCCCGCAGGATTATCTGCGATGCCGAGATTATGACTGTGAGCGGACCGTTCAATTCGTGCACCAGGCCAGCAGATATCTTGCCCAATTCAGCCATTTTTTCGTTATAGGCCAACTGCCGCAGTTGATCTGTAGTGATAATGGCGTCATCGCCATGCCTGGCAGCCAAATCTTTCATTGATGCTCCAGATGGTAAAGAAGCCGCCCACGACGGGGCGGATTACTATAATTCCATCTGTTTTGCAAGAATCCTACCGAACGTTTATCTGCTTTCGTTCGATTTGGTTCAACTGCCGTAACGCTTTGTCAAACAGGGATTATGAATGGAATCTCGAATGTAGATTCTGCATGGTTTTTCAGATTAATGGTAATGAGTATGCATATTTTTTGTGCATGTAGTCGGTAGTTCTGCAAGAAAATGTTTCAAACGAAGGAGTAACACTACGTTTTTAAATTTCACAAATTGCATTTGCGGCCAAATCCTGCTAGTACTTCAAGAAATTCAGACAGTTTACGGCATATTATTGCCCAGCAGTTGTGGAGATTAAATGCAATTCACCCTTCTTAAACAAGACCCGAACTGTCACGCACGTCTCGGAATTATCAGTACATCACACGGCGATATCCGGACGCCTATCTTCATGCCTGTGGCAACTCATGGCGCCATGAAGCCGCTTACTCCGGCGCAGATCAAAGATACCGGTTCCCAGATTATCCTCTCAAATACGTATCATCTCCATCTCCAACCTGGAGAGGGACTGGTCAAAAAAGCCGGTGGCCTTCATAAGTTCATGGCTTGGGATAAGCCGATCCTTACCGATTCAGGAGGATTTCAGGTATTTTCCCTGCCTAATAAACGGATCACAGAAGAGGGTGTTTTTTTCAAACATGAAATTACCGGTGCTGAAATTTACCTCGACCCTGCCACGGCGACAAGAATCCAGCAGGATCTGGGTGCTGACATCATCATGGCGTTTGATGAGTGCATCCCCTACCCTTGCGATCGAGCTTATGCGAAGAAATCTACCATAAAGACCATTCGCTGGCTGAAAGAGTGCCGAAACGCCATGACCGACAACGGCCAGGCACTCTTTGGTATTGTTCAGGGAAGCGTGTTTGAGGATTTGCGGGAAATGTGCGCGAAAGAGATGCGCAAACTTGACCTGCCAGGTTACGCTATCGGTGGTGTCAGTGTCGGTGAAGGTTTGGAACTGCTGAAAAAAATAGTCGGATTTACCACTCCGCATCTCCCGGAAGACAAACCGCGCTACCTGATGGGTGTCGGCCTACCGGAAGACATCCTGGAAAGTGTCGAGCGCGGTATTGATATGTTTGACTGTGTTATTCCGACCAGATACGCCAGAAGCGCCACTCTTTTTACCCGGCGCGGTAGAATCCGCCTGACCAATAAAAACTATAAACGAGATTTTTTTCCGATTGATCCAAGCTGCAACTGCTATACCTGCCAAAACTTCAGCAGAGCCTATCTTCACCACCTCTTTGTATCCAATGAAGTTCTCTCTGCTGTTCTTTCGGCTATTCACAATGTCCACTTCTATCAGGCAATGATGGCTGAAGTTCGCCAGGCGATCGGCGATGGGCACTATCTTGAATACAAAACAAGATTTTTAGCAGAATATCAACGAGGATAATTTTTGTAGCTAAACCTTTTTTAGCCTCACGATTCCTTCACGATTTAAAACCAGGATCTTCTGCCTGAACGCTTTAAAATCGAGGCCTTTTCGTGAGGCTAAACCTTGTTATCCTTCCCACGCTCCAGCGTGGGAAGGCAGCCGGTGACGCTCCAGCGTCACGTCAATCGGGTGTTTGAATGAATATAAATGAACAGTAAACCTGAATTTATATATCTTTTCAGCGGATGCGGCGGTTTTACGCTTGGATGGAGCGGGTGGGTTTGGGGGCGGGTGGGTTGTGGATTTGTAGAGATTGAAAG
>CAIMXI010000253.1 GCA_903845365.1 uncultured Geobacteraceae bacterium | reverse complement strand
CTTAAACTAAGGCCTGGCTGAAATTGGAGATTGATTTTTTTCATGTTGTATCCTCCTGTTTTTTAATATCAGAAGAATATCACACGAGTAAGACAGAATAAGTCATTTACTAATCAAGCGGCGAATTAGAACTAATCAGGTCAGGCAATGGAAACGATTCGAGAGGAAACTCCGTCTCGATATCTGCGCCTGCGGCAGGAACCTTGTTATGTGAGGCAAAGGCATCGCCATTGGAGCTGAAGGCGCTGGGCACTGCCAGGATTTCGGCATAGCCGAGCGCCTGTTGGATACCGTGGCTGACGGTGTGATTGTTGTCCTTGGCTTCAACTATCGCAACGGGAATGCCCGGCTCCCACGACAAAACATAGTCAGCAAATTTCTTTTTTTTCTTGTTGCGCGAGGATAAATTCCCACGAACAACAACCGGGCCAGGAGTGAGTGTCACTTCCCACCGAATCTGCTTCAGAGGGTCCCAACCTGCATTCTGTATCGCAGGTGTAATGAACAGATTACAGATAGACGTTTCGCTCAGCTCTTTTTTCTCTTTGCTATTCATCTGAATGATATCCTCTCAAAAAATCTGCATTCCACATAAAAAGCGCCTCACATTACCCTGCTGATATCACCCTGTCAACGACTCACATTCGTTAAAACCGTATGCAACAGAGGGTATCTTTATCAAGGGGGACTTGATTGTGCTGGAGCGTGGGAACGATAATCTACAAAATTTTGGCATGCCGGAATTGAAGCTAAACACCTGATTTGCAACAATACATATTGACTTAGTGCGCTTCGCTCCAGTTCGCCCCGTAACTGATGTCGACTTTGAGAGGAACTCTGGCTTCTACCGCACGACCCATCTCTTCTTCCACCAGTTGCTCCATCCTTACCAGCTCATCTTCCGGAACTTCAAAAACAAGTTCATCATGCACCTGCATTATCAGACGGCTATGCAACTGCTCCAGGCGGATTCTACTGTCAACACGGATCATGGCCGCTTTGATAATATCTGCGGCTGAACCCTGGATAGGATAATTTATGGCATTGCGACGGGCGAAGGCCAGTACATTGCCATTTGAGCTATGAATGTCAGGGATCGGCAGACGCCTTCCCAGGATTGTGGTTACAGAGCCGGTTTCTTCCGCCTGTTTTATGCAGGAGTCGAGATACTCCATGGCGCCGCTGTGCCGCTCGCGGTAGGCGGTGATAAACTCTTCGGCCGTCTTGCGGGAAATGCCGAGCTGTTTTGCCAGCGAGAAGGCGCCCTGGCCATAGATAATCCCGAAATTTATGGTCTTGGCCTGACGGCGCATATCTGGTGTCACCATTTCGGGGAACAGACCAAAGACCTCCGCTGCGGTGCGCGTATGGATATCTTCATCGTTGGCAAAGGCGTGACAGAACACCTTGTCCCCTGATAAATGCGCGAGGACGCGCAGCTCAATTTGGGAATAATCGGCAGAGAGGATGACGTGACCAGGTGGAGCTATAAAAGCGTGGCGGATCATGCGCCCCTCTTCGCTGCGGATTGGAATGTTCTGCAGGTTCGGGTCTGAGGACGATAGTCGCCCGGTGTTGGTCACGGTCTGGTTGTAGGAGGTATGTACCCGACCGCTCCTTGGATTGACAAGGCGGGGGAGGGCATCGCTGTAGGTTGAACGGAGTTTGGTAATGCCACGGTATTCGACAATCAGCCGGGCGATTTCATGCTCTTCCGCCAGAGCAGTCAGAACCTCGTTATCAGTGGACCACCCTGATTTCCCCTTGGTCTTTTTGCCGGTCTGCAGCCCCATCTTCTCGAAAAGCACCTCACCCATCTGCTTGGGGGAGTTGAGGTTGAAGCGTACTCCGGCCACCGCGAAGATCTGCTCTTCAAGTGTTGCCATGCGACCGGCAAAGTCACTGGAGAGCCCGGCCAGAAGAGCTGAATCTAGCAGGACGCCATGATTTTCCATGCCTGACAAAATCGGAACCAGCGGCATCTCCAGAGTGAAAAAAATGGTGTCAAGACGGCTCGCAGTCAGCATCGGCTCAAACTTTCGACGTAGCAGCCAGGTGGCATCGGCATCTTCGCAGGCGTAGAGCGAAGCCGCCTCGATCTCTACTTCGGAAAAATTCTTCTGATTTTTGCCACTGCCGGTTACATCGCTATAACTGACCATTCGGTGATTGAGATGTTCCTCTGCAAGGGCGTCGAGACCGTGGCCGTGACGTGACGGGTTAAGGATATATGAGGCGAGCATGGTGTCGAACCAGACACCGGCCAGGTTGATACCGTTATTGGCAAGAACCGCCATGTCGAACTTTATGTTCTGGCCGACCTTGCGCAGGGTAGCGTTCTCAAACAGCGGGCGGAGGCGGTTGAGGAGGCTACACCGTGGAAGCTGCCCAGGGGCAAAGTTCTCCCCCCTCCCGGCCTCCCCCCGCTGGGGGGAGGAGAAAAGCGAGCCGATTTTTTCTGCGGAAGGATAAAATAAAGTCCCCTCCCCCAGCGGGGGAGGGTTAGGGAGGGGGGGCGTCATCACATGCCCCACCGGTATATAATACGCTTTATGATCGGCAAACGAGAACGATAAACCCACGATGTCGGCCAGGCGAGGGTCGAGACCGGTGGTCTCCAGATCGAAGGCAAACTCACCAGCCTTCTCCAGGTCAGTGACGAGAGATTCAAGCGCTTCTACTGTGGTAACGATATGATACTGTTCAGTGGAGAGAGTTGCCGTGCCGGTTAACTCTTTGATCAGCGATGTGAACCCGAATTTTTTAAATAACAGATTCAGCGCCTCCTGATCAGGTTCACGCGCCGTTAGAGTTTCCATATCAACTTCCAGCGGCACATTACACTCTATGGTCGCCAGACGACGCGAAAGCAGTGCCTGCTCACGGAACTCGCGCAACCGTTCGCCATTTTTCCCTTTGACCTCGTCTGCATGTTCCAGCAGCCTGTCAAGAGAGCCGAATTCTAGAATAAGCCTGGTAGCGGTCTTCTCTCCAATCCCGGGTACGCCGGGGATATTGTCCGAAGAGTCACCTGCCAATCCCAGAATATCTATAACCAGTTCCGGTCCAACGCCGAAGCGTTCGATCACGTCAGCAATTCCCGACTCCTTCCCCTTCATGGTATCGAGCAACGTGACTCGGTCGGTCACTATCTGCATCAGGTCTTTGTCGCCGGTGACCACAACCACTTTTCCGTTTTGGGCGGCAAATCGCCCGGCCAGCGCGCCGATAATATCATCGGCCTCATATCCCTGCAGTTCCAGCGCCGGGATGTTGAATGCCCGCACCACCTCACGAATCGGCTCCATCTGCATACGCAGGTCATCCGGCATGGCCGCGCGGTTTGCCTTGTAGTCCGGATACATTTCGGTGCGGAATGTCGTCCGTCCGGCATCGAAGACCACAGCGACATGCCGGGGTTTGTGATCCTTCAGCAGCTTGAGCAGCATCTGGATGAATCCGTAAATTGCATTGGTTGGGTGTCCGCTGGGGGATGAGAGGTGGCGGATGGCAAAATAAGCGCGGTAGATGTAGGAGGAACCGTCTATCAGGTAGAGAGTGTTGTTATGAGGCATCTTGTATCCTTTGTTTATTTGATGTTCTGATTTGGGTACAAAAAAAGGCGGCTAAAAAGCCGCCCGCAAAGAGTAGATAAAATTTGGTTACTTCTGGAAACCAAGCTTTGCAGAAATTTCGTCCCCTGCTTTCAATACCAGAGGAACAAGTTCATTCTTGATACGCTCGTCAGAGAAACGCATGGACGGCCCGGAAATACTGACGGCACCGATTATGCGGCGGGTGTAGTCGCGGATTGGAGCACTGACACACTTTACACCGATGTCCAACTCTTCATTGTCATACGCGTACCCCTGCTCAGCAATCAGTTTCAACTGTTTTTTCAGGACGTCACGGTCGGTGATGGTATTTGGAGTGTAGCCTTTTAGCTCTTTTGGCGGCAGGTATGTTTCAAGTTCCTCATCGCTCATATAGGCAACTTGTATCTTACCGGCTGCTGTGCAGTAAGCAGGCAGTCTCGACCCTACCCGTGGCACAACCCTGACGGTCATGGCTGTTTCTACTACATCAAGATAGACAATGTTGAACTCCTTGAGAATTGATACATAGGTCGTTTCGTTACAACTTTCGACCAATGCTTCAAGAACCGGTTTTGCCTGTCGGAGCAGACCCATCTGCTTGATGAACGTCTGACCAAGTTCAAGAGTCTTCAGGCCGAGGCGGTAGTTTTCAGTTACTTTATTCTGTTCAATGTAGTTCCGGGATTCGAGCGTTGCAAGCAGTCTGAATACGTTATTCTTGTGCAACTTCAAGCGCTTGCTAAGTTCAGTGACACCGAGCTCATCTACTTCACCATGAAACTGCTCGAGAAGATCAAGTGCGTGGGAAACGGCCTGGATTAAATATTCTGATTTTTCTTTTTTTGCCATGAGCGTGATCCTCTTCAAAAATGGAGTAATTGAACATTATATAACATGCTGGAATATGGATGTTAATTTAAAAAAAAGTCAAACAACGCACTTTTTTAAAATTTTGACAAAATGTAGAATATTGTTTTACGATTGTCAAGAGGTAAAAAGTGCGTTATATTAAATTCTAAAATAAATCCGTACAAACTCTTTATTGAGTTATAAAAAATTATGGGGATGTCATGCTGAGCCTGCGCAAAAAAATTCTAGTGGCAATTGATGGTTCTCCTCACTCTGATAAAGCTGCTGAGGAGGCTGTCCGTCTTGCCGTCGGTAATCAGAGTCAGTTGAAAAGCCGAATTTATGCATTGCTCGTGCTGCCGAATGCCCCTGCTTCCAATTACACCGATTTTGTGCCGTCAGCACCGATGACGGAAACAAAAAAATGGGATCAGCTTCGGGAGCGACTGTTTTTTGTAGTAGAGAAATGTGCAGCCGAACATGATATTCCGTTAGAGATGATCGTTGAGTACGGTGACCCTGCTGATAAAATAATCTCCCTTGCAAAGCGCGAAGAAATAGACGTAATTGTCATCGGAAGCTCCAGCAAAGGAGCTATTGAGCGCCGGATAAAAGGAAGTATCTCACTCAAGGTGGCTAGCAATGCCGGATGTTCAGTCTTTATCGTAAGATAATAACCAAGGGAAAAAGTATCTCCATGCTCCGTTTAATCATCCCGATGATATTTGTTACTGCCCTCCTGTTTCCGCTTTCATCCTCTGCCGCTGAATCATTCCGTGTGCCTATTCTGTTGTATCACCGATTTGGAGCGACAGTTGCGGACGGCATGACGACCACTACTCCTGTTTTTGAAGCGCAGATGAAATATCTGCATGATAACGGCTATAAGGTGATTCCCCTGCGGCAGTTGGTTGATCATTATCGGGGTAAAGCGTCGGCACCGGGCCCAAAATCTGTCGTAATTGTCGAAGATGATGCGCACAAGTCGGTTTATAGCGATATGCTTCCGATTATCAAAAAATACCGCTACCCGGTTACCATTTTTGCCTACCCATCTGCGATTTCAAATGCAAAATACGCCATGACATGGGATCAGTTGAGAGAGCTGACAAAAACAGGTCTTTTTGATATTCAGTCTCATACGTATTGGCATCCCAACTTCAAAAAAGAGCGTAAGAAGCTATCTCCGGTGGCTCTGGATCTCCTCGTCAAGACGCAGTTGAACAAATCGAAAGCACGTTTGGAAACGGAGCTTGGCACGAAGGTAGATATGTTGGCCTGGCCTTTTGGTATCTACGACGATTACCTGATAAACAGAGCGAACGAATCCGGTTATCGTGCTACTTTTACCATTGAGCGCCGTCATGCGACTTCAACTGATTCGCTTATGAAGCTGCCGCGCTATCTGCTGGTCAATGCTGATAGCGGTAAAGCTTTTGCGCAATTGCTCGAAGGCAACGCAGTGAAGCGCAATGTCGCATACTAATAATTATCTTGGAATACATAACAGTAATATGTTAGAAACAAGCAGATATCAAAATTTCAGGAGGTCGCAGGTGAAAAAAACAGTATTAGTAGTTCTCAGTATCGCCGCTCTCGCCCTTGCAGGGTGCAAAGACAAACCAAAGACGGAAGTTCCGGTTGCAGCTCCGGGTGCAGCAACTCCGGGTGCGCCGACGGCTGTACCGCCAGGTGGTGATCCGCACGCTGGTATGAAGGCTCAGGAAATTCCCGCAGCAGCAGGCAACAAGAAGGCAAGCGTAAACCAGACCATGAATTCTGGCGGTTATACCTACGTTGAAGCGGCTGACGAAAAAGGCGAAAAGACCTGGTTAGCTCTGCCGGAAATGAAAATCGCAAAAGGGGACAAAATCGAGTACCCTGAAACTCCCCCTCTGACTAATTTCCATAGTAAAACACTGAACAAAACGTTTGAAAAAATATGCTTCATTCCTGGTGTAAGGATTGTGAAGTAAGTTTTTATAAGCTGTAAATCTGCGGGGCTATGCATGCATGTAGCCCCGTTTTTTTATGTCACCGTTAGGGCCGCTTTAGATGGGCCATGTTCCGGGACTATCGCCAAAACCTTTGCATAATACCCTCTCCCTTTTCTCATCTCTCCCATTTCAGAATATAAATCTCCAAGAAGAAACCATCCCCACGGATTTTGCGGCTGCTGCCTCGAAATCTCGCAAAATTCATGTTCAGCTTTATCAAATTCCCCCCTCTGGCGGTACCACTCCCCGGCTAGCACATTTGTCGCGTAGCAGTAGCCAAGACGAGATTTCTGTTGTTTAAAAGAATAAGATTTATCCGGCTGGTTTTTTGCCAACTCCTTTATGAGGCGTTGCGACGCCTTGACATTTGTCGGCGCAGCGTAAAGAGCTGCTTGAGGCGAGTTTACAAAAATATCAGAGGTGATGCTGTTGGAAGCTACTGCTTCTTTATAAAGCTGAGTGCCCGGATAATAGGCGAGCGGCGAGACATAGCCGTCATCGGGTTGAACGTGGCGTACGAGCTCGACTGTCTTCAGGAGGTCATCGTTTGTTTCTCCCGGGATGTTACTGATCAGGTAGACCGAAAGATTAATGCCGATCTCCCTTATCAGCTTACAGGCTTTTTCGATCTGCACAGGGAGAATGTTTTTGCCGAGCTGTCGCAGAATTCGGGGAGAGCCTGATTCGACGCCAAGCTGAATGCATTCGCAGCCGGCCAGTTTCATCTGGATGAGCAGCTCTTCGTCGATTGCAGTAACGCGTGACTGGCAGTTCCAGAGAATATTGGCATCCTGCTCCTGTAGCAGCCTGCAAAATTCAATGACTCTTTTACGGTCTGCGGTAAAGGTGTCATCACGAATTGAAAAATAGATGAGCCCATATTTCCGGCGTATGAGCAGAATTTCCTCAACAATGGCGTCTGGAGAGCGGAAGCGGACTTTCTTCCCCCAAAAATCGGGCGAACTACAGAAAAAACAGGTTGATGGGCAACCACGCGAAGTGACAATAAATTCTGATTGCAATTCAAGGTCTATTCCGACTGAAATATCAAGGTAGCGCACTGGAAGAGGGAGGGTGTCAAGGTTATCAATGTTTTCGCGGGGTGTGGTTACTACTATTTTTCCTCTATCACGAAAAGCGATCCCGGCTATGTTCTGCCACTTCCACTTTGAGCAGGCTGCCGCAACAAGCTCCATCAATGTCATTTCGGCTTCGCCCCGAACGACAATATCGACTGGCGAATCAGTAGTCAGGATCTCTTCGTAACAGAAGGTTGCGTGGCCTCCACCCATGATAATAAGAGAGTCAGGAACGATCTTTCGGCACAATGAGGCCAGTTCCACTGAATGGTGCCTGTTGTGGGTCCATTGTGAAATGCCGATAATATCAGGCTTAAAATGCAGTAATTCATCAATGATGTTAGAAGTTGGCCAAGCGGAAAAATTGGCAATAAGCGAGTTAAACCCTGATTCCAAGAGAGATGCATGCAGATAGCACAATCCGTTTGGCAGAAGATTTATATATGCATCGTTGCGGTGGGGAAGGCCGGATTGGTAGGCGAGGAGAATTTTCATGGCGAAAAAAAATCCGGGTCAGGAGACCCGGATATAGTTGGTTTGCTTGCGTGATAAGCTCTATTTTGCAAAGTTGAGTGAGACTCCCATGGTGTCATTCGTTAAAACATCATTTTCAGTTTCTTCTTCTATGCCTAACAGCAAGTCATTAAAATCTATAAAGTCAGAAGCTGTCTCCGTCATACGCCTTGCGCCTAGATAGCGTGACAGGTAATAGGGGGTATCCATAGACGAAATAACAACGCGATGTTCGCGCGAAGAGGCATGAATCATCTTACGGTTGCCAAGATAAATACCCACATGCGACGGGAAACTGGCATACGTCTGGAAAAAGACAAGATCCCCTTTCTTCAGGTCGCCACGAACAACTTCATTACCGACTACAAACTGCTCGCGGGCGGTGCGAGGCAGCTTTACGCTCTGCTCGCGGAAAACCTGCTGGGTAAAGCTCGAACAATCAAGAGCGCTGCGACTGCTCCCCCCGAAACGATAGCGGGCTCCCAGAAAACTGTAGGCGCTTTTTTTGATGCCGCCGATAGCCTGGTTAGCTTCGAGTGATTTTGCAAGGTCAACCGGTCGATCTGATTCGAGATCGGTCAACTCAGCCAATGTGTCAGTCAACTCCTGCTCATTCAGGAGGTCTTTATTGATCAGTTGCAGTCTGTTGCTGCTCTCGGTTCTGGTCGATGAACCAGTGGCGACTAGAACGAGTACCTGCCCCGTTTTAATTTTGTTGCCCTTCAGTCTATTCAAACTACGTATATCCGCCAGCTTGACGCCGGTTTTTTTTGCGATTTTGGGGAGTGTATCTCCCTTGGCTACTTTATAGGAATCCGAGAGAGTTGCTGCGGTTGCTTTTTTTTGCTGTGATTCAGGATGTGACGGGATTATCAGGCGCGCCCCCTTGGAAACGCGTGAAGCGGTCAGATTGTTGACGGATTTCAGTTCATCCACTGATACATGATATTTACGGGCAATTGACTGTAGCGATTCGCTTCTGCGTACAACATGAGACTTTGAAGCCAAAACCATCTGAGGCAGGAATATAAGCACGAGACAGGTCGCAATGACGATACGAATATGGGTCATGTTTCCTCCGTTTTGTTATAAACTTGGTAAAGATAATTCAGTTTATATAACAACAAAATGCAAAAGTCAATCTTTGTTACAATTGTCGGAATTTTATGTAAGCAAATATCACGCCAAAAATTAGCGTTTGCGCCGTGTAGGCGCAATTAACTTTACCTTTACGGGGCTCTCCAGAAGTATGGAGACCTGTTTTTCCGGTATTCGTAGATCTTTCAGATATTCTTTGCCAGCTTTCAACTGGCTGGCGTCAATATCTTCGGTCATTACGGATGTTATCCGCGAAACCTGGCTCGCCGGCCCCTCTATCTCGACCGAATCCGGTTCACAGGTGACATTCGATAGAGTCAACCCCAACGGCAGCCTTCCTTTCAGTGCAGCTTTCACCGGGACGCTTTTGCGGCGCTTTTTTTCAGCAGAAACTCGAATAGTCGCGGGTGATACCGTTGTAATGATCATGCCTGAAGGAACAGCAATATCTGCATGGTTTACCCGTAAGGCGGTACTCCCATCGGAAATTTTCGAGGCATCAACTTCGGCAGTCAGGTTAAGCTTCGATTGCGGTGGTGCAAGACTTGACATCGATTTTATCTGCACAGTGACCTCTTCAGGAAGAGTGCGGAGCAAAACTATATTGTCAGGAACAGCATGCAAACTTACCGGAGCAGTTACTGTTGTGATCTGACCCTGCCGAGTTGTAATCAGTCCCCAGAAAACGCAGACGCCAAGCAGGAGGGAAGCTTTTGGTAGCAGATTTGAAAAAAACCGTTGTCGCGGAGTGATGCGGGGTTTTTCCGTCTCACTCTGGAGCAGGGTATCAAGAGCCACAATCAGATCCAGGGAGGTAGTGATGCGTCGCAATATTCCGGTTGTCACGAGAGAAACTTCCCCACGCTCCTCCGATATTACAACGATAACCGCATCGCTCCTCTCCGACAGTCCAAGTGCTGCCCGGTGCCTGGTTCCCATATGCTGCGGAATATCGGGAGTAGTGGAGAGAGGCAGATGGCAGGCGGCTTTCTCAATTTTGCCGTTATTGATAAGCGCAGCACCATCGTGAAGTGGTGCACCATCATAAAATAATGATTCCAGCATTTGTGGCGAAATGTCACTGTTTATGATGACCCCGTTAGTCATCAGGTCGTCCAGCGATTCATTGCCCTGAAAAACGATCAAGGCTCCGGTTTTATTGGCCGCCATCCGGAACAGAGTTTCTGCTATATCCTGAAACTGGCTATGCTGCGTTTCTTGGCGGCTGTCAAGGATGTGACGGAGGAGACTGAAGCGATACAACGCCTGGCGAATCTCGGCTTGAAATACAACAATGATAAGAATTATAAGAACGGTGCCAAGTTCCTGAAGTACCCAGCTCGTCATGTAGAGATCCAGAAAGCGGGTGGCGAAATAGATGAGGGTAACGACTCCCAGGCCAATAAGTACCTGAATGGCTCTTGTTCCACGAAACCATGAGTATAACTGGTACAAAATAACGGTCATTATAAGTATGTCAGCAACATCTTGTATGCGAATCGAGGGAATCACTCTGTGTCAGCTCCCGAACGAAATGTGAGGCGTTTTTTCTGGTTAATGGCGGGCAAAATATGCTACATGATTACGTCAGTTTTATAGCACTAAAATCTGTTACAAGGTAGTGGAAACGAATGTTCAGGCTTTCTGATAGAGGGGAAAAAATTCAACAGATGTTCGGGGCGATCGCGCCACGATATGATTTTCTCAACCGGCTGTTAAGTTTTGGTATAGATCGCCGGTGGCGCACAAAAGCGGTTCGTCTGCTCAAATACCGGGAAGGTTCCAGAATTCTTGACGTTGCTACCGGCACCGGTGATGTGGCGCTGGAAATTGCCTTGAAAACGCCTGATTCTGTCAGGATTACCGGAGCCGATTTTTGTAAGGAGATGATCGATCTCGGGATTGTGAAGGTGGCGGCTTCGCCTTATGCAAACCGCATAGAACTTAAAGTTGCTCCCTGTGAAGATCTGCCGTTTGCTAATGATACCTTTGATTCAATTACCATTGCCTTCGGCATCAGGAACGTTGTTGATAGAAAACTGGGATTGGCCGAGATGTGGCGGGTGCTTCGTCCTGGTGGACGGATGATTATTCTCGAATTTTCGACACCCAGTTCGCTGCTGTTTAGACAGGTCTATTATTTTTACTTTCGACAACTGCTGCCGATTGTCGGCGGGATATTCTCACGGTACAACGCATACAGATACCTGCCCGACTCCGTCCTTGAATTTCCTTCGCAGGAAGAGTTTTCCCGCATGATAGCAGATGCTGGTTTCCGAAACATTCATCTCCACGAGCTGACCTTTGGCATCGCCACAATCTATGTCGGCGAAAAAGAGTAGGCTTCAACTCCGGACCAGTAGTTGAAACCGCTTCACTTCCCGCACTGTTTCTTATATTTCTGCCGCTATAAATGCGTATATGCCGGAGAGTACCATGAAAACTTTAAACAGAGAATTATTACAGGCTCCACTGACCGCTGAAGAAGCGCATTGGGTAAGTGAACTTGCGGATAAGTTGCCCGATGACATTGATCTGACGTTTGAAGAGTCTAAAATACTGACCAGGCTTTCAATCAGGGAGTGGCCCGATTCGCTCATACTAAAGGTTAAAGATGTCATTGATGCGGAAGATTTCCTTATTGATGATCCAGAGCAATAGCAGGCTGTATTAAGTGTTAACTCGTCATTAAACAATAATATATGGAGTCCCATTTGAAATACCGTTGTAAAGCATATATCCCTATATGGGCTCTGTTAATCCTACTTGTACTGACAGGGTGCGGAGAGAGCAATAACGCAGAAATGAAGTTAAAAGCTCAAAAAGAGATTGAGCGGAAAGCCGCTGCTGCGGCGTTTGCGGCAACAACCACTGCGACCAGGAAGGCGGCGGCGTTTGCAGCAACAACCACCGCTTCCAGAAAAGCGGCGGCGTTTGCGGCAACAACCAGCGCTGCCCGTAAAAAGGCTCTCCCGATAAAGTATAATGCCGGCGAGAGCCCAGATTATGCAGCAAAATGCGGCTGGCCGGTCAAATGCCCGCAGCCGCTCCCCGATTCAATCCTGCCGGCAAAACGTATTGTCGCCTATTATGGGAATCCGCTTTCAAAGAAGATGGGAGCGCTCGGAGAATATCCCAAGGATGATATGCTGCTGCGCCTGAAAGGCGAGGTGGCCAAATGGGCAGCGGCCGATCCCGCGACCCCGGTACAGCCGGCTCTGCACCTGATTGCCGTGGTTGCGCAGGGAGAACCTGGTAAAGCCGGTAAGTATCGTATGATTATGCCGGATAAAATCATCAGCCAGGTGTATGGCTGGGCCAAAGAATCTGGCGCTATCATGTTTATCGACATTCAGACCGGACATGACGATATCCGCTCGCTGCTCCCCCGCTTCGAGTGGATTCTGAAGAATCCCGACGTACACCTTGGGATTGATCCGGAATTTAACCTGATAAAAAGCGGTAAAAAACCGGGTAGGAAGATCGGAACTTATGATGCGGTCGATATCAACTATGCTTCAGGGTATCTGAAAGATCTGGTCAAAAAATATAATCTCCCACCCAAAGTGTTTACGGTACACCGGTTTACCCGCAACGGCGTCACTAACGCAAAAAAAATTATACTTCGACCGGAAGTGCAGATGGTAATGCATATGGATGGCTGGGGCGCTCCCTGGTTGAAGCGGGACTCGTACAAGGATTATATCGTTGCCGAGCCGGTGCAGTATACCGGGTTCAAGCTCTTTTATCACAACGATACCAAGAAGCATGACCCTCTGATGACTCCGAAGGATGTACTCAAGTTGAATCCGAAACCGCTCTACATTCAATATCAGTGATCTGCAACACAAATCAGGCAGAGGAACAATAAAATGCCACCAAAACATGAAGCCACCTCACCTAATCTCGAAACCGTTGAGCTGTCCGATCTTATCGATGCTCCAGCCCTTCAGGAGATGATGAATGATTATTATGCCCTTACCGGTATAGGCGTCGGCATCATCGATCTCAAAGGCACGGTGCTGGTTGGCACCGGCTGGCAGGATATTTGCGTCAACTTTCATCGAGCCTGTCCGGAGTCGTGCCGGTTTTGCCACGAAAGCGATATTTTTCTCTCCAGTGGTGTTACTCCAGGCACATTCAAGGCGTACCGCTGCAAAAACAATATGTGGGATATCGTCACCCCGATCATGCTGAGTAGCAGGCATATCGGTAACATTTTTCTCGGACAGTTCCTCTATGATGATGAGGAACCTGATTATGACCTTTTCCGCGCTCAGGCTCGGCGCTTCGGCTATGATGAAGCAGCCTACATCGCCGCACTTGACAGGGTTTCCCGCTTCAGCAGGGAGACCGTTCAGACCGCCATGAGCTATTATTCAAAACTTGCGCAGATGATCTCCAAGGCAAATTACAGCAATGTATTGCTTGCCGATGCCTTGTCCAGGAGTACACGGGCGGAAATAGAGCTGCAGCAGAAGAACGCCGAGCTGGAGCGTTATGCATACACCGTCTCCCACGACCTGAAGAGTCCGATTATTACGATCAAAGGTTTTACCGGTTCTCTGGAGAAGGATCTTGCAAAAGGTAATTACGAGCGGATGGCAGGTGATCTGAAGCGAGTCAGCAATGCCGCTGACAAGATGAACGACCTGCTGCGCGATCTGTTGGAACTATCAACCATCGGCCGGGTTATCAAAGCGCCGGAACCGGTGGATATGAATCTGCTGGTGACCGATGTGCTGGCGCAACTGGCCGGATCTTTGAAGAGTCACAACCTGACTGTCGCCGTGCAGCCGGATCTGCCGACAGTAGAGTGTGATCGACACCGCATAGCCGAGGTAGTGCAGAATCTGCTTGAGAATGCCATCAATTACATTGGCGATCAGGCAGAACCGAAAATTCTATTTGGTATGCGTGTAGAAGATGGTGTAAATGTATTCTTCGTGCAGGATAACGGTATTGGTATTGATGAAAAATTTCACCGGGTCATATTCGGCCTCTTCAACAAACTGGATGCCAACAGTGGCGGAACCGGCATTGGGCTGGCGCTGGTCAAACGGATCATTGAGGTTCACGGCGGCATGGTCTGGGTGGAGTCGGAAGGTGTTGGGATGGGGAGCAGGTTCTGCTTCACAATAAAGGAGAGACAACAAAATGAACGCTGAACCGTTTGGCCGGTTTTAAAAGGACACCTATATGCTCACAGATAACCCTGCTGCACCTCTGATACTGGTGGTTGAAGACGACGACAGCCACACCATGCTGATTCGTCGTTCTTTTGAGGAGACGCCTGCGGAGTACAGGCTGCTGCGGGTTAGAGCTATATCCGATGCAATGGCGGTCACAGAGAAAAATACTCCCGGCCTTATACTGACTGACTACCGCCTCTCCGACGGTGAAGGGATTGAGTTTGTCTCTCTGCTGAACGGGGTCTGTCCGGTTGTTATAATGACCTCGCACGGCAACGAACAGGTAGCCGTGGAAGCGATGAAAATGGGCGTTCAGGATTACATCGTAAAGTCGCCGGAAGCGTTTGAGGCTTTGCCGCACACCGTGGCGCTTGCCTTGCAGGTCTGGTCCCTGATTCAATCGCGAAGGCAGGCTGATATGGCGGTTATTCTGGCGAAAAAGGACTGGGAACGCACGTTTGATGCGGTTCCTGACCTGATTTCCATTATTGATTCCGATCAGACCATTACCCGCGTCAACAGGGCTATGGCTGATCGTTGCGGCATGACAGCGGATGAGATCATAGGTCGCAAATGTTACAAGGCTGTGCATGGTTTGAACAATGCACAGTCTTGCTGCCCCGCGATCGGTCTGATGGCGGACGGCAGGGTGCATAGTGCGGTGATCGAAGAAAAAAGGCTGAATGGTTTTTTTGAAGTTACAGTATCTCCGCTTTTTGACGATCATGGGAGCGTAACTGCTTTTGTCCATGTCATGAGGGACATCACTGCTCGTGTGCGGATGGAGGCAAAGCTGCTGGAGAGTGAGGAAAAATTTCGGCGGCTGGCAAACGAACAGCAGACAATTTTGAACTCTTCATCTGTTGGGATCGTCTTTGTAAAAAATCGTAGAGTGAGTTGGTCCAACTCTGCACATTGTACGATGTTTGGTTATGAACCTGAAGAAATCGAAAACATGTCAACTCTGGAGCATTATGCCGACAAGGAGACATACGAGTATGTCGGAGAAAAAGGGTACGCAACCATCGCCTCCGGAGGTATTTTTTCAGAAGATGTATTGATGAAAAAAAAGGACGGATCGCTGATTTGGTGTCATCTCGTCGGTCAGGCAATAGACCCTGAAAATAGTGCGGAAGGTTCCATCTGGAGCATGCTCGATATCACCGATCGTAAGCGGGCTGAGGAAGAACGCCTGCAATTGGAAAAGCAGTTCCAGCAGGCTCAAAAAATGGAGGGGCTTGGTGTGCTGGCCGGCGGAATCGCCCACGATTTCAATAATATCCTGACGGTCATCCTTGGACACTGCTACATGGCCAGAGAGGGTTTTCTCCCGGAGCATGATTATAAAGATACGTTCGGCAAGATTGAAGCTGCCGGAAGCCGTGCAGCCGACCTCTGCCGGCAGATGCTTACCTACGCCGGCAAGAGTCCGCTGGTTCAGACGCGGGTCAATCTCTGGCTGCTGGTAGATGAAGTCGTCAGGATGCTGCAGGCGGCCATCAAGAAAAATGTGACAATCAAGCTTGATTTCAAGCGCGTCGTACCGGAGATAATAGGTGATTCGGGTCAGATTCAGCAGATTGTCATGAACCTGATCATTAATGCCGCCGAGGCGATTGGCGAAGCTAACGGCACCATTCGGGTCGCCCTCACAAGAGAGCTGATTAAAGGCGAGCAGATTGAAACGGATACCTTTGGCACGGTTATCGAGGCGGGTGGATATATCTGTCTGGAGGTGACCGATAGCGGCATCGGCATGGATGAAGAAACGCAGAAGCGGATCTTTGAGCCGTTCTTCACTACCAAATTCACCGGGCGCGGCCTCGGCATGTCGGCGATACACGGCATTGTCATCGCACATGGAGCGCTCATGCAGATGACCAGCAAACTAAATGTTGGTACGACTTTCAAAGTGCTGTTCCCCGTGCCTCCGGCGCCAGATACCGTAGAAGCGGCTTCGCCCCCGGCAGTTACTACAGAAAAAGTGGGCGGAACTATTTTGCTGGTGGACGATGAACAGGTTCTGCGAGATATGGGCAGCGATCTGTTGGAAGCGATCGGTTTCGTTACTTTAACTGCAGAGAATGGGAAAATAGCGCTTGAAATCTACCGCGAGCGCGGCGGTGAGATAGGCGTGATCATGCTGGATCTGACCATGCCGGAAATGGGTGGTATCGAAGCCTATCACGAACTGCGCAAGATCAACCAGGCAGTGCCAATCATCTTCTGCAGTGGTTACAGTATGGACTCTGTAGAGGAACTCATCAAAGATGATCCACACGCCGGTTTTGTGCAGAAACCGTACAACCTTGGTGAGTTGCGGAGTGTACTTACCGGGCCGATGGGGTGATTCGCCAGGAATGTAACCGTTTTAAAGGGCTCTTTGCGTGAATTATAAGTATCTCGCACCGGCACTCCTGCTACGAATCATCCTTCTCTGCTTCTTTACGCTTACGGTTCTCCCATCCCGGCTTTTTGCCTCTGAACCTGTGGAGCTCCGTGTTTTCGGACTCGAAGGGGATCTGCTTAAAAATGTGAATTCCGCCCTTGCTCTTCCCCTCGGAGTTGTCAAAGAAGGGAGTGTGGATAAACTCCGGCTCGATTATTTCAGCCGTCAGGCAGAGTCCATAGCCCGGGCGGCACTGGAACCTTTTGGCTACTACGGATCGCAGGTAACTACCGCGCTTGAAGAGAAAAAAGAGGGTGGATATACCCTGCTGGTTACCGTGACAGTCGGCGAGGCGACCCGCCTGGCCGAGGTCGATGTAACTATCCAGGGGATCGGTGCCGCAGAGCCGCTCCTCCTTGAAAAGAGAGCAACCTTCCCGCTCCGTGCGGGCGATCAGCTTTACCACGAAAGTTATGAAAAGGGAAAGAGTGAGATTCTGGCGACGTCACGGGAACTGGGGTATCTGGACGCTCATTTTTCTACTCACGAAATCCGGGTTGATCCGAATACGGCATCAGCCCGGATTTATCTGATTCTGGCGACTGGATCCCGGTATCTGTTCGGCACGACTACCATCACAGGGGCGACCTATTACCCGGATGAACTCCTCCGCCGATATATTTCGTTCTCGGAGGGTGAACCCTTTTCCTACAGGGCGGTGGGGAAAACGCAACTCAATTTTGCAACCAGCCCCTATTTTAAAAGTGTCACTGTCGTTCCGAACAGAGAAGCCGCTACATCGCAGCAGGTGCCGGTGGTCATTACCGTGCTGCCGGCGCCGCGTATCACAATACGACCCGGTATTGGTTACGGCACCGACACCGGGGCCCGCGCATCGGTCGGATTCAAACACTTAAGCCTGCTCGCGGCCGGCAATGCGCTCAACAGTGAGATTGCAGTTGCCGAACGCTTACAGGGAATTGCCTCCGCCTACAGCATACCTAGCAGTCAGGATTTTGACACATTCTCCACCATCCGGCTAAACCTTCAACGCGAAGTAGCTAATGATACAGTTAGTAAACTGGTTTTTCTGGAGCCGAGCCGGACAACCGGGTTCGGTGAAAACCGTCTTGGCACCGCCTATATCAGGTATATGTATGAAGAGTACAGTGTCGGTCTTGAAGATGGCAGCAGTTCCCTGCTGCTTCCCGGCATCCGTTTTTCCCAGCAGGAATATGACGATCTTATCAAGCCGACAAAGGGATGGCACTACTCTCTGGAAACACGGGGTACCCACCAGTGGATAATATCTGATGCGTCGTTCATCCAGTTTATTGTCGAAAGCGGGGCGATTGTCCCGCTCCCCTGGCGTCTCACCCTCATGAGCAGGGTTAAAGGCGCAACAACCGTCATCAATGAACCATTTACGAGCGTGCCGAGTTCTCTGCGATTCTTCGCCGGCGGAGACAATAGTGTTCGCGGCTATGCCTACAAATCACTAGGGCCCAGGGATGCCACCGGCGAGGTGGTTGGCGGTAAGCATCTGCTGCAGGGGAGTATGGAACTGCAGCGGGCAATTTTTGACAAGTGGGGGGTGTCGATTTTTTATGACGTCGGTAACGCGTTTGATGACGAATCTGCTTTCAAACTCTATCAGGGAGCCGGGGTCGCCATGCACTACAGAACCCCCATCGGTGCGTTTAATCTAAGTCTGGCCAGGCAGATCGCTGTGCCCGATCCCCGATTCAGAATTCATTTTACCATCGGGTTCCAGTTGTGAAGCGCTTCATTATCTATGGCTCGCTCGTCATGCTGCTCAGTACGGTTCTCGGGGGCGAGCTTGCCTTGAAGTGGCTTCTGGAGAGCCCAAACGGCGTCAGGTGGCTTCTCGGAGCTGTTTCGCGCCATACGGTGGTGACAATCTCGGCACGTACCATAACCGGCGACCTTGATTCAGCACTCCGCCTTGAGGGTCTCTCTGCACATTGGCCCGGCGGCGATCTCAGCGTTGACGATGTGCGCCTCCGCTGCCGACCGATGCGTATCCCGTTTGGCTATGTAGCGGTACGCGAACTCATCCTCCGTGGGGTCCGATTCATCGACAGTTCGCCGCCAGACAGCAGCGAACCTGAAATAGTCTGGCCTCACGTCACAGGTATACCGACGAAATTACACGGCTGGATTGATCTCTTCAAGCTCGAAGATGCCACCTACCAGAAACAGAAGCGGCAGCCGGTTAAAATTCCTGACGTTTCAGCGTCACTTTTATGGCGGGATTCCCGCTTGAGCGTCACCAACCTCTCGCTTAAAACGGCAGAGGGGGTGCTCTCAGGAACGGTAACCGCAGGGTTTGGCATCGCTTCCCTCGACTCTCTGCTTGCCTTTGAGCCACACACCCGGTTTGCCGACTGCAGCAAAATCCAACTCCGCACCAAGCTTCATGCTGGACAGTTACCGGAGCAGGTGGCCGGTGAGATGACCGTCACCGCTCTCTCCGGCGCCAACTTAAAATACAGCATAACCGGTGATATCGGCCTGACCAGGAAAGAGCTTAATCTGCACCGGTTGACTGCAACCGAGAAAGGTCGCGGCGGTACGGTAAACCTGTCGGGCACTCTGCCTCTGGCGGGAGAAGCCGCTCTGCAACTGACAGCCGCCGGGTTGGATCTCACACGGGAGCTGGGTAAAAAAGTTGCTCTCTCCGGGACGCTCGACCTTAAAGGGGAGAGCAGGCAGTATGCCGGGGAGTTTAACATTAGCAGCAGCGGCAGTGACTGGCTGAAAACCGGAGCTGCGGGTAGATTCCGTGGCGATTTGGAAGGCATTGAACTGTCGGTTCTTGACTCTTCCGTTCTTGACGGGGTCGTCCGGGGAGATCTCCGCTTTGGCTGGCGAAACGGAGTAACTGTGAAAGGTGCGCTGCACGGTAAGGGACTCAATCCCGCCATCATAGACCCTGCGTGGATCGGAGTGGTTAATTTCGACCTGGACAGTTTCATGGCTACGCTAGCCGGAGGCCGGTTGCGGCAGGGTGAAATGCATGGCCGGCTCAAGGAAAGCCGTCTGCGCGGTAAGGCTCTTTCCGGTGAGATTGCCGTCGCGCTGAAAAACGATGACCTTAATATTGAGCGGCTGTTCCTGACCGGCGACGGTTTTGATATAACCGCATCCGGCACTCTCAGTCAGCGTCTCGATATGAAAGCAGACATTACTGATCTTTCCGGTGGCTATGCCGACGGCCGCTGGCAGGGGAAACTGACCGACTTCTCGGGACATGACACGATTGGCCCCTATCGGCTTGCGGCACCCACAGCCGTGACAATCTCGGCAGATTACCTGGAGATTACCCAGCTCATATTGATCGGTCTGGCACCAGAGCGAGTGGAACTCTCCGGTCGGTTTTACCTGAAACCGCGTACTGGAACGGCAGAGGTGAGCTGGAACAGGGTGAACCTGGCTCGAGCCAACAGATGGTTGAAGGACGCAAGCCTTGATGGAGAGAGTTCAGGGAAGTTTCGTCTCGGACTTGCCGGAGACGACCGGATGACTCTGACAGGTAAAGCGTCTGCGTTCGGTGCGGTGACGCTTGACAAAAAGCGGGTGAACATAACGAAAGCGTTACTCGACCTGGATGCCGGAGGGAGTGGCACAACCGCCATATTTGAGCTTCGCACCAAAGAGGGGATTTCAGCAGCCGGGAAATTTATTTCGCCCCAAGCTGCCACCCTTTCAGTTCCTCCCGTTGGCGAACTGCAAGCCACCTGGGAAGGTCTTGACCCAGCGCTTGCCAGGCGCTGGCTTCCCAAGGGGGGTGAGCTGCACGGGCTGCTTTCTGGTGCTGTTTCAGGGAAGTTCCTCCCGGAGCAGCGTTACGATCTTAATGGCACCGTCACTCTGTCCAACGGCTCCGGAAGCTGGCGTGATAACGGCCGTGAGCTGTCGGTTGCAATCCGGACCGCCGGGTTGCGCTGGAGCTGGCGTGATGATTCCCTTCGTGGTGAGTTTTCACTGTCGCTGGCGAATTTGGGCGAGTCTAAAGGGGATTTCCAACTGCCGCTGCCGTCGCGCTTCGGTGTAGCCATCAACCGGAACGGTCAGATTAAAGGGACAATCAGCGGCACTTTTGAGGAGAGCGGTGTTATCAATGCATTTTTTCCAGGTCTGCTTCAGGAGGCAAGGAGCCTGGTTAAGGTTGATCTCCACGCAGGGGGGACGTGGCAGACACCAACCGTGAACGGCACAGTCGGCATAACACATGCGGGTGCCTATATTCCGTCGGCCGGAATCCGGGTTAGCGATGTTCAACTGGACGCCCGTCTGAACGCCAGTCCCGCTGGAACCGAAATTCAGATCGATAAATTTCGTCTCACGGCAGGTAAGGGTTTCCTGGAGGGGGGAGCCGGCATCTCTTTTGCGGGAAGCAAATTGACAGGCTACCAGGGCACTCTGCGTGGCGAGCGCTTTCAGGCGTTGAATCTCCCGGAACAGCAGTTGGTAATCGCGCCTGACCTGACATTTGCAGGCAACCTGAATACACTCTCTGCCCGTGGGGTGATCCAGGTTCCAGAGATGCTGCTCCGCCGGTTCAGTTCCACGGCAGATATCAAGCCGAGCGGAGACGTCATCGTGCTCGGCAGGGAAAAAGCAGCTTCACTACAGAGTGCTCTTTCCATGGATCTTCAGCTCCGGATACTTCTCGGAGATAAGGTGTTTGTCAATTACAGGGGATTGGACGCCCGTCTGGAAGGGGGAATAAAGCTTGCCATGACCGATCTCACAAAGGCGACTGGAAATGGTGAGATCAAGGTTGCCAAGGGGAGCTACCGGATCTACGGAGTCAATCTGGAGATAGAGCGGGGGCGGGCGATTTTTTCAGGTGGTCCGGTGGAGCGGCCAACACTCGATATCCTGGCACTGCGCACGGTTGATGACGTCAGAGCCGGAGTTACGATAACCGGCATTCCCGAAGAGCCATTGATCAAGCTCTATTCAGAACCGGCACTTCCTGATACGGATGTTTTGTCCTACGTTGTTCTCGGCCGCACTCTGGGGGAAAGCGGGAGTCAGGGAGCCATACTGATGGAGGCGGCGTCGCTGTTTGTTTCTTCCGACAATTCGGCAGGCCTCCAGGAACAGCTTAAAGAGTGGATTGCCTTAGATACCCTTACGCTCTCTTCCGGAAAGGATCAGCGCTCCGGCTACAAGACAGTTGAGCCGTCGCTGCGTGGCAATACTCACAGCAGTACGAACACAAACGGAGTATCCCATACCATGCTTGAACTCGGAAAATACTTGACGCCCAAGCTTTATGTCAGCTATGGGAAGTCTCTCTTCGACCAGAGCCAGCAGGTTCGAGCCCGCTATTCGATCAGCAAGGGGTGGGAGGTAGAATCCAAGTTCAGCGCCGCTGCTGCCGGTGGAGACCTGCTGTATCGGATTGAACTGAAATGATGGAGTGAATATATGACTGATTCCTGGCTTGAAATTGCCTGCGATATTCCCGAAGAATTCTCTGAGGTAGTAGCTGATTTTCTCACCCGGTTGACCGGAAACGGCGTCTGCGTTGACAACCTCTCTGTGGACGCTTTTTCCATAAGTGAAATACCTGATTCCGTCCGGGTCGTAATTAAAGCATATCTGCCTGCAGAAAACGATTCTGCCCCCCCGATGCGTGAGCTCGACTCTTTCATGGCTTCTCTTGCCCTTCGTTATCCGGCGGTTCTCTTTCCCAAACCTACGCTAAGCGATGTTACTGCGGAAGAGTGGAGCAGTAGCTGGAAGGTTCATTTCAAACCACTGAGGGTTGGTAAACACCTCCTGATTCTCCCTACATGGGAAGACGCGGCGGAGTTGCCAGGCGATCTTGTAATCCGTATCGATCCAGGGATGGCCTTTGGGACTGGTGGCCACGAAACGACGCGTCTCTGCCTTGAACTGCTGGAATCGGTAATGGAGAATGAGCCGCTTTTATTGATACCGTCACTTCTTGATCTCGGCACCGGCTCAGGTATTCTTGCCATCGCTGCGAATCTGCTTGGTGCCGGCAGAATTCTTGCGCTGGATATCGATCCGGATGCCGTTCAAGTCGCGCGTGAAAATCTGGCGCAAAATGATATGTCCGACTCAGTTGAATGCGGAACGCTGCCTCTTGAATCTCTGACTGAAAATTTCGATGTTATTCTGGCAAACATTCTGGCGGAGGAGTTGGTGCGCCTCGCTCCGTCTCTGGCGGAGCGGCTTAATCCTGGTGGTTCACTGATCCTCTCCGGGATTCTGGCGGAAAAAGAGCCGTTGGTGAGACAGGGATTTGCTTTTCACCCGTTGAAATACCGCCGGACTGTTTCTGACGGCGAATGGGTGGCCTTGCTGTATGTGAAGGAGCATGAGTAATGAGTGTGCGCCGTTTTATGATTAATTCGCGCTCAGTTTGTGATGGCTCTGCCTCTTTTGATGGCGGCACATATAATCATATAGTTCGGGTACTTCGCCTTGGAACGGGTGATGCGGTGCAGTTGGTCGACGAAACAGGTGTGGTCTATTCCGGTACTATCAACGAAATTACAAAGGAGCGGGTAGGGGTGAAGATCCTCTCTGCGGTTCTTCCCGCCAAGAGTAATGCCGATGCCCCACAGATTACGATCTGTCAGGCGCTCCCCAAAGGTGACAAGATTGACTTGATCCTGCAGAAGGGTACCGAGCTTGGAGCGCACAACTTCCGACTGTTTGGCGGAGAACGCTCCGTAGCAAGAATTCGTGATGGTCAGCAGGCAGGTAAACTGGAGCGATGGCGTAGAATCGTTGCAGAAGCTGCCCGTCAGTGCGGACGTCCTGATATTCCTGAGGTAACCTGGCATCCGACTGCAGTTGAGGTTGTCAGTGACATCAGTCACGAACTGCGTCTGATCCTGTGGGAGGGTGAGAAGAATCACTCGTTGAAAGATGCCCTTTCCGGCGGAGGAAAACCTTCATCGATTATCGTGGCGATCGGCCCGGAAGGTGGCTTTGATCCTCTTGAAGTGGGGCAGTTCTCGCGGCATGGTTTTAAAGCGGTTTCGCTCGGCGCAAGGATACTCAGAACGGAAACGGCAAGTATTGCTATTCTTGCTGTAATGCAGTATACATGGGGCGAAATGTGATTGTTGTCTGTAAGGGAGCCGCAAATGAAATGTCCTAAGTGCGGGTTTAACAGTTTTGAATACTATGATAGCTGCAAGAAGTGTTCTGCCGACCTTATAGGTTACAAGCAAACGTATTCAATAAGCTCTCTGGTTCTCCCGCAGGAAGCCAAGGCAGCATTGGCAGCGAAGTTTCGCGCTGACGAAAGTTCAGCCGATGAAAAGCACGCTGCACCGGAAGTACATGACGATATTTTTTCTTTTGATCTGCCGGACGATTCACCAATCTCCGCCAAACAACCGGTTATTGACCCCTTCGACTTTGGTGAACCGGAGCCTGCTCCTCAACGGGCAAACAAAGTAACTACGGAAGATCCTATATTTGGCGATCTTCTGGAATCGTCTCCGCAGGCAGATGTGCCTTCGGTTACTCCCAAGGTTTCTGTCGTTAAAGAACCAGCGGCTTCTTCGTTACCAGAAAAGGGGGAACTCGATTTTGACAGCTTCTCCTGGAATGCTGCTCCGGAGGCACCAGCAACTTCCGGAAAGGACGATACCACGGATGATTTTGACTCTTTCTTCGAGCCCCCGAAAGGAAACAGTTCAAAATAGCTTGCCTCAACTACTTTATTTAAAGAGAGAAAGAGCGGAATTCCCGCTCTTTTTTCGTACAGAGCCGGAGCTCTCATGTCCAAACGTATTTCAATTCTGCCGGAAGCCCTCACCAACAAGATTGCTGCAGGTGAAGTAGTAGAGCGCCCGGCGTCGGTAATAAAGGAGTTAATCGAAAATTCTCTTGATGCCGGCGCAACTGAGGTTTCCATAGCAATTACCGCTGGAGGCAGACGGAAAATATGCGTTACCGATAATGGCCACGGCATGTCGCGCGAAGATGCGCTTCTTTCGTTTGAGCGTCACGCCACCAGTAAAATCAGTGTGGACAGTGATTTAGAGAATATTACGACACTAGGTTTTCGCGGTGAAGCGCTTCCTTCGATCGCCTCGGTTTCCCGTTTTTCGCTTGCAACCCGCGAAACCGGCTCTCCGGAAGGTACCGAGATTATCATTGAAGGTGGCAAGGTGCGTGATGTTCGAGCCTGTGGTATGCCGACAGGAACCGTTATCTCTGTTGAACAGATCTTTTTTAATCTTCCGGCCCGTCTCAAGTTTTTGAAGAGTGCCGAAACCGAAGCGGGACACGTTGGTGATGTTGTTGCCAGAATGGCGGTGTCGCGCCCTGATGTCGCCTTCACCTGCACGAGTGATGATCGTGAGCTGCTGCGGCTTCAGCAGAGCGATCTTAAGCGTCGTCTGTCCCAGGTTGTCGGCAGGGAGAGTGTACAGCATCTGTACCCGATTGCGGGGGGAGGTGAGTGTGCGACGATTTCAGGCTTCATTTCCGCTCCGTCATTGGTACGCTCAGGAACGGAGTCAATATATACCTATATTAATGGCCGCTTCATTCGCGACAAAGTTGTTCAGCACGCCGTTATGCAGGCATACCGGAGCGTTATTGACCGGGGGCGATATCCGGTCGTTGCACTCTTTATCGAACTTCCACCGGGGGAGGTGGATGTAAATGTCCACCCGACCAAGCACGAAGTCCGCTTCAGGCGGCAATCCGTGGTGCATGATGCACTGCAGAAAGCGATAGAGGATGTGTTGAGCCGGTCACCATGGCTCCCTTCTCCGTCCGCAACGATCACTGTTACAAAGGAAACAACAGGGCAGGCATATCGTGAGCGGATTGCGGCAGCAGCGCAAGCTACACTGGCAATGCCGCCACGCGAACGATCATTTCCGGAGCAATCTCCGGTCAAGGGAGAGGTCGCCGCTGTAACGAGCAGTTCAAGGCCGAGCTTGTGCGAGCCGGTCGCTCACTTTCAGACGGAAGCGCCACAACCTCAATCTACAGGCTATTTTTCCTCACTTGCCGTTATCGGACAGTTTCACAGCGAATATATACTCTGTCAGGCTGATTCGGAATTGGTGATTATTGACCAGCACGCCGCCAGCGAGCGGGTTGCCTACCAGCGCTTGAAACAACAGTGCCAGGCCGGCAATATTGAGTCACAACGTCTGTTGTTTCCGGAAACGGTAGAGCTGTCGTTCAGCGAGGTGGCTGTGGCTGTCAAGTTCAATGCCGATCTGGCAGGCATCGGCTTTGAACTTGAACCGTTTGGCGGTACCACGGTCATGGTTTCAGCAGCTCCACGCATCGTTGCCCGAAAAAATCCGCTGCTTCTGATCCGGGATATCCTAGCCGACCTGATAAGTTTCGGAACCAGTGCCGCGTTCACTGAAGCGCTGGACAGCCTCCTCTCCCGTATTGCCTGCCACTCTGTAATTCGCGGTGCTCATCTGCTTGATAACCGGCAAATCAAGGAGCTACTACAGCAGATGGATCAAACTGATTTTGCCGCCAGTTGTCCACATGGCCGCCCAGTCTCGCATGTTGTGACTCTGGCCGAGCTGCAGAAGATTTTTAAGCGGACTTGACGTGTAAAACACAAAAAACATTTACAGGCTGATAGCAGATTCCCTCTACTTGAATAATGTCACCATGCCGTCATCCAGATCATACTTTGCTGATACAATCTTAATCTTTTTTGTGTCGACCAGATGTTTGAGTATCTTGGATTTCTTAGTTAGGTTCGTGGCTACTGTTTTTGCAGAGAAACCGGCGAAGCCTGTCTTCTTTTGACTAACCGGGGCAGTTTATGGTAGTGATGATAAAAATATTGGATTCGGACTTAAATACAGTAAGAACCAAACCGGAGGTAAATATGTCAGAGTCACCAGAATTACCCGTATTTGATCCACGGCCTCTCCTTGAAGATCTTGATTACGATCTGGATACCTACCGTGATGTGATTGATATGTATCTGGCGGATAGTGCCGATGTTGGCTTCGAGCTTGCCGAAAAACTGTCGGGCGATGATCTAACCGACATAAAAGTCTGCGCTCATGGCTTGAAAGGTCTCGTCGCCAGCATCGGCGGCATGCGCCTGGCGGACATTGCCAACCTTATTCAGGAAATGTGCCGCGAGGGGAAAAAGCCGGAGTGCGAGGTCTGGGCACCGCTGGTAAAGGCTGAGACGGCAGCACTAAAAGAGGCGCTGGAACAGCTTGACCAAACTGCACTGGAGCGGCTTGCAGCGGAACGGTAGGGTTCCGTCGTCAAAGGGAGCTACAACAGCA
The DNA here is from genome assembly GCA_903845365.1 of uncultured Geobacteraceae bacterium. Taxonomy (GTDB): domain Bacteria; phylum Desulfobacterota; class Desulfuromonadia; order Geobacterales; family Pseudopelobacteraceae; genus JACRCG01. Next base: position 6,012 of record CAIMXI010000253.1, on the reverse strand, counting down.
TGAAATTCAACAGCGTCAGACATAAACTGGTTCTTGTCGTCAGTCTGTTTATTACAGTTCTGCTCGTTACCATTGCGCTATGGATATACACATATTTCGATCATTTGGCCATCAACGACTCCGTTACCGCAGCGCATCAGCCGATCAAAGTCTTTGGATACTATTTTCTGCCAGCAATCATTGCTGCTTTGCTGGCCACCGTTGCGCTTGCCTGGAGGCTTGGCACCAGCATCAACAAGCCTCTGACTGCCATTACCGATCAGATTACCGCTCTGGCGCAATCCGGTACAGAACAAATGAAGCGACTTGATGAAAGCCGCAGTGATGAACTTGGTCTGCTGTCGGCTTCGTTCAATATGCTGCTGGATAAGATGCGGAAACGTGAGCTGGAGCGCGATCTAGCCATAGAAGCCTCCAGGGCGGCGGAAGCCCGAAACGAACTTTTGCTCCAGACCACTGATCAGGGGATCTATGGTACTGATGCATACGGTCGCTTTACATATATAAACAGAGCCGGCCTTGCTATCCTTGGCTACGAGAGCGGGGAAATTATCGGCAAAGTCTCTCACAGTTATATTCATCACAGCCGCAGCGATGGTTCACTGTATCCTGCCGAGGAGTGCCCAATCTGTCGGGCAAACGCTGCCGGAATCGGTTGCCATGTAGACAACGAACTGCTCTGGCGCAAAGACGGCAGCTCTTTCGCCACTGAGTTCTCGTCATACCCGATAATTGAAAACGGTATTTTTAGTGGTGCTGTCGTAACCTTTTCCGACATAACCTGGCGCAAGCGGGCTGAAGAGACACGGCGCATGCTGGAGCGAGCGATAGATCAGTGCCCGGTTACCATCGTTATTACCGATCCTCACGGCATAATTGAATTCGTCAACCCTCATTTCACCACCCTTACCGGCTACAGCGCCGAAGAAGCCATCGGAGAGAACCCAAGACTGCTGAAAACAGATCAAACGTCACCTGAAGTATTTACCGATTTATGGAGTACCATTTCGGAGGGGCGTACATGGGAAGGGGAATTTGTCAATAAGAGTAAAAATGGCACCACGTTCTGGGAACGTGCCGTAATTTCGGCGATGCTTGATGAAACAGGAGCCATAACCCACTTTCTGGCTGTCAAGGAAAACATCACCGAAAAGAAAAAAATGCTGGCGGAGCTCGCCGCTGCCAGGGATAGAGCAGAAGCTGCCACCCTGGCGAAAAGTCGGTTTCTGGCTACCATGAGCCACGAAATCCGCACCCCGATGAACGGCGTGATAGGGATGTCCGGACTGTTGCTGGAAACCGAACTGACCGAGGAACAGCGAGGTTATGCCGAGGTTGTCAACAGGAGCGGCGAGAACCTGCTGAGCCTCATAAACGACATTCTCGATTTCTCCAAAATTGAAGCGGGCAGGCTGGATATGGAGATTATTGATTTTGATCTCCGCACAACCATGGAAGATACGACCGAAATGTTGACGTTCCGCGCCCATGATGCCGGCCTTGACCTGGTTTGCCATATTGATCCCGCCGTTCCGGTATATCTGAAGGGCGATCCGGGGCGACTGCGTCAGATCATCACCAATCTGGCCGGCAATGCCGTTAAATTTACTCACGAGGGTGAAGTCGTCATTGGAGCTGCGCTTGAATCGGAACAGGGCGAAACCGTCACCATCCGTTTTTCTGTGCGCGACACCGGCATAGGCATTCCACAATCCAGGCTTGCCGCAGTTTTTGAGCCATTCACCCAGGCGGACGGTTCTACTACGAGAAAGTATGGTGGCACCGGACTCGGGCTGGCGATCTGCAAGCAGTTGTCGGAACTGATGGGTGGCGAAATAGGCATTGAGAGCGAGGAGGGCAAAGGTTCCACCTTCTGGTTTACCGCAAAGTTTACAAAGCAGGCGCTTGCGGAGCTGCAGCACAATGCGCCGCAACTGCACGCCGACATTAAAGGCACACGGGTTCTGGTGGTTGACGACAGCGCAACCAACCGGAAGTTGCTGGCCGTCCTGCTGAGCCATTGGGGCTGCGATTATGAGCTTGCTTACGATGGTGTGACTGCGTTGCAGCATCTTCGTGTTGCGGCAGCGGAGAACAACCCCTTCCGGGTCGCCCTGCTGGATCAGGAAATGCCTGGCATGGGTGGCAGTGAACTAGGTCGTCAGATCAAGGCGGATCCGCTGTTGCAATCAACACTGCTGATTATGGTGACTTCGCTCTGTCAGCGTGGCGATGCTGCGGCGCTGGAGAAGATCGGTTTTGTCGGCTATCTGCCAAAACCTGTCAGGCAGTCGCAACTCTATGGCTGTATCGCTCTTGCGCTTGACAGGAGGCGAGACCCCGAGGTTCCGGTTCCTCTCATCACCCGGCACACCGTAGCAGAGGTAGCCAATCGCGGCATACGCATTTTGCTGGCAGAAGATAACCTCATTAACCAGAAGGTTGCACTGAGCGTCCTTGGCAAACTGGGCTACAAGGCCGATGTCGTTGCAAATGGACTTGAGGCTGTCCGAGCGCTTGAACTGATCGATTACGACGTTGTTTTAATGGACTGCATGATGCCGGATATGGACGGTTATGAGGCGACAGCCGTAATTCGGAATCCGGAGTCGAAGGTACGGAACCACAAGGTTACGATCATTGCGATGACCGCCAACGCCATGCAGGGTGACCGTGAGCATTGTCTTGAAGTCGGCATGGACGATTATCTCGCCAAACCGGTGAAGAAGCCTGAACTGGCGGCAATTCTGGAGAAGTGGGGTAGAGAGGAATGATGAAAGATATTTCGGCAGATACAAAGTCACTGAAGACGGAATCCATTGTGATGACCGCCAACGCCAATAATATGACGGCCTCGCCGCCGGACGCTCACCCGCTGTTTGATGAGGCTGACATGCTGAGCCGGATGGATGACGATCGGGATTTTGTGCGGCTGATTCTTGATGAAACGAGGGCGGAGTTGCCCAAAGAGCTTGAAGCGCTAGGTAAACTCTGCCTGGGAAACGACGCAAAAGCCATCCGCTGCCTTGCCCATAAGATTAAAGGTATGGCAGCCAATATCAGCACCGGTACTCTCCGTGATATTGCCGCCAGAGTTGAAACCGCAGCAAAAGAGGATGATCTGGTATCTGTGCGTGGGCTGCTGCCGGAACTGGAGCGGACGGTTCTGCTGACTATCGAGGCGATCCGATAGGTTAACCTACAATCGGCAGTTCAATAACACGGAGAGACGGAGAACACTGAGAAATCAGAGGCTTAAGGTCTAAAACAAAAATACCTTTGTGGTGAACCATAAACCTAGAAACGGCAGTTAGAATAACACGGAGCAACGGAGAAATCATTATCTTACACGAGAAGCTGCATTCATCATAAAGGTGAGTCTCAAAAAGGTTTTTTCAAGAAGATTCTTTTTTGTTTTTACTCCGTTGCTCCGTTGCTCCGTGTTTCAAATGCTTTTTGGGGTTAATCAGGCGTCATCGCCAGGTTTTTATGCACGGCAGGATTGTTCTTGCGGGCTACTTTCTGCGGGAACTGGAAGCTCTTATTTTCACTATTTTCACTATTTTCACTATTTTCACTATTTTCACTATTTTCACTATTTTCACTATTTTCAGTTCCGATTTTGAGAATCTTCGCCGCCATGGCAAACGCCTGTCTCTCCATGGCAACCCGATCTATTTCAAGGACAGTCGCCGCCCCCAACCCCAGATAACCTGGTGCAAAAGAGATTACCGGCACAGAGTTCTGCATGCCGAAGCGGAAGTATGCCTCGGAACTCTCACGGGTCACTGCGGTCGTATCAGGCAGCATCCAGAGCGCATCAACCTTGCCGGCCAGAGTTGACAACTGTTCAATCGTTTCGCGAGGCTCGGAGATTTTCCGAACCACCAGTTCAAGACCCGCTTTACTGGCCGCTTTGCGAGCCAGTTGCAGATACCAGCCACTTTTTTCCTCACTGTAGAGCACACCGACCCGCCGGGTCTTCATACTTTTAAATATGCTGACATACCGCTCCGGATGAACAAACATGCTGATAGCGGCCAGGTTTGACGGGGCATTTTTCTTGTTATGGATTCCGAGCGCCATTACAGAGACCACCGGCAGGTGCCTCGCCGGGCGGCTCGCAGTCACGGCGGCATCGCCAACAGCCAGAATCATCCGGGGGCGATCCTCGCGCACGATGCGGACAACATCAACCTCGGCGTAGTCGGCCAGGACGATGACCCGCTGCGAGACGCTCTCTCTGCTGAAACCGCGCAGCACCTCATCGTATGCAGCGATACGACTGCTCTGGAGTATCAGCACGTCGTAGGCCTGTGCCAGTGAGGGGAGCAGCGTCGCCAGGGCGATTATCAGAAGGATCATGCGCCGCATCAGAAGTTCACCCGGAGGCCGCCGTCGAACCAGCGCCCTACCGTGGGTACCAGGTCACGGTAGGAGGAACTTCCATTGAAAAGGTTGCGCCCGGAGAAAAATAGTTCTAGAGAAGTGTTCTCACGCTTGAGCAGGGTAGCGCCGAGATGCAGATCCCAGATCAAGCCGCTGTATTTGCCGTTAAAATCTGCTGGGGAATTCCAGTTGATGTGGTTGCCGATTAATGTGCCACGGAACGTCTTATCGTCATATCGCATAGCCAGTTTTACGGTATTGGTAGGCCTGTCCGGGCGCACCGAAGTGTCATCGCTGGTTCGAGTGGTTTCAGTATACGTCCAGGCCGCCCCTAAAGAAGTGTTAAAGATCGGTATGGTGCGGACTTCCAGTTCACTCCCCAGGGCAAGATTCCTATCAACGGTCTCTCCCCAGGTTCCGTTACGAAACAGGGTGCCCTTAACCCACAAATAAGGAATGACTGTGCTTTCGATGCCGATCTGGTTCGTCCAGATCTTTTGGGAAGGATTGTCGATGGGGCCATTCAGAATGGGGATGTTGTAGCCACGACCCGTGTAGCCGCGTAAAAGAGTTTTATCGGTTACCTTCCAGGTAATACCCAGAGCCGAGCTGACTTGACCACCGCTGGTTTGTGGTCGATCAAAACGTAGACTCGGGCTGATACTGACAGAACCCAACGCCAGAGTGTCGTTTAAATACACCCCCCACCGATTTGCCTTTCTCGACCAATAGTCAACGTATTCTGCTTCCTGATGGCTGTAGTCAACGCCTGCAGCCAACAAGTTGCTGTTTTTTCGCCACCGTAGGTTGGCGCTACCCCCAGTGGTCTGATCCTTGTAGCTGTCAGGTGCCCAACCGTTATGTGAGCCACCGTCGCTGATATTATAATAGGAAAAATCCGACGGCAGGTCCGAATGTCTTGCACTGACCTCAAGCTCCAAGCCCTCTGCCAGTGTGTAGCGCAGACCGAGAGAGGCAAGCAGATTAGTTTTTTCAGAACGCTCACGAAGGTCAATCGGCACTGCATAAAGGTCACCCATGCTGGCATGGTTGTAGAAGAGTGTGCTCCATAAATGACCTTGGCCAGGCAGGTCATATGTCAGTTTTGTATAGACGTGCTGAGAGCGTATCTCCATCGTGGGAATAAGGCCATCCGAGCCGAGATAGCCTCCAGATAGGTAGTATCCGACTTTGCCGACAGTGCCGCTTAGATCGGCCCAGGTATCTGTTGTGAATCGACTGCCTGTCGAGACGGTAGCCGAACCGCTGATGGCACGTTCTTTTAGCGGTGACTTGGTAATGACATTGATCACGCCGGCCAGGGCGGAACCCCAGGAGGTCGAAGCTGCACCCTTCATAATTTCGATTCGGTCAATGATATGGGCCGGAATTGAAGATATATCAGCAAAATTATTGGCAACACTATTAAGTGAAACACCGTCAACAAATACCTGGGTAAAAAATGGGTTGGCGCTTTGTATATAGTGCCGGGCCGAAATGACTTTATCTGCAATAATAACGAATAGTTATAGACTTTTTTGCGAATGAAGAGTATACTCCCCCAAGTTGGTAGAAGCCAAACCTGATGCCGTAACAGCCTGAATTAGCCTGTTTTTTATGTTG
>CAIMXI010000252.1 GCA_903845365.1 uncultured Geobacteraceae bacterium | reverse complement strand
TTATGGTCGGCAGATAGGTTGAATAAACCTGGCCGAGTGTTCCGGCCTGCACCTTGATATCCGCCCAGGCACCCTTGACCTTCTGATTGTTGGACAGAGCCAGGTCCACCGCTTCGGCCAGAGTAAGTGGCTGCGAGAAATCTTTTTCAACGGTACGAGGTATCGGGGCACTGTCCCCCGGAAGAACGACCCCTTTTTCAATCATGTCAGGCATTGTGTGCAACGGATCAGAAAACAGATATGGAAGTTCATTTGATTGTGCGAGCACTGGCCAGATCAGCGACCCTGCCGCAAAGAGTGTCACCACTGCCCGTAAAAATTTAGCGTTCATTTAAGCTCTCCCGTTTGTGCTGGAGTAACGGACTCAGAAAATACTCAATCACCCGGCGAGATCCGGTCTTGATATCTGCTCTGACGGACATGCCGGCGCTCAGAGGCATGTCGTGCCCCTTGACAGAAATAGTTGACTTATCGAGAGCCAGGACTACCGAATAGAGCAGACCTTTTTTCTCGTCCTTTATGGCATCAGACGAGACATGCACCACGCGGGCTGGAATAGTCCCATATTTCGTGTATTCAAAGGCGTCAATTTTGACTGCCGCAATATGACCCACCTCAACAAAACCGATGTCCTTGTTTTCCAGCATTGCTTCAACTTCAATCGTATCTTCCTTCGGGACAATCTTCATTAATCATCGATTTTCATTCAGATAATTTATGCACCACCTTCCTTGCCAAGTGCTGTCTGCCCTCAGCTACGATCTAACCGGTAATGTTGATTTCGCTAGTTGTTATCAATATCATAACAGACTAATATTTAAGGAGTTTATTCCATAGGACACACCTCATCTCTCACGTTTTCCAGTGGCTATACCCCTTGATTATTCCTCGCGCTTCGCCAAACAATATCCACTCTTTTTGGTTTTATAACAATAATCAGCTACTATAATAACCATAATAATATTCATAAACAATATACACATATTTTATGCTATATGAACCTTCTATCACTTATATAGCCGTATATCACTTATATTATGGGTGGTCATACATAGAATTCCACTACAATAATGTATAATAACATTTTTTATTTGACATATTATTCAAGTAATTATAGTATCCGTTTTATGGACACCAAGGCTTATTTTATAAATCCTGCTTCCCCAACACAAAGACGATATGAGGCTTTGAGAGCCTTTTACGCCGATGACTTGTCAGCGGCTGAAGTCGCCGAAAAATTCACCATTTCGCTTTCCTATTTTAAGAAACTCCGATTCGAGTTCGCCAAAGATCTCAAAGAGGGGACTAATACGTTTTTTCCGAACAAAAAAACCGGTCCGAAAGAGCGGTCTACTAATTCGGAAATAATTCAAAATATTATCGCACTTAGAAAACGTAATTTATCCATCACCGATATTAAGGTTATCCTCGACGCCGAGGGTACTATTGTTTCGCTAGATACTATCGACAAAATCCTGAAAGCTGAGGGGTTTGCTCCATTACCCAAAAGGACGAATGCTCAGAGACTTGTGGTTAAGATGCCGGAGAAACTTAAGGCACCAAAGAGCATTACGCTTGAGATTCGTGACGAAGAGTTCACCACTGAGACTGGTGCCGGATCGCTTATTTTTCTGCCACTGATTGAAGAACTGCAGATTGTCAAAGCAATTGAAGCATCTGGTTTTCCGGCAACCAAGGAGATCAATGCCGTACAGTCGGTGCTTTCTTTCCTTGCCTTGAAGTTGATGGGAGTCGGGAAAAGATGGTCACATGATACTCTCTGGAATATGGATCGTGCACTTGGGCTCTTTGCCGGTCTCAACGTACTGCCGAAGTCAACAACGTTGTCCACATATTCTTATGGTGTAACCCGAGAGATGAACAAGAAGCTACTCGTCGCTATGAGCAGGATTTTCAATGACGAAAAGATCGAAGAGGGCGAGTTCAACCTTGATTTCAAGGCCATTCCTCATTGGGGCGACGAAAGCATCCTTGAAAAGAACTGGGCAGGATCACGTTCAAAAGCGATCAAAAGTATCATGGCCTTAATAGTTGAGGATCCTGCCACGCGCAACCTGTCATACACCAATGCTGATATCAAGCATCGCGATCAAAACGAAGCGTTACTGGAATTCGTGGATTTCTGGAAAGAAGGACGTGGCGCTGCTCCAAAGATGCTTATTTTCGACTCCAAATTTACGACTTACAGGAATTTAAACGAACTGGACAAGAGCGAGGAGAAAATTAAGTTTCTAACATTGCGGCGCAGAAGCAAAGCTCTTGTCGAAAAAGCCAAACAACTTCCTGAAACTGAGTGGAAAGTAATAAAACTCGACAAACCTAAGAGACGACACCAATCGATACGGGTTCACGATGGGAAAACAACGCTCAAGGATTATGAAGGTGATGTACGACAAATAATCCTCACAGATCACGGTCGATTACAGCCAACATTTCTCATCACAAATGACTTCAATCTTGATCTTACCTCAGTCATAGAGAAATACGCCAGACGTTGGTTGGTAGAGCAGGAGATAGCTGAGCAAATATCTTTCTTCCATTTGAACAACCCATCTTCATCAATAGTAGTAAAGGTCGATTTCGATCTGACACTCTCTCTACTCGCACATAACCTATACGGCGTATTAACTCGACGTCTACGAGGGTTTGAGAGCTGCAATGTGGATACTATTTACAGGCGTTTTTTGCAAAATGGAGCAAGAGTCAACATACAGAATAGACAGATCACCGTAAGCATGAAGAAGAAAACCCACCTTCCATTGCTCTTTGAATTGCCCTGGATGAAGAAAATTACT
>CAIMXI010000251.1 GCA_903845365.1 uncultured Geobacteraceae bacterium | reverse complement strand
TGCGTCGGCATCCGGTATATCTCCGACGTTGCGAGGGTTCAAAAAATGATCTTTAACTATTGGCGTGTAATCCCACATGGAGTGACTCCTTGGAAAGCAGATATTTAATTCAGGATAAACTTCCGACCGGCAGCCATGACTTCTGAAAGACGGGCATAGCTGTTTGCCTCGCCATACAGCCGAACTACCGGCTCCGTACCCGATTTACGGAACAGCATCCAACTGCCGTCATCGAGCAGCAATTTGGTACCGTCAACTCTGACGATATCTTTGACCTTAGTCCCGGCAATCTCGGCCGGAACGGCAGTGATCTTGTTTTTATAGGCAATTTCAAGTTCCGGGGACAACCTGAGGTTGTCTCGACGGGTGACAAATTTCCCCACTTCACCATACAGGCGGTCTAACAGTTCACGGATACTCTTTCCTTCCCTGGCCACCATTTCAGCCACCAGGAAACAGGCGAGGATACCGTCTTTCTCTGGAACGTGACCCTTGATCGTCAAACCGGCGCTCTCCTCCCCGCCGATAACCAGTTTGTCCTGACTGATCAACTCGCCGATATATTTAAAACCGACCGGCGTTTCATACACAGGCACACCATGTTTTTTAGCAACGGCATCAATCAGGTGCGAGGTCGCGACACTGCGTGCCACGCCTCCTTCGAGCTTGCGCACCCGAATGAGATAATCAAGCAGCAGGGCGATTATATAGTTAGGCTCTATATAGCTGCCGTCGGCATCAAGAATGCCGAAACGGTCGGCATCACCATCTGTAGAAAGGCCAAGCCGAATATTCGGATCGTTTTTGACGAGAGCAATAAAATCAGGAATGTGCGCTTCCGAGGGCTCTGGCGGATGGCCGCCGAAGTAGGGATCGGGGCGGTTATTGATGATCGTGTATGGAATATTGCGGGTGCGGAGCGGATCGTCCAGATAGCCACGCCCGGTTCCATACAGAGGGTTAAGCGCGACTAGACCAAGCTTGCCGATAGCATCAAAGTCAACCTTTTGCTCAATTGACTTCAGGTAGTCATCGTGTGGGTTGATTGTCTCCGCTAGACCCTGTTTTTTGGCGTCTTCAAGAGACAGTTCTTTGTAACATGCGGTACCAACCGAAGAGTTGGCTCGGCGCTCGATCTCGTTCGTTGTTTCCGGCAGCGCCGGGCCACCTGAAGATGGTGAAAATTTAACTCCGTTGTATTCGGGCGGGTTGTGACTAGCGGTAAAATTGATGCCGCCGGCAGCGCCACGACGCAATATTTCATACGAGATAACCGGCGTCGGCGTATCCCGTTCACAGATATAGGCCTTGATGCCGGCACCGGCGAGAACACGGGCTGATGCCTCGACAAAGCGTTGCCCCATGAAGCGGGTGTCGCAGCCGATGACGACCCCTTTTCCACCCTCACCCGATACTTTAATGGTATCGGCTATGGCCTGAACAACAACCTTTACATTTTCAAAGGTGAAATCCTCACACAGGATTCCACGCCAGCCGGAAGTTCCAAAGGTAATTTGTGTCATTTTGCCACTCCTTATGATAACAGGACTTTTTTTGTCGTGTGAAAATAATACACATATTATTCCCCGTCAAGCGAAACAGATTTTTTCCAAGTAAAAAGGGTTACAGTTTTTAGTTGTAACCCTTTATTTTTTATAATAGATCTCTGTGATTAAGAAATTTAGCAATAGAAATTATAATTTAATTTTAAGATGATACAGCCGTATAATTTGGTTATCCGGCGTCGAGTGTCGTTTCCCCGTTCAATTCTGCAAGATCATTTTCATCCAATATACCTGCTGCTGATTTTAGTTCAAGCCGACGCTGCAAATTATCGTATAGAGCAGAGTTCAGGTCACGTCGACTTACCGCGTAGCTTTGTTCTGAATTAAGCAACTCTATGGCGGTTCTAGTACCCATATCGCAGGCTTTCTGCATTGATTTAAGCTGCAACTCTGCTGATTCAAATTTACGACGATACGCTTCGACAAGACTGACGTTGTACTCTAGATTTAGATACGCTTCCTTTAGGCGTTTAATTGCCTGCTCCTCTACATCATACAACATGGCACGACGTTCTGATTCACCTGCCAGTGCCCGACGAGTGCGGGCGCTGGTCTCACCACCGGAATATATCGGTACGTCAATGCTGATGCCTACATACCATTGCTGTGTTTCTACTTTGGGAAGGAAGGTGCTGCCTTTGTCAACCGTGTAACCACCATTCCCCTGAAGGGTTGGTAGGTGACCAGCACTCGCTCCTTTACGATTTTCTACACTCTGACGCAAATCTTCACGGGTCTGAAGCAGATTCGGGCTGTGCTGGCGCATTGTGTCGAGCCACCATTTCATATCAACCGGCTGTGGATCTTTGAATGTGGTAACAGTAATATCTTTAACTGAATCAACTTCCACTCCGGTCAGGCTGGCAAGATTTTGTTGAGCAAGGCGGAGTTGTCCTTCTGTCTTGACCAGATCTGCGGCGGCACTATCCATACGTGCTTTTGCTTCGTAGACGGCAACTATGTCAACCGTGCCTGCATCAAGGAACGCCTCTGTCTGTTGAAGCACCTTTGCTGTTCTGTTCAATTCACCTCGATACAATTTTTCATCCACTTTCGCCTTCAGACAACGAATATAGGCATCGACCAGGCGGATAATCAGATCCTGATGCACAATCAGGATACCGGATTCGGCGCTGTTGATACCTGCAGTGGACGCTGAGATCTGGTAATAGGAAGGCATGTTTAATATGGGTATCCCGGCAACCACACCATAACTGTAGCCGGTGTATTCCCCATTCATCTCTGTAGGGGAATAATCAACAACTTTGTGCCAAAACTGACGGACAGCGCCATTGGCGCTGACACGGGGGATCAGAGCTGCCAAGGCGATATCCTTCTCTGCTCTGCCGGACGCTAAACGAGCTGCGGCACGAATTACTGCCGGATCTTTGATTTTTGCCAACCGGTAGAGTTCCAGGAGGTCTCGCTCTTGGGCTTGGGCGGCGACTATTGGTAAATACATCGTCAAAAATAGCAGAGCGAACGTCATGATCCTGAGTTTATTTTGCATGATAGACCTTTTTCATCCGTTCACGTAGCGGCCCGATAAAATAATCCAATGCTGTGCGAGGCTTTGTCGTTATCGTGATCTGTGCTTGCATTCCCGGCACCAGCAACAAGCCGTTTAAGGTTTTAAGCGATGTCTGGTCAAGCTCAAGATAGGCTAAATAGTATGGCATATCCCCTTGTGCGGTTCGTGTCGTCAGTCGGTCGTCTGAAATATAGGTGACCGTTGCCTTCACCGGAGGGGTCGTGCTGCTCTTGAACGCTGTCAGGGTTACTTCGGCATCTTGTCCCAGCTTGACGTCACTTATATCGTTGACAGCAAGCTTTCCTTCAATGATCAGATGATCTGCCTGCGGTGCTATTTCCATCAGCGTTTCTCTTGGTATGACAACTCCGCCGATTGTAGTGACTTTCAATCCGACCACCTTGCCGGTTACCGGCGACCGAATAATCTGATTAGCCATTAAAGAACGTGAGGGGCGTACACGCTCTTCCAACTCAATCCGCTTCAGGGCAGACAGCTTTATTTCGTTAGCAGACTGTTGAACCCGCTCAGCTTTGATTGACAATATCTTCTGTTCCAGCTCAGCTATACGCTGAAGATTGGCGGCGATATTGGCAGATATTTGATCCCGTTCGCCGGTTTTCTCTGCAAGCATCCGCTCCAGATCGAGAACAACTGTTTTGGTGACATACCTTTCTTTACGTAAAATCTGGTTGACCTCTAGTTGCTCATTAAGGGAGGCAAGCTCTTTTTTCTTTGATGCCAGTTGCTCCTCAGCGCCTCTAATCGCCTCTTTGATCTGCTGTATCTGGCTTTTTACCATGTCGACCTGCTTAAGATATAAGTCCCGTTTAGCGTTAAACAGTCTTGTTTCATCCTGAACTATCTGCGTCGGAACCGCCTTGTGGAAGGTGACGGTCGGCAGATCATTCTTTTCTGCCTCCAGGCGGACAATAAGGGCAGTTTCGGCAACGGCCTGACCCTCATACATATCAACAATCGGCTTGACCTGATCGTTTTCCAGGACAATCAATGCCTGACCCGCCTTGACTGTTTCTCCATCTTTTACCAGAATCTGTTTAACAATTCCGCCATCTTGATGTTGAACAGCCTGGCGTTTGTTCTGAAAAACAACCTCGCCTTGAGAATGCACGGCTGCATGCAGCGGCGCAAAGCAGGCCCAAAGTACAATTGCTCCAAAGAAGGTTGCCAGTATCGCTACTCCTGCAAGAATAATCGGAGTTGGAGAATAGTTTGTCTCACGTTTTGGAGAGGTCAGAGCGATATCATTTTGCTGGGCTTTAACCACGAAGCGCCTCCTGCTGCGGTTGCATCTGTTTTTGCTGCTGTTGCATAAGAGTCTGCAGCACACTTTCTCTCGGCCCAAAAGCAGTGATAGCGCCATCTTGCATTATCATCAACTTGTCTATGTTGGCAAGAAGACTGACCTTATGGGTAATAATAACTACAGTTGCACCCATTTTCTTAAGATGCGTCATGGTATTAAGTAATGCCAGCTCACCCTCACTATCCAGACTGGCATTTGGCTCATCAAGTACCACAAGTTTAGGGTCATCATATAACGCCCGAGCCAGTGCTACCCGCTGACGTTGACCACCTGAAAGTATTTCGCTGTTGTCGCCAATATAGGTGTCATACCCTTTCGGCATTTTTAGAATCATTTCATGCAGGCCGGTCAGGTGCGCCGCTTTGATAACCTTGTCGGAATCAGGCTCGTCAAGGCGTGCAATATTGTTGGCAATACTACCGGCAAACAGTTCTATATCTTGCGGTAAGTAGCCAAGGTATGGTCCAAGACGTTCTGCTGCCCATGATGTCATATCAGCTCCATCTAACCTGATAACACCTTGCAACGGTTTCCAGACTCCTGTCATTAAACGTGCTAACGTTGATTTGCCAGCAGCGCTTGGACCGATTATTCCCAGTGACTCACCAGATGACAAAGAAAAATTGATGTCTTTTAAAATAATTTTATTGCTGGAACGGATACCAAAGATAACCTTTTCAAAAGTAATCTGACCTGTAGGGGGTGGGAGCTTCATCGGTTCAATTTCAAGATGTTGCATTTTCAAAAATGTATCAAGACGGGCGTATGCAATGCGCGCTTCAAGAAATCCTTTCCACCCTGCAATCAACTGTTCAATAGGTCCAAGCGCTTTACCAAGCACAATAGTGCCAGCTATCATCATGCCGGGTGTGAAAGAAGGATCATTCAGAACAACGTAAGCTCCTGCGCCAAGTCCTATAGATTGGATTGCCTGCCTAACAAATTTTGTAGCGCCGGAGATAGTTCCTGCTCTTATACTGGCCTTGGATTGAAGAGCTATCATATTATCATTAAGTTCAGCCCAGCGCGTTGTGACCCCTTTCAACATCCCCATTGCATTGACTACTTCGGCATTACGCAAGGTTATCTCTACATGACGCCCTGCTATCCGTCCTACGCCGCTTGCCTCCTCAACTGTTTTGCGGGTTACAAGTTCATTTATGATAGTCAAGCCAACCATCAGCACAGCCCCGACAAGTGACACCAAAAAGAGGTAATAGCTCATGTACCAGAGAATTATCATGGAAATTGGCATCCATGGGGCATCAAATAACGAAAGGATTCCCGGGCCAGTCAAAAATGTTTTTATGGCAGCAAGGTCTTTAAGGCCATGCGAATATCTGTTTCCTTCGGGAGATGTTGCTCCTTCAGCCATTTTTTTTAACAGATGAGGGGCAAGCCGGGCATCAATGGCGTTGTTGGCACGCACCAGCAGACGGGAGCGAACCAGTTCCATGCTTGCCATAACCAGCAATGCAGCCAGCAAAAGCAGCGTGAGAAACCAGAGCGTTTCTTCACTGCGGCTTCCGAGTACCCTGTCATAAACCTGCAACATGTACAGCGAAGGGGTTAAAAGTAGCATGTTCATAAAAAAGCTGAAGATGGCTGCTGCAATGAAAAAGGAAAGAAACCTACCAAGAAATGCGCGCATAGAGAGGGGATCCGTTGTTAATTTAAGTAGGCCGATCAAACGAAGTTGATCCGGCATCATTGCTATAGCCAGCGCCGTTGCCGGATGCACTCCGCTTCATACTGCCTATATTATTTTACTGTTTTGCTCCCATAAAAATTATACCCTTCTTATCGTCAGTTGTGCTTGCGGTAAATGAAACCGCTGATTTGGCAGCATTTACTGTGGCTATGCCGGTAAAAGTATTACTGGTGCCCTGGCAGGTTTCAGTTAATCCAAGATCAAACAGGGCTTTGTCAGTAATACGATTTTTTACTGTGCCGGTATAAGTGCATCCGGTAGTGCTGGTTCCAGTAACAGCGCCTGCTGTTATCGTCATTGTTCTTGATGCACTGTTATTGTCCGATGTACCTTTCCAACTGCCATTAAGGTCATTTATGTTGGCCGTTGTTTCATATTGGGTATCGTATGCAAGTTCAAATTTTGTAGTATCAATTGGGCTAATATTATTTTCACCTTTAATGATTGCTGATAAGGATTGTTTTTCAACAAAAGCGCCACCGGCTGAAATAATGTCCGAGGTGCCAGTGGCAAGAGAATATAGTTTTCCGCTGCCACCAAAGCTATTTCCGTTTGATGTCATCTTAATATGCGCAAAACGGCTCGTTACTCCTGATTCCTGTAAGACCATCCATGAGTCCCCATCAGCTAATACTATTGCAGAAGTGGTTACTGTTCCCTGTCTCCCTACCCACAAACCTTTCATTGACGCTGAGTTTGACGATGGTGTGATGATGGTTGTGTTATTTTCCCCGTCACTTCCACATCCAAAGGTTTGTGTCAAGCATAGCAAGATTACTGCGGCGGCGATTCGATTTGATTTCATTTTTAACTCTCCTTTTGGTTATTGAGTTTTTTGTATTCTGTATCTTTTAAAACCAGAACCCTGTGTCATGATTGTCAGGTGTTGAGCCGATAATCGAAAGCGGCATACTGGCAAGAGCGCCGGTGCTGTCAATTTGACCGTCTGCTTTACCATCGCTATCAAACTTGCTTCCGTCAGTAATAGCAAAATCTATACGGATCTTATCTCCAACTGTTTCAATCTTTGTCGCAATGTTATTCCAAATTCCGTCAGCATCTTTTATCCAGTAACCATTTATTGCGTTTGTTGATTCTGCTTTATCAACAAAAATGCTGAAGGTTTCTGTTATGCCGGATGTTTCTACGTTGGACTTAAAGTCGATAAGTCCTAAAG
Source organism: uncultured Geobacteraceae bacterium (assembly GCA_903845365.1). Lineage (GTDB taxonomy): Bacteria > Desulfobacterota > Desulfuromonadia > Geobacterales > Pseudopelobacteraceae > JACRCG01. The sequence continues at coordinate 3,856 of CAIMXI010000251.1, read as the reverse complement.
GCATCTTCATGCGTGATGGTAACACGGACGGAGCATCAAACTGCTTTATGATGTCTGCCAGGTAGGCACTGTTGCTGTCGGCAGTGTCTATGATGCCTTCTTTTGAATCAACTACCAGATTCACAGAAATTGATGGTGATAAGCCCGGATTGCTTACAGCGGTTGAGGTGTTGAGGAAGTTGGTGGTTGAGTTGATCTTTGAGTCAACAGTGACTGTTGTTGACCCACTAAGGTTGCCGGCTGTATCAGTAGTAATGACAGAGACAACTGTGCCGTTAGCAAGAGCTTTGGATGGTGTGAAGTTCCACTTTCCGCTTGTATCAGCAGTGGTGGCGCCAATCGATATATTCCCTGTTGTTAAGGTGATAGTGGCATCTTTTTCGCTCTGACCCGATATTGTCAAGCCGTTGCTTGGTTTTACTTCAGGGTTTGATGGAGCTGTTGTGTCGGTTATCAGCATAAATGGTTTAGAAGCTGAAATAACAGTGCTGTTTTGAGATGTTTCAACCCTTGCAACCAGGTCGTGATTTCCTTCAGTGAGCGCTGTTGTAACTGTATATGTCCAGTTTGTTTCTTGAATCGTAGCGGTGCCAATTTTTGTTGTGCCGTCATAAATGACTAACAACTGGTCATTTGGCAAGATGCCGGAAAGAACACCGGAAAGAATCGGGGTGGTATCGTTACTGCTTTTGCCGGAAAGCGGGACATTGACCGGGGCGTTGTTGTTTATTATCTGGCTGATAGATGTTGTAACAACAGCTTGTGGAGCTGTTAACGTAAGTTTCATCTCACCTTTATAGGTTGTTGTCTCTGAAATAGCTGTAAATGTTAAATTAGCTGAAGTAGCAGTGTTACCCTTCAGTGCCAGTTTAGCAATATCAGAGACTTTTACACTGTAGTTACCTGCTGCATCTGCTGTAAGGGTTGTTACTTCACTTGTAACCGGGTTTATTGATAACAGCGATACATCTGAAGGAATGCCGGATATAACTACATCAGTTATTGAGTTGGATGCCCCAAGTGAAGGCATTACAACATTAAGACGGATATTCTGACCGGTAACTCCGGTTGTGTCAGTTGTCTGCATTGTAGACATTACAAGTTTATTATCATCTATAGCCTTTATTATATCTGTAGATGCTACCGATGTAATAGCAGAAGAGAGAGAAATGTCTCCACCACGCTCGGTAGTTGCCTGATTAGCTATCTCCTGAAGTTTTGGGACGAGGCTGTTGCTTACAACACGCATAGCCGAGATAGCATCACCAGAGCTGTTGCCTGCTTCTATCGTTGTTGTTGTGTTGATAACATTATTTACTGTGGCAAGCATCGTTCCAAGGGACGCTACATCTGCCTGATTTGTTGCTCTTAAACCCTCTGTAGCCCCACTGCTGTTTGAGATAGTCATACTCTTTTCTATAACAGTTGTAAGGTCAGTCGCATTTGAAAGACTTAAAGTTTTACTGTTGTCAATACGCTCTGTTATTATGTTTGCCAATGCTGTAACAGCAAGAGAGGAGTTACTTGAAACAGTGCTGTTGTTTGTTGAGCTATTAACAGTTGCACCATCTATAAGTGCAGTTGTTGTGCTTAACAGAGTTGATAGCTGTCTGTTTACGGAGAGCAGTTCAAAATCGCTTGCCGTAGCCGTACTGCTTGTGGTTGCCGCAACAGGGTCAAAATTTATAAGAGTTTTTGGATCAGCAACATTAAGTCCTAAAGCTGTACTAACCTCTGCCGCCGCTGTATTAAGCTTTTCAGCAATTGTACCACCTTTTGCGGCGACACTCTGCTCTGCTACTGTGGCTATAAGTGTAGATAGAGGGGATAAAACGATATCAACACCCAGTCCGCTACTTTGTGCATCGGTATAAGCCTTGTAAGTAGCGTTACTTGTGTTACCTGAAGATGTATCAACACCACCATATGCAAGAACAGGTGCATCTGTAGGTATAAAGGAGAACTGGAATCTACCGTTATTATCTGTTGTTGTAAAAGCCTCACCCTGATTAAACTTTCCATCTTTGTTAGCATCAACAAACACTGTTGAACCTGATATGTAGTCATCATGCACTATCCCTGTAAATATGGTGATAGGTATATTAACAGGCGTGCTTACGTTGCCGGATTTATCGGAGATTGTTATGGTTGTGTCATATTTACCATCTCCACTAAAAGTTGTAGCAGGTATTGTAAGCTCTGAAAAACCGTTATTTTTATCAAGCTCTGTTATTAATTGAGTCGTACTGTTGCTGCCTGTAGTCGCTTTAACAGTGCCCCCCGCTTCTGAGCCTTCACCAAATACAACTTTAATATCTATACCGTCATCAGGTCCGTTCAGGTCAACTACTGTAACAGAGGCTGGTACTGAAGGCGGGGTTGTATCCAGTGATGTTGTCTCAAGACTGAAGGCAAAAGGTGCTGAGTTTGCAGAGGCATTACCCGCAACATCTGTCTGACGAACAACCACAGATTTAGCGCCATTACCTGTCAGGTTAAACGATCCACCTGTACTGCCGGTCCATGTTGTTCCTGCGTCTGTGCTGTATTGCCACGTTGCACCTGCCTCAACCCCAGTGACAATCACCGTTCCGTTGGCTGTTTTACCATCGCCCACAACACCTGTATCCTCTGCAAGCGTCAATGTAGGTGCTGCTACTGTTGTATCGAGTGTGAATGCTAAAGCTGAAGAATTTGCCGATACATTACCTGCAACATCTGTCTGTCTTACAACCACAGATTTAGCACCATCACCTGTTAAGTTAATTGATGCCCCTGTGCCGGGAGTCCATGTTGTTCCAGCGTCTGTGCTGTACTGCCACGTTGCATCTGTCTCAATCCCTTTAATATTAACAGTTCCGTTAGATGTTTTGCCATCCCCCACAACACCTGTATCCTGTGCAAGAACCAAAGCAGGAGCTACTGCTGCTGTATCAAGAGTAAAGGCTAAAGCTGAAGAGCTTGCTGATACATTACCTGCAACATCTGTTTGACGAACAACAACAGATTTAGCGCCATCACCAGTCAGGATAATTGATGTACCTGTGCCGGCAGTCCAGTTTGTACCGCTGTCTGTACTGTACTGCCACGTTGCGCCAGTTTCAAGACCTGTAACATTTACAGTTCCGTTAGAGGTTTTATTATCTCCAGTTACACCGGTATCAACAGCAAGAACCAAAGTTGGTGCAGCTACTGTTGCATCAAGAGTAAAGGCTAAAGCTGAAGAGCTTGTGGATACATTACCTGCAACATCACTCTGGCGAACAACAACAGATTTAGCGCCATCACCAGTCAGGCTAATTGATGTACCTGTGCCAGCAGTCCAGTTTGTACCGCTGTCGGTGCTGTATTGCCATGTTGCGCCAGTCTCAAGCCCTGTAACATTTACAGTTCCGTCAGAGGTTTTGCTATCTCCAGCAACACCGGTATCCTGGGCAAGAGCCAAAGCCGGTGCTGCTTTGGTTGGCAGATTGTTTACGTTGGCAACCGCAGATGTGGCAGCGGAGTTGACAGATTCTGCGGTACCGAGCAGATCGGTGTAGCTTGCGGTGACCGTGATATTCTTGCCTACTTGAGCCTGTCCAAGCACCAGGGTACTGCCTGTCGCGCCGTTGATCTCAGTTCCATCAGCTTTCCATTGATAGCTGATTGTGCCAAGACCATCAACGTCAGCAAGCGTGTTGCTTGCGGTCAGCGTTTGGCCTTGAGTTGCGGTTCCGGAAATTGTGACGGCTCCGGTTGGCAGGTCGTTTATGTTGGCAACCGCAGATGTTGCAGCAGAGTTGACCGATTCTGCTGTGCCGAGCAGATCGATGTAGCTTGCGGTTACCGTGATATTCTTGCCTACTTGAGCCTG
>CAIMXI010000250.1 GCA_903845365.1 uncultured Geobacteraceae bacterium | reverse complement strand
AGCACCAGAATCCATGTATAAGGCCATCCGCCAATTTGGCACATGGCGAGTTCCTGATGAGTGAAATGCTGAATATTGATCTTTACGCACGCTGAGTGTAGCCATGACACCACATGTCACTAAAGTAAAATTTAATTGACTCCGACGACAGCTCTCTATTATGCCAAGACCATCCGCAGGAACTTGGCTGGGCGCCGCCGTTTACTATGGAGGAAGGGTTAAGGGAAACGGCTGCTTGGTACAAGAAACAATTTTGAATTTTGGATTTTGAATTTTGAGTTGAAAATCAAACTGCAATCAAACTGCAATTTGAGTCACACCTCAAGTTTGGAGATGAAATTTGACTATTGACAACAGGGCGTATTTGCATCAATAATTAGCCAGCTAAACTAGCTAGATTTCTTGGGAGGAAAATTATGAGGTCTGAATCGTGGCGATTACAGGATGCAAAAAACCAGTTCAGTAAAGTCGTTGCTGCGGCTCTTCACGGAAAACCGCAACATGTTACCAGACGTGGGCGCGAAGCGGTTGTCGTTGTTTCCGCCGATGAATATCTGCGCCTTGAAAAGTTTAAGACCGCCGCTTTGCCCAGTTTTGTAGATCATCTGCTTGCTCTTCCAAAAGATGATATGGAGTTTCAAAGACTGCCGTTTAATTCGCGTGAGGTTGGATTCTGATGTGGCTTTTAGATACGATGGTGATTTCAGAGCTTCGCAAGCGGACTCCAGATCCGAATGTTGTCAACTGGCTCTCTTTGGTCGGAGATAAAAGTCTTTTTTTGAGCGTGGTGACAATCAGCGAAATACAACGAGGCATTGCCTTACAGCGAAGTAATGATGCGCCATTTGCGGGGCGTTTACAGTGCTGGCTTGATGAGTTGTTGCGGAATTATGGGGATCGTGTTCTGCCGGTTACAACGGTAATCGCCTGCTGTTGGGGAGATTTGACCGCTAAAGTTGGTCATGAAGGTGCCGATGTGATAATTGCTGCCACCGCACTTGAACATGGTTTGTCTGTTGTTACCCGGAATGAAAAGCATTTCTCCCCATTTTCAGTTCCTGTTTTTAATCCATATTTAAGTTGAAATTTAGAACAAAACAAGGTGTCAGTAAATAAGTGAAGCAATTTCATCCAACTCGTAATTCTACGTTGTGAATTAGAAAAGAGGTGCGGATATGAAATCTAAGAATTTTTTTGGGTTGTCCCCAGCGCCTTTACGGCCAACGAAGCGAACTTCATCATCGGATTCAAATCGTCTGACGAGATCAGAAATCGACTCACTAAGGCAAGGAAAGAAACTGATAACCGACTACGCTCAAAAGGTCTTGAGCGATAAGCTTAAAGCGGTATTCACTGTGTCAGCCTAAGTAATATTTTGGGTTATAAAAAGCAGTTTTTGGTTTTGGTTTTTTGGTTTTGGGTTTAAGCTTGCGAGCCGTTGGGGGATGTAGATGCAAAAAAGTTTTATCAAACTCGATGTTCAAGTTTTTTGATCTTCATAAAATGAGCCTAAGTCGTATAATAGCGCTTGGCAAGAATTGTTTGTAGGTGATCATCCTGTTCTGTT
>CAIMXI010000249.1 GCA_903845365.1 uncultured Geobacteraceae bacterium | reverse complement strand
TGCAGTGGTCACTTGATCATGAAACGGAATTGACTGCGTACAAAGGTCGGGCCGTCAAGCGGATTGCGGGGCATTACACCTGGGACAAGGTGACGGACGGTTACGAAGAGCTGTTCCGGGAGCTGGTGGTGGGGAAGTATTGACGGCAATTTTGAATTTTAAATTTTGAATTTTGGATTTAAATTCTAAAAGGCGGCAACCGCTGATGGACGCCGAGTTTCGCCGAGTAAAACCTTTAGAACCGCCCACACGTTTTGTGAATTTGTTATTGATTATATCGGCGTGCATCCGCTGTTATCGGCGGTTAATCAGTTTGCCTTTATTGCGGTATACCCCGCACAAAGTCTTCACTGAAATAAGCGGCGTCACAATGAAGATGTCAACTACGCCTGCCTGATGGTGATTTATGAGGCGGCTGTGAAGAGTGTGAATTAGTTATTAAGTTTGGCTGTTGACAACAAATATTTCTTACAATAGTATAAAATGTAAGGAAAAAAGGAGGCCGTTTTTATGTCACTTGCAACTATTACTTCAAAGGGCCAAACGACAATCCCAAAGGATATCAGAGATTGTCTGCAACTGGAGCCGAAAGACCAGATCCAGTTTACGATTGTATCGGACAAGACTGTCATCATGCGGGTTAAAAAGAGAAGTATCAAAGATCTGTATGGAATACTTCATGATCCTGATAAAAGCCCGGTTTCTGTTGAAAGTATGAAGAGCTGGCGCTGATGATTGGTCTTGATACCAATGTGCTGGTGCGGTTTCTGCTTCGTGATGACCTCATACAGGCGGAACAAGCACGCGCAGCAATTGAAGATGCTGTGGCCGATGGTACACCGCTTTTTGTTTCCCTTCTCACAATCATGGAAACCGAGTGGGTGCTGAGATCTTGCGCCAAACTTGATAAGAAGAAAGTTATCACCACGTTCAGAACATTACTTGAGGCTCGCGACCTTCAGATTGAACAGGAAGGAGCCCTGGAAGAAGCGCTCTTTCTCTATGAGGGGGGTAAAGCAGATTTTGCAGATTGCCTCATGACGTCTCAGTATTGCAGACTCGGTTGTTCCGCAATGTTCACGTTTGATCAGAATGCCGCTAAATTGTCTGGAGTAATACTGCTGCCTGTTAGTAGTGGTGCGTAATGTTCCGAAATGCTTTTAACCATTTGTCCTGCCCGCTGATTTCAGCATCACTGGTCGTTCTGTCTCTTACCATATTGTTCTTAGCAGTTTATGGGGACAGGCACCTTTTTAACATAAGATCAATGCGCATCCTGATATACGGCCTTAACTTCTCCCCCGAACTTGCCGGCATCGGCAAATACTCTGTCGAAATGGCGCAGTGGCTGGCACGTCGTGGCCATGATGTGTCGCTCTAAACTTTCTGGCGCCATTATTATGCCGTGAAATATCGGTACTAATATCCGAATTATCATGTTATATTACCTCTATGATTCCACGCCACACACATCTCCGACAACTTACTGACAAGTTGGCCGATTTCCCGATTGTCGCCATCCTTGGCCCTCGCCAGGTTGGCAAGACGACTATGGCACGCCAGTTGGCAACACTATGGCAGGGGCCTGTCAGGCATTTTGATCTGGAAGACCCTGATGACCAGGCCCGTCTTATCGACCCCGCTTTTGTTCTCCGTCCGCTTACCGGCCTTGTTGTAATTGATGAAATCCAGACCCGCCCGGATCTTTTTCCGCTGTTGCGGGTACTGGCTGATCGTCAGGATATGCCGGCCCGTTTTCTGCTGCTGGGCAGTGCTGCGCCAGAACTGATGCGTCATGCCGCAGAGTCTTTGGCGGGAAGAGTCGTATTCCATGAGTTGGAAGGACTGGCGCTGGATGAAATCATCCCTGGTAAACCTGAAGTCAGTGCCGTGGATGAGCGTTGGTTACGGGGCGGTTTTCCCCGTGCGCTGCTTGCCAAAAGCCTGTCCGGCAGTCGAGAGTGGCGTGACTCTTTCATTCGTACCTATCTTGAACGCGACCTTCCGCAATTGGGTATCACTCTCCCGGCTCTTACTCTGCGGCGCTTCTGGACCATGCTTGCTCATTACCACGGACAAACCTGGAACGGCAGCGAGCTGGCACGGGCGTTAGGTGTGAGTGACAAGACGGTTTCCCGCTATCTGGATATTCTGGAGGGGACGTATATGGCCTTTCGGCTTGCTCCCTGGCATACGAATCTTGGCAAGCGCGAGGTCAAGGCTCCGAAGGTGTATCTTGCTGACTCCGGTATTCTTCACAGCCTGCTGGGTGTGGGTGATCAAAATTCTCTGCTGGCTCACCCGAAATGCGGCGCTTCATGGGAGGGTTTCATAATCCGTGAAGTTATCCGCAGTACCGGTGCAAGGCGTGGAGAGGCGTTTTTCTGGGGTGTGCATACCGGTGCCGAGTTGGATTTGTTGATTCAACAGGATGGCCGTCGCTTGGGGTTTGAAATCAAGTTGACTAACTCCCCCAAGGTAACGCCATCGATGAGATCGGCGTATGAAGTCCTCGGACTGGATAAACTGTTAGTGATTTGTCACGGAGCAGGTGACCCCTGGCCATTGGCCGAAGGTATCATTGCGGTTCCTGCTATGAGTCTGGGTAATGCAGGGTGTTTTGAATGTTGATCATTAAAGAAGATGGTTTGGTATGCGGGTGGGGCTGTGGGGTCAGACTTGACTTTTGGACATTAGATGGGAAAGCGGAGGATGGTCAAGCGAATTGCTGAGCATTAAACCTGGGACAAGGTTACTGACGGTTACGAAGAGCTGTTCCGGGAGCTGGTGGTGGGGAAGTATTGACGGCAATTTTGAATTTTGAATTTTGAATTATGGATTGAAATTCTAAAAGGCGGCAACCGCCAATGGATGCAGAGTTCCGCCGAGTATAACCTTTAGAACCGCCCACACGTTCTGTGAATTTGTTATTGATTATATCGGCGTGCATCCGCTGTTATCGGCGGTTAATTGCGTTTTCAAGTCATACGGATTGCAACGCAGTACACCTGCGGAAAAAGTGACGGATGGTTATGAAGAGCTGTTCCGGGAGTTGGTGGGGGGGAAGTATCTGTGGGGCTTTTAGGGTGAGGTGTGAGGGGAGAAGGGTTAGGTGAAACGGCATTACCCGCCGATTGACACAGAATCATGCCGAGAAGTCCTTTGGTGTCTGTGCTTAGTAGTTCCCTTTGGTCAAACTTTATCGGCGTGCTACTATTTTTATCGGCAGTTAATTGAATAGTGCCTTTTTGATTGTATTTTTTTTCATAATGTATAAACTGATGTTTAAACATTATGGTGTTAAATAGGAGAGAAATTATGACTGAAGCCATACTCAGCATAAAACGATGGGGTAATAGTCTTGGCGTTCGATTACCGGTTGCTGTAACCAGTGAGGCACATCTACACCTTGATCAAAAGGTTCGTATTGAGGTTGAAAACGGTCACGTGATCATAACTCCAATTACGGATGTTGCCCTCTCTTTGGAACAACGCTTGGAGCGGTTTAATCCGTTACGGCACGGTGGAGAGGTGATGGTTGCGGAAATCATCGGAGCGGAGCGATGGTAACCAGACCATCATTGGTATCTGTAAAAAGCAGTGTTTGGGTTCCTGATCGCAAGGAGATCATCTGGATTGACTGCAACCCGCAAGTAGGTAAGGAAATGCGCGACATCCATCCGTTTCTTGTCCTCTCTCCCCGTAATTTCAACGAAAAGACTTCATTGGTAATTGGACTGCCTATGACTACTGCGGAATACAATGCTGACAATCCGTTTGCTGTGGCCGTTGGGCAGACCAAAGGAAAGAAGGCTGAGAAGACCAGTTATGTTTTATGTCACCAACCAAAATCCTTTGACTGGCGCTTGCGCAACGGAAAACCTCACCAACTCGGATGCTTGCCTGATGGACTTTTTGACCAGGTGTGTCTGCGTCTCAACCAAATCATTCAGCTATAATTCAACAATATGGTTATGTATACTTTGGCCAAGGTGACGAGAAAACCGGTGAGGTCATATTTGACTTTCTGCCATTTTATTGGGGTAACGGAATATGTGCCAATTCACTTTCAAGGCCACTGTCAAGTGAATTTCAGAGCATTACGCCTGGAACAAGGCGACGGATAGCTATGAAGTGCTGTTCCGGGAGTTGGTGGGGGGAAGTATTAAAGGCAATTTTGAATTTTGAATGGTGGATTTTGAATGGAACCAAAAAAGCAATCAACCGCCGATTTACGCAGCCAAAAGTAGGTGCTTCTAAGCAATTCACGCCGAGAAAGGCTGTGACCGCTTCATTGACAACAATCCCCCCGAATGTTACCCTTCACTAAACTGTTGCCAGAGGAGGCGTCATGCCAACAATCAGTATGTTTTATGGGATCATTGTTTCAATGTTTTTTGAGATAAATGAAAAACATCATCTTCCTGCATATTCATGTTCGCTATCAGAGAAGCAGTGCGTCAATTTCAATTGAGGATGGTGCTTTGCTTGCGGGTGACTTGCCAGTTCGACAGATGCGAATGGCTCAGTGATGTATAGATTTACACAGAGATGAATTGCTAGCGGATTGGGAACTTGCAAAAGAAGGCATCGAACCTTTTCGGATAGATCCGCTCAAGTAAAGGAGCCCAATCATGTTGCTTGATGTGGTTCATGTAACCGTTAAACCAGATTTTGAATTATTGCTTGAATTTGAAAATGGTGAGCGTCGCTGTTTCAATATGGGCAAATACATTGATCAGAAGCCATGGGTGCGACTTAAATCTGGTAATACCTTCTTTGGTGCGTTTGTCGAGAACGGTACGGTGGTTTGGCCTGGAAATATAGACATTGATCCTGAAACCCTCTATGACTTTTCTGTCCCAGTTTAAATGCCAAACATCAAGGAGAGAGGAAAAAACGGTGTCAGGTTTGCGTTGTTGCGCGAAATCGGTGGGGTCAGGTTTGACTTTCTGCCATTTTTTTTTGGGTAACAGGATGTGTGCCAATTCACTTTCAAGGCCACTGTCAATCGGCGCACCTGGGACAAGGTGACTGATGACTATGATGAGCTGTTTCGGGAGCTGGGGGAGGACTCTTGATTGAGAAGTGAGGGTAAAGAGTGAGGAAAAACAACAGGTAACCGCCGAGTTACGTCGAGTTACGAAGAGAAAAACTTTCGAATCTGTGCTTTGAACTTCTTGTTTGTTTTGACTTTATCGGCGTGCTTCCGCTGTTATCGGCGGTTAATCATTTTGCCTTGACTGCGGCATACACTTCGGCAGCGGATGCTTAGGTGAACAATGCATCTTTCAACTCAAGATAATCTGTTTGCTGCGACATCGTTTCACGTAAAAACAGTGCTGCTTTGGTTATTCCCATACGTTCCACGATGGTTTGTACCGCTTCCGATTTTACCTGACTACCCATCGGCAAAATTATGGTGTTTTTCACTGTTCTACTCATTTCCTGACTCCTCCATTGTTTCACCTGATTAGTTCTAATTCGCCGCTTGATTAGTAAATGACTTATTCTGTCTTACTCGTGTGATATTCTTCTGATATTAAAAAACAGGAGGATACAACATGAAAAAAATCAATCTCCAATTTCAGCCAGGCCTTAGTTTAAG
>CAIMXI010000248.1 GCA_903845365.1 uncultured Geobacteraceae bacterium | reverse complement strand
GGTGGTTGCCATATTATGGTTGCCGATCAACATTTGAGAAGTGATCATGCGGGTCGCGGTGGACCTACCTGTGTTACCTGTCACGGCAGTCACAATGTGGTGAGAGCCTCTCTCGATCTTATCAATAAAAAGAGCTGTTCAACGTGCCACTCCTTTAATGATGCCCGCCGCATACGAAGAACCATGTCAAAACTAGACACAATGTTCATAGCCATTGAAAAAAAAATAAAGATTTTGAAGAGCCAGGGGATTGATACCGGTCAATCTGAAAAACGGCTGGCTGCGCTCCGTCTCCGTTTTCATGCAATTTTCCACAGTCTCAACAGAAAGTTGATTGTTGAGGAATCCAGACAAATTATGGCTGAAATTGATACAACCGATGAAGCAGGCGCAAATGTGAGTTGGCGACTAGTAGTGAGCATTACTGCCGGCTGCGCTCTGCTGGCTGCGTTGCTCATTTATCTGAATAATAAAAATTGAGGAAATACTGCTTTGTACGATGGACGACCTACATTTGCTGAAATTGATCTTTTTGCTCTTAAACACAATTATGAGCTAATCCGCTCAAAAATTCCTCCCGGTACAGAAATAATGGCGGTGGTGAAGGCGGACGCCTATGGTCACGGTTTTATGAATATTTGTAGTGAGCTTGAAACACTAGGGGTTAACTCTTTTGGAGTCGCATTTCTGGCAGAAGGAATTCAGCTACGCAAAAGCGGTATTGACAAACCCATCCTTATTTTAGGTGGTCTATACCCTGGACAGGAAAGAACATGCATTGGCTATAATATCTCGACAACTGTGTTCACCCTCGAACAGGCTAAAGCAATAAATCATGCCGCTTCAATCGACAGGCAATTTCGTAGAGCGCAGTTGCATCTAAAAGTTGATACAGGTATGGGGCGTTTAGGCGTTCCGTATAATGAAGTCCCCTTTTTTCTTGTTGAACTTAGAAAATTGGAACACGTTGTACTTGAAGGTGTCTTTTCGCATTTTGCGTCTGCCGACGAACTCGATGAATCGGGACAGAATTTTACTAGACAACAAAGTGAGCGTTTTGCCTGGACGGTTGCCGAAACACGAATGGCCGGTTTTACGCCTCGTTATATTCACATCGCCAATAGTGCAGCCGCTATTCTCTGTGATGTTACGGGATCTAATCTGATAAGACCTGGTATTACTTTGTATGGCGCCCTCCTATCTGCGAATTTCCAAGAAAAGCTTGATTTTAAACCTGTTATGCACCTGAAAAGCCGTATTGCCACGCTTAAATGGGTAGAAAACGGAACCACGATCAGTTATGCACGCAGATTTACTGCTGCTGGTCGAACACTCATAGCGACTGTACCCATCGGTTATGCGGATGGTTATCCGCGTCAACTCAGCAATAAGGGGGAGGTATTGGTCCGTGGTGAGCGGGCAAAAGTGGCAGGAACCGTCTGTATGGACTGGATTATGGTTGATGTTACCGGAATTAAAGGGGTTTCTGTTGGAGATACCGTTACATTGATGGGAATTGACGAAAAAGGTGGTTGCATCCATGCAGAGGAGTTGGCCGCTTTGGCAGATACTATTCCATATACTATTTTCTGTGGTATAAGTAAGCGCGTGCCGAGGATTTATAAAAAATCTATAGCGATGACAAAGGAAGCGATTGGCTCCATTGTTTATGGTTCTTGACCGGAGTGGTGCAGGCGCTGGAACTGCTGTTGCGCTGTTTGTGAGGAAGCCGCTTACAGGCCGGGTAAAAACCCGGCTTGCTCGAGAAATTGGTCATGAACAAGCGTGCGCTTTCTATCGATCAATGGTGCGAGATGCTCTGAATGCTGCTGCTGACAGCGGTGTGCCCCTGCACCTTTTTCACGATGGAGCGAAGGAGGACGAACTGCCAGCAGAATGGCTAAATGGAGTGAATGGCACATTTGCACAGCCTGACGGAACAATCGGCGTGAGGATGGCCGCTGCCTTCGAACTTCTATTTGCTAAAGGGTTACAGCGTGTTGTCCTGTTTGGCAGCGATATTCCCGGTATCGATTCAGAACTGCTAAAATCTGCAATGTTCGCCCTTGAAACATTTGATGTGGCAATTGTTCCGGCGCTTGACGGCGGATATTGTGCAATCGCAATAAAAATCAGGCAGTTTATCGGGCGGATTTTCCAGGACATTGAGTGGAGCAGAGAATATGTGTTATCTGCTACTATGGAAAGGTGCGCAGAATGCGGATTGCGTGTCAAGCTACTTGAACCGTGCCGCGATATTGATACATTGGCAGACTTGCTGGCGTATTGCCAAAAGCCAGCTAACACGGCAGTTGCCAGCAACGCTTGGCTGGCTGAACATGGCTATTTTTGGACCTGATAAAGGAGAAACAGCCAAAAGAAGGCATCTCTATTGTTACCGTGACATTACCGTTTTTTCTGTTATTGTTTTAGTCGGAATTTTGCAGAATAAAGATCGCGAAGCAGGTACGTTGGAAAGGACAGCATGAGCATTCGCAAAAGCACAGGCCGTAGTATTACATTCAGCCCAAGTGAAGCCATTCTGGAAAGCATTTCTGACGGTGTTTTTACCGTGGATTTAGACTGGCGCATTACATCGTTCAATCGAGCCGCAGAGAGCATTACTGGTATACCGCGAACAGAGGCTATTGGCAGTAAGTGCTCTGAGGTC